>NC_014774.1:314569-629139 GCF_000183665.1 Candidatus Liberibacter solanacearum CLso-ZC1
CTTTGTGGAACACGTCCCATTTCTTGGACAATTTCACTATCTGTTTTTTCCTTCATTCCGGCTTGGATTGGTTTCCAATAGTATGCATTCAATGCATGTACTAGCGCAGATGAAAAAATTGTTTTTCCAACGGATGTATCTGTTCCGGTAACGACTAAACGTAAATTCATAATTTTTCCTCTGAAATAATTTGAGGAAGAATATCAAAAAATTTTATAATTGTAGATTCTTCTATGTTTAACGTAATACTGATGCGCAGGCGTGCTGTATTAATTGGTACACTTGGAGGACGAATTGCACGAATGTCGAAACCTTTTTCTTGAAGCTTTTTTGCTATGTTCAGAGCTACTTTTTCATTTCCAATGATAATCGGTTGTATGTGGGTTTGGCTTGAAAAACCTAATTTTTTATTAGAAATTTTATTTGTAAAATTAATAAGATTCAGAAGAGAGTTATGTAGAGTTGGTTCTCTCTTGAGGATTCGTAGAGCTTCTCGTGTAGCTATTGTTAGAAGCGGGGAAGGAGATGTGGTATAAATAAATGGTTTGGCATAATTTATAAGATAATCATACAATATTTTATTAGAGCCCACGAGCGCTCCCGATGTTCCAAGAGCTTTGCTACAAGAATGCATTACAATTACATTATGTCGTTCTTTTATATTGTATGCTCTTCCTTTACCCAATGGACCACAAACTCCAGTAGCATGAGCTTCATCCACAAAAAGAAACCCATCATAATCATTAGCAAGCTTGGTAAGAGCATTTAATGGCGCTTTGTCTCCATCCATGGAATAAATACTTTCGACTACAATCCATGGGAATCCTTGCCCTCCATTTCCACGCCATTTATTAATAGCATCAGTAAAGGCATGTATATCATTATGAGGAATAGCAATAGATTGTGCTTTTCCTAATTCTATTCCTTCACGAATACTTGCATGCACTAATTTATCATAGAGGATAAGATCGTTTGATTGTGGTAAAGTTGAAAGAACTGCGAGATTTGCTGAATACCCACTTCCAAAGTAGAGCATTTTTTCAAATCCAAAAAAATCAGCTGCTTCCTCTTCTAATTCTATGTGTTGTTTATAGTTCCCACGAAGTAATCTTGAACCACCTGATCCGATAGGAATATCAGAGCTGAGAGAAGATAATATTTTTTCTCTTAATAAAGGAGATGACGATAGTCCAAGGTAATCATGGGAAGTTAAATCAAATTTATCTTGATGGCATAATAATTGACGATAACGTCCTTTTGATTTAATTTTTTTCAGTCTTTCCTCATAAAAAGACATTTTTACAGTTGTCATATATTTAAATCTGGCATTAATCCAAGGCGATCAAAAAGGATAGTGTCTTTGTTGTAGTTAGGATTTTTAGCTGTTAACAGCGTATCTCCTACAAAAATGGAATTAGCTCCAGAAAAAAAACAAAGAGCTTGCAGTTCATCTGACATCATTACACGTCCTGCAGCCAAACGTAGGCGTGACTTTGGCATCAATATACGAGCAACTGCGATAATACGGACATATTCAATTGGATCTACTTTTTTGTTCTCTGAGAATTTTGATCCTGGGATTGGAATCAGCAAATTAATTGGAATACTTTCTGGTGGCGTTGCAAGATTAGCTAGAGTAATGAGCATATCAATACGATCGTCAGTCGTTTCCCCAAGCCCTAATATACCACCACAGCACACCTTAATACCTGATTTACGAACATTTTCTAATGTTTGTAATCGATTTTCAAAAGTATGGGTAGTAATGACATTAGGATAAAATCTTTCAGAAGTATCAATGTTGTGATTATAGTAATCCAGCCCTGCTTCAGAGAGTTCTTGAGCTTGCTCAGAAGATAACATTCCAAGCGTCATACATGTTTCAAGTCCAAGTGATTTTACTCCTCGGATCATATCTACAATAACAGCAATATCACGTTTTTTAGGTTCACGCCAAGCAGCTCCCATACAGTAACGAGTAGCTCCATTCTCTTTAGCTAGTTGCGCTTCTTTTAGAACCTGATCAACGTCTAGCAGTTTTGAAGCTTTTAACTTTGTTTTGTTATGTACAGACTGATTACAATAACCACAATCTTCTGGGCATCCTCCTGTTTTAATATTTAGCAACTTACTAAGCTGGATATGGTTTGGTTCAAAATTTTTTCTGTGAACCGTGTGAGACCAAAACAAAAGATCATTAAATGGCATTTGGTATATTTGAAGGACTTCTTTGAAAGTCCAAGTTTTTGGTTTATTGTCACATTCTTTTTTTGAAGTGGCATTAGATTTACACATATGTTTCTCTTCAATATTTGTCAGAAAGGAGCATTATCTTCAGAATATAGAAACCTTCACATTTTAGAGAACGCTACGGGATGTTGTGGAATAATCAATAGGAATACATATAGTTGTACTTCTATTATAAAACAATATATATTGTCAAATTATAATTTATTAATTGAAAAATATAAGAATTCATACGATAATTCAAATGGAAAAGAGATGGATAGGAATAGAATTCAGAATTTTGAGATTAATAATACCATGACCAATTATTTTATTTTAGTATATTATGTGACATTAGAGTCAATAATTGACTATTAGGGGAATATCCATACATATGGTTTTATAAAAATATTTTTAACCGATAAATAAGCTTTGCAAAAATTAATATTCATCAACAAAACATCTAAGGAACTAAAAGTGTTCCAGAGCCATTTTTAGTAAATATTTCCATGAGAATAGAATGAGGTTTTGTTCCATCAAGAATAGCAATGCTTTTTACGCCATTTTCAATAGCCTCAATTGAAGTTTCAATTTTAGGAATCATACCCCCAGAAATAACACCATCTTTAATCAGAGTACGAGCTTCTTTTATAGATAGTTTGCTAATTAATTCTCCATTTTTATCAAGAACTCCAGGAACATCTGTAAGAAATAAAAGGCGGATAACATTTAATTTTCCGGCTATAGCTCCAGCGAAGGTATCTGCATTAATATTATAAGTAGAGCCATCGCGTCCAGGCGCGATAGGGGCTATTACTGGGACTATTCCTGATTTTGTTAATAAATCAAGAATAGTGCGATTGATCTCTATTATCTCTCCCACAAAACCTAGATCTACTTTTTTATTGGTATTTGACAGTGAATCTATGAGGTGTTTTTTCGCAAATACTAGGTTGCCATCTTTCCCGCATATGCCGATAGCCCAAGTCCCGGTTTGATTAATTAAAGAAACTATTTTTTTATTAATTGATCCAGCAAGAACCATTTCAACGATTTCTGCTGTTTTTTGATCTGTAATACGTAGACCATTTTTAAATTTGGACTCCATGCCCATTTCTTCGAGTACAGCTCCTATTTGCGGGCCTCCTCCGTGGACAATAATAGGAATAATATTTGCTTTTTTTAAAAGAGCGATATCGTCAGCAAAACCTTTGCTTAGTTCTACGCAGTCCATGACATGCCCACCATATTTTATGACAATGGTTTCGTTTTCATAAAACTGCACGAATGGTAGAGCTTGTTCTAGAATATCTGTGTGAAATTGATATATATTTTCCGTCATTAACAAGCACTCTATTGCAATCAATTGTTAAGTATAAAAGTAAAACAAATTTTTATACAAATATTCATTAAAATATTGGTAGAATTCTATATTTTCGACAATCCAATTTTATGGCTAATAAATTATTGTTTCAAGAATTGATTTTCGTAACATTTCTATTCCATTTCCTTTGATAGAAGAAGTGAGAATTACGTCTGAATGTGCTGCAGGATGATTCTGTAATAGAGATTTAGTATTTTCCAATTTTTCTTGTGCCATAGCAGGGCTCAGTTTATCGGCTTTTGTAAGAATAACTTGATAAGAAACAGCTTCTTTGTCTAAAAGGGCAAAAACATCCTGATCTATTTTTTTTATCCCATGACGACAATCAATCAATAGATATACACATCTTAGTGTTGAGCGTTCACGTAAGTATCTAACAACTAAATTACCCCATGCCGCAACATTTTTTTTCGGTGCTTTAGCATAACCATATCCGGGCATATCAACTAAAGTCATTGTAGGAAGATTGTCTTTTCTTCCAGAACAATCACTTGGAATAAAAAAATTTATTTCTTGAGTTCGTCCAGGAGAATTAGATGTTCTTGCTAGATTTTTTCTATTAAGCAACATGTTGATTAAGGATGACTTTCCAACATTAGAACGTCCAGAAAAAGCTATTTCAGGAGGTCCTTCTTCAGGTAACAGCCTCATCTCTGGGACTCCTCTTAAAAAAATCCACATAGATTTGGTAAAAATTTTTTGATTTATCAATAATTTTATCCGTCTTAGATCGTTTTGCAATAAAACAGCAACAATTATATGTAGTTATTTAGAATTAGAGGATTTTGCAAACATAGAGCGTAATCTATCTATTATATCAATCTTAGCACCGTACATTTTCATGATCACTGTTTGTTGAATGATAGATATAATGTTGCTCCACGACCAATATATAATTAATCCAGCGGGAAAAGAAGAGAGTGCAAAAACAAATACAACTGGCATCCAATTCAAAACTATTGCTTGTCCTTTGTCAGTAGGAGGAGGGCTCATTTTCAGTTGTAAAAACATGGATAGACTCATTATTATAGGCCAAATACCAACATGTATAAACTCCGGCAGTTGAAATGGTAAAATGCCAAATAAGGTGAAAATATTGGTTGGATCAGGCGCTGCAAGATCTTGAATCCATCCGAAAAAAGGAGCATGTCTCATTTCCAAAGAGATAGAAATCACTTTATAGATAGCAAAAAACACTGGAATTTGAAGCAATATAGGCCAACATCCTGCAAGAGGATTGATTTTATGTGTTTTATATAATTGCAACATTTCTTTTTGTAATACTTGAGGAGAAGCTTGCTTAAATTTCTCTCTTAACGCATCTATTTTTGGCTGAATATTTTTCATATTAGCGGTAGAAACATATTGTTTCTTCGCTAGTGGAAAAAATAGAGCTTTGACAAAAATTGTTGTCAGCATAATCGCAATTCCAAAATTGCCTACAAGATTATAAAAATAACTCATAAGCGCAAACATAGGTTTTGCAATAAAATAAAACCATCCCCAGTCAATGAGCATTTCAAAACGCGGAATTTCCAATTCTTTTTCATAATGTTGAATTATAGGAAGCTCTTTGGCTCCTACAAACAATGAATTTGTTGTTTTGGTAGATTTTCCAGGAGATAAAATAATTTCATTAATTTTAAAATTTGCTTGATAACGAGCTCGACCATCAGAAAAATAATCAAATCGGCTTTGAAATGATTTTTCCTTGGGCGGGATAAAGGCGGATGCCCAGTATTTATCTGATATTCCTAGCCAGCTATTAGATTCATGAAAATTAGATACGCTGGATTTTTCAATATCGGAATATTTTTTTTCTATAAGAGATTGATCTCCTAAAACAGCTATAAATCCCTCTTGTACACCAAAAGAATTGCTTTCCTTTTGTAGCTTGTAACGTGTTATTTTTCCATACGGGGAAAAACTAATAAGATTCGTGCCATTGTTCGTTATTGTATCAACTATTGTAAAAAGGTAATTTTCATCTAAGGATATTATGCGTTCAAACAAAATATTATTTGCGCTTTTAAAGGCTAATTTTATTGGACTGGAAGGTGTGAGCACTTGACCAGAAACCAGATTCCAGACAGTATTTTCATTAGGAAATACCGTGGTATTGGTTGTAGAAATATAATTCAGCTCAGCAAAATAGGCGTTTTCTGTATTAAGTGGATTTAAAAGTGCGACCATTGGACTATTGCGAGAAACATCAACACGATATCCTTTTAAGCTAAGATCATCAAACTGAGCGCCTTTTAGATTGATAGATCCAGCAAGAGAAGGGCTATTAATCTCAACGCGAGGGGAACGAGATAAAGCTTGCGCACGATTATCTATAGGAACAATAGTATTTTGAATAGATTGTTTTTCTATAGTGAGGGGAGTCTTCTTTCCTTCTTTGATTGCCTCAATGCGAGGTTGAACATATACGAGTTGCCAAACGTATACAATAGCCACAGATATTGCAATGGCAGCAAAATAGTTCCAATTTTTTTCCATCATGTTTCCCTAGAGAAAATTTTTCCCGAACGATACAACCTTTTATTGTAACGGACACGTTCAACGAAATGAGTGCAGAGTTCCTTGAAAGGGACAAGTAGGGTATCCCGTTTAGCAACAATCACATAATCGTGTCCAGGTTTTAAAATATCTTTCGAACAAAGTCGAACCACTTCTTTTAGCCTGCGACGTATCCGATTGCGCACAACCGCACAACCTTGTCTTTTTGTTACGGTAAATCCTATACGTGACAATCCTTTAGGATTGTTATTGTTCAATACTTCTAAGGAAAAATAAGGACCCTTCCTCGATTCCCCTTTTTTTACTAAGGCAAATTGCCTGCATTTTTTAAGTATAGAGATATTGCTCATCCACGCATCTGAAAATTCATAGTTAGCATTTTGACAGTATACATCCGCAATTAGCATAGAAACAACATTTAAAGATCGTTAAAAAGACAAGCGTTTACGACCCTTAGATCTTCGGCGAGCCATTAACTTGATTCCGCTGCGTGTAGACATTCGAACAAGGAAACCGCAGCGCCTTTTTCGGACAATATTAGAGGGATTATACGTACGCTTCATTTGATCAATAACCTAAAGGCCCTTCACGATTTAATACACAATATAACCGGTACTCTAAATAAGAAAACTTTGGAAGTCAATTGAAGCAAATATTTATGAGGCGTTGGCATGGGTACAGGATTATGAAATCCTAATTGTGAGATTAAATAGTAAATATTTTTATAAAAATAGTATAAGTGGAGCATGGATAGACACAAAATGGGCATAGGATCTTAGTAGACAAATTTATAACTAAATTGTTTGCAAACGGAGAGATTATTGTTGATTATCCATTGGCAGAAGATTTGTTTGGTGTTAAAAAATAGAGCTGTTTAAGTTACATGGATCTGTTTTAGAGCTAAATTGTAGAGATTAGTTTCACTAATGGAGAACTTTAAACTCCAAGAGGTGCGGGTATGGGTGCGGTATTATGAAATCCTAATTGTGATATTATAGTAAATATTTTTATAAAAATAGTATTAAGTGGAGCATGGATAGACACAAAATGGGTATAGGAGTCTTACCAGATAAATTTATAACTGAATTGGTTGCAAACGGGGAGATTATTGCTGATTGTCCATTAGCAGAAGATCAGGTGCAACCTTCTAGCCTTGATTTGCGTCTTTCTGCAAAAGCGTATCGCGTTAGTGCAAGTTTTTTGCCCAAGGATGAAGGTTTGGTATTAGATAGAATAGAGCGATTTAAGTTACATGAAATAGACCTTTTAGAAGGAGCTGTATTAGAGGAAAATTGTGTATATATTGTTCCGCTAATGGAGAGTCTTAAGCTCCAAGGGGGCATGTATGCTTATGCAAACCCTAAGAGTTCTATTGGAAGAATTGATGTATTAGCCCGTGTGTTAGTTGATAGGAACTCGCAGTTTGATTGCATTCCTGCAAACTATTGTGGAAGGCTTTATTTGGAAATTTTATCGTTAAGCTTTCCGATTACTGTTAGGACTGGATCTCGTTTGTCGCAGCTTAGATTCATGTACAAGAGAGAGGTTTTTTCCAAAGAAAAATTACTGTTGTTACATCAAGAAAAACCTTTAATTCAAGGTGGCATAGTTGATTTTTCAGACGAAGGTATTGCTTTATCTGTGAATCTTAAGGGAGAAGGGAACAGTGGGCAAATTATAGGATATAGAAGTAAACGCCATACAGCAGCAATCGACGTTGATTCTAAAAAGGCATACGATATTGCTGATTTTTGGGATCCTCTGTATTCCCAAGAAGGAAATGGACTGGTTCTTTATCCAAATGAATTTTATATTCTCGCATCGCAAGAATTTGTGCAGATTCCGCCTTTAATTGTAGCTGAGATGTGTCCATATAACCCTCTGATAGGGGAATTTAGGGTTCATTATGCTGGTTTTTTTGATCCTGGATTTGGATACCCGGAAGGGTCTGGGGCAAAAGCTGTTTTAGAGGTGCGTTCGTATGTTCCTTTTTTCTTGGAGCATAGTCAAATTATTGGACGACTTAGATATGAGTCTATGATGAAGGAGCCGGAGAATCTTTATGGCGACACAAGAGGATCTAATTATCAAGCTCAAGGATTAAAATTATCAAAACATTTCCGTGCTATTGAGTAGTTTTTGATTTGAACGATCTCTGACAGCGATTACATTTTAGATAAAGGGAAAATTGGTTTTGGCAACTTGAATTTTTAAGTAATATTGTTGACAACGAATTATTTATTTAATTTATTTGGGTACTTTGATCCCTCCCGCAGAGATGGCTTTTTTCATGACAGTTGGCAAGGCAATATTTGTGAGATCTTGCACGTAACACCATTTACTTTCTGGTATCGATATGATTTGGGGCACAACTGTTTTCCAAATGAATAGCTTTAAGTTAAAATGGGTAAATGTATGAGTTATTGTGTTGCATAAAGTCCAATTTGCTAAGAAAGGGGCGTTTCCAACATCAATTTCTCCATCTTTTTTTGCACTCCAATCACTTCCTGGAAGCTCATCCATTCCTTTCAATAAGCGCGTTTTTGTTCTTTTGCGAAGAAGGATACGGTTGTCGGATGTAATTGCTAGGAAAATAGCACCAACGCGTGCGGGTTTTTTTTTAGGGCAAGTTATGCCGAGAAGATGAGATTCTCCTCTAGAAAAAGTTAAACATTTTTTTTGAATAGGACATAAATGGCATAAAGGTTTTTTAGCAGTACAGATTAGCGCTCCTAAATCCATCATAGCTTGAACAAAGTCTCCTGGGCGGGATGCTGAGGTGATTGTACGAGCATAGCTTTTTATTGTTTTTTTATAGAGAGGAAGGGATTTGGTGATTGCAAAGCATCTAGATATTATTCGTTCAATATTGGTGTCTATTACAACTGCAAAATGATTAAATGCTATGGCAACTATGGCGGATGCCGTATAATCTCCTATACCAGGAAGTTTTTTAAGAATATCTTCTTTGTTTGGAAAATCTCCTTCATATTTTTGTACGATAACGTCGGCGCATTTTTTGAGGTTTCTTGCTCGTGTATAGTATCCAAGTCCTGCCCATGCAGATAAAATTTCCTCCTCTGTTGCAGAAGACAGACAAAATATTGTGGGCCATTTTTGCATAAACTTTTTAAAATATGGCTCTACTGTTGTAACGGTTGTTTGTTGCAACATTATTTCAGAAAGCCATATTGTATAAGGATCAGGTAAACTAGATTTGTTGGTTTTAGGAGGGATTCTCCAAGGAAGTGTCCGGTGATTAATATCGTACCAATTGAGAATATCGATTTGAATTGTATTCTCATATTGAGGCATGATTTTTTAAGTCTCACTGTAATTTCATATTGAGCATAGGATATAACTATGAGATTATCATCTGTTTTTTAATAAATTAAAAAATGTAAAATTACACTATTTTTATCGTAGAAATATTTTGTTTTCAACGATGAAAGTAGAAATTTTTATAACAAGATATTTTTTCATTTATTTATATAATTATTAGGTTAGTATGATAGGGATTAAAGAGGATTGTGAAGGTATGATGCATTTTTCTGAAATTATTGATGATTTATTAGATCCCTTTTTACGTCGTAGAGCAGGTATAAGTATATCTCTTATCGGTGTATGGAGTGAGTTGGTGGGAGACGATGTTGCCAAGCACTGTAAGCCGGAAAAAATAATTTGGCCGCGTAGAGATTATGCTGATGAACGAGATTTTTCAAGCAATATCGGTGGAATTTTAGTTATTGCATGTGAGGGTCCATATGCTCTTTTTTTGATGCACGATCAGTCGAAAATCATTAGAAACGTTAATGTTTTTTTTGGATTTTGTGCTATTAAAAAAATTCGCTTTCTTCAGAAACCCGTAGGCATCACGAATCAAGATTCTCCTTGTGCGATTCCTTCTTTGAGAGAAAATGACTGTAAAAAAATCGAAAAAATGACTGAAGGAATTAAGGATGAGCCATTAAAAAAAGCGTTGGTCCGGTTTGGTCATGCGGTGATCGGATTTTCCTATTTATAGGGGATGTGAGTTGGTACTGGTGCAGTTAATAATAAATTTGTGACAATGATATTGATGTTAGAAGTAATTTTTAAACGGGAGAAAAGGTAGTTATGAAAACGGCTAAAATAGGGGCTTTATGCATCGCAGTAGTGTTTGTTGTGGGATCTGTCTTTTTTTATACAAAAAGTAGAAATTCCTCTAATGCGTTACCGCTTCCCTACAGTATGATAGATGTGGATATTTTACTTGCTGCTTCTCCTCATGCCATGGAAGAGATATCAATTGGACGACAAGATGCTCCGCTTACAATAGTTGAATATGCATCAATGACGTGTTTTCATTGTGCGGAATTTCATAATAAAACCTTTAAAAAGATTGAAGATAAATACATAAAAACAGGTAAAGTACGCTTTATTTTCCGAGAATTTCCTTTGGATTCTGTTTCTACCGCTGCAAGTATGTTAGCACGATGCGCGGAAAATCGTGTGAAAGGCGGTTATTTTGGTTTCGTATCAATGCTATTTAAAAAGCAAAATGATTGGATAGAATCAAAAAATTATCGAGAATCGATGTTTAATATGGCTAAAATTGCTGGTTTTTCGCGGAATGATTTTGATTCATGTCTGGGGAACCAAAGTATTCTAGATGATATTAAGACTGGGAATAAGATTGCTGTTGAGAAGCTTTTAATTAATTCTACTCCGTCTTTTTTTATTGGAGGTAATCTTTACCTTGGCGATATGTCAGAAGAAGTTTTTTCAAAAATAATTGATAGCATGATAGAGAAAGATTCCTAATTGAAATAATTGTTTTAAATATTTTGATTTGATGATTCGATTTGTTTAGTCATAGAAATTTAATATGTAATTTATATTTATTGTTTAGGGATGAGCTTAGTGTTTGCATTTTCCTTATGATAATAGAATTAAGGTGCGTTTATGTGAGCATATATTAGGTTATAAATGATAAATTTAGACGATCATAAAGAATTTTAATGGGCTGTTTTTAATTTTATATTTAGAGGGCATTGCTATAGTGGGTGGAGTGGTTAACAACTCAATTTTTTATTTGAGAGAATTATGAATAAAGATAAAATAGGCATTTTTTTCTGATGCATTTTTATATTTTTTGAAAAGTACAAAAATTATGATCGGGATATTGAAATGCCTAAAAAAGTAATGATTGTAGAAGATAATGAGCTCAATATGAAGCTCTTTAGGGATTTGATTGAAACTTCTGGATATATGTCTATTCAGACAAGGAGCGGTTTAGAGGCTTTGGAGATTGCTCGTCAGCATAAGCCTGATATTATAATCATGGATATACAATTGCCAGAAATATCAGGATTAGAGATCACAAAGCAGATCAAAGAAGACAATGAACTTCAAGATATCCCTGTGATAGCGGTAACAGCTTTTGCGATGAAGGGAGATGAGGAAAGGATACGTAAAGGGGGGTGTGAGGCATATATTTCCAAGCCAATTTCGCTTTCTATTTTTATGGAAACGATTAAAAAGTATATTGGAGAGGCCTGAAAGTGAAGATGTATCGCATTTTTTATGCGTGGTTTTGAAATTAAGTTTAATAATATTTTTTTGATACATATTTAGCGGTAAATTATTTTTGATCGATGAAAAATTGTGTTTTGCAGGTGGCCTATATTTAAAGGGAGCTGTGAACAAACAATACACCCTGTAATTATTTTTTTAAAGTTGTCTCGGCTAAATTATTTTTTGAGAGGAGGGACGACGAGGCTTTTTTCTAGTTTTGGGAGAAAAGCGTCTTTGACTTGTTGCCATCTTGCTATCTGGTAACACATCGCAATAAAAAACACTTAGCTATATATTTAACCTCATCTTTTGATTGTCAATAAGTCGTTTTTAAATTAGAGATATCTGTTTTTATTGAAACCAGAAATATTTAAGTTTGGGCTTAGTATTCCCATATTTCTATCACAAATTCGGTTTATAGCGGGTGAATAGTACCCTATGTTACTTGATCTTCCCTTCCGTAAAATCTACATGTTTTCTGACTACGGGATCATACTTTCTTTTCACCATTTGCTTTGGCATGGTGCGGGAATTCTTTTTAGTAACGTAAAAAGTGCCAGTTCCTTCTGACGATATGAGTTTGATTTTTATAGTTGCAGCTTTTGCCATTTTCTATTCCATAACATCTCGCATTTCATTTACGATACAATATTGACATAGGTAAAAAAGAGATAGTAATCCTATACAAGTATCATAGAAATCGTACGAGTCGTTGCTGATAAAGTCAAGAAGAATTCACATTTTCATTTTGTTAATTTTTTAAAAAAAATCATGTTTATATAAATGCGATAAAAAATATTATTATTGTTAAGGATACTGTGCTATTAGTTAACGTGAATTATTGCGGTAATACTTTTTGTTTTCTGTAATTTAATACAAAAATGATAATTTGGCGCTTTATTTTTATTGGAGATCGTCTTGCATTAGATGATGGCGAATATGACTAAAAATATGAAATTTGTTGCTTTGTTTTTTTCAATTGTAATCCTTTCAGGATTTGACTTTGTTGTCATGAATCCTTACGGGGACGTTGCTTCGCAACAGGCTGGTCTTATTTATATATCGGTTTCCTTGATGTTGTTGATAGTTGTACCGGTTTTTTTTTCTATCTTGTTTTTTGCTTGGCGGTACCGCGCTACTAATAAGAAAGCCCATTATGATCCTGCATGGTATCATTCGACTCGATTAGAATTTTTTGTCTGGCTTATTCCGCTTATAATTATTGGGTGTTTGGCGGCAATTACTTGGGACGCTACTCATCGTATGGACCCATATGCTCCCTTAGAAAGAATAAGTGAGAACAAATCTATTCCAAAAAACAGCAAGTCCCTTATTGTAGAAGTTGTGGCCTTAGATTGGAAATGGCTTTTTTTGTTCCCGGAGCAGAAAATTGCAGTGGTTAATGAATTGGTAGTTCCAGTTGATCGTCCTTTGGAATTCAGGATTACAGCATCTTCTGTTATGAATTCTTTCTATATTCCTGGCTTGGCTGGACAGATTTATGCTATGCCCGGCATGGAGACCAAGTTGCATGCTGTCATGAATAGAGAAGGTGCGTATAGTGGGTTTTCCGCCAATTATTCAGGAAAAGGTTTCTCTCATATGCGTTTCACATTTCATGGAAAATCGGAGAAGGGATTTGACGATTGGGTCGCGAAAGTGAAGCGCCAAGGAAATTGTCTTGATCGACAAAGGTATCTTTTATTAGAAAAGCCTTCGGAAAAAGATCCGGTTATTTATTTTTCTTCTGTAGAATCGGGTTTATATTCTGCTATCATGAATTTTTGCGTCCATCCTAATAAAATCTGTATGGATGAAGTGATGCGTATTAATGCGATGGGAGGGGGAGGCGTGAAAGGGATTGATCGTCGTTTTCTTGTTTATGACGAGGATTATGCCTGGGAAAAGCAAAGATGATTCTGCGTGGTTAAGATATGGCGGAAAGATTGTCCTTGCATCCTAATTAGCGTATTTAAATGATTGAGGTTTTTTGTATAAGGAAAGAATAAATGTTGCAAAATGTTGATTTCTACAAATTCGTGTTTGGTCGTCTAACACTTGAATCCTTTCCTTATAAGATTCCTATAGTTTTGGGAACGTTTTGTGTTGTTGCTTTAGTAGGTATAGCTACCATTGTTACTGTTACATATTATCGTCTTTGGGGCTATTTATGGAAAGAATGGTTTACGAGCGTTGATCATAAGAAGATAGGCATTATGTATATAATACTATCGTTGGTAATGCTTTTCCGAGGTTTTGCTGACGCTATTATGATGCGTCTTCAGCAAGCGATAGCGTCAGGAGGGGGAGAAGGATATCTAGACGCTCATCACTATGATCAGATATTTACGGCTCATGGCGTTATTATGATTTTTTTCGTGGCGATGCCTATGGTGACGGGCGTCATGAATTTTGTAGTTCCTTTGCAAATAGGTGCTCGGGATGTATCCTTTCCTTTCTTGAATAATTTTTCTTTTTGGATGACTGCGATGGGTGCAGTGCTGATGATGTCTTCTTTATTCATAGGTGAATTTGCTTCTGCAGGTTGGTTGGCATATCCTCCATTGTCTGGAATATCGTATTCTCCTGGGGTTGGAGTTGATTATTATATTTGGGGACTGCAAATTTCGGGGATTGGTACGACTTTGTCTGGAATAAATCTGGTGGTAACCATTATAAAATTGCGGTGTCCAGGCATGACAATGATGAAAATGCCAGTATTTGTTTGGACATCTTTTTGTTCTAATATCATGATTATAGCGGCCTTTCCTATTTTAACTGCCACATTTTTCTTGTTAACTCTTGATCGTTATATAGGCACTAATTTTTTCACCAATCATCTTGGTGGAAATCCAATGATGTATGTTAACTTGATCTGGATTTGGGGGCATCCAGAGGTTTATATATTAGTACTTCCTGCTTTTGGAATTTTTTCTGAAGTAGTGGCAACCTTTTCAGGCAAAAGACTTTTTGGATATAGCTCCATGGTTTATGCAACTCTAGCAATAACAATTCTATCCTACACTGTTTGGTTGCATCATTTCTTTACTATGGGGTCTGGTGCGAACGTAAATGCTTTTTTTGGAATCATGACAATGATTATCGCGATTCCTACAGGGGCCAAGATTTTTAATTGGTTATTTACAATGCGCTTTGGAAAAGTACGTTTTGAGGTTCCGATGATGTGGACCTTGGGTTTTATGCTCACCTTTTTAATAGGTGGGATGACAGGAGTATTGCTTGCTGTTCCTCCTGCAGATTTTACGTTGCATAATTCGTTATTTTTGGTTGCTCACTTTCATAATACTATAATTGGAGGTGTTGTTTTTGGTTTGTTAGCGGGTATTGTCTATTGGTTTCCTAAGGCCTTTGGTTATAGATTAGATCCTTTCTGGGGCAAGGTTTCTTTTTGGTGCTGGTTTATGGGCTTTTATTTTGCATTTATGCCGCTTTATGCTCTTGGCTTAAAAGGTGTGACTCGTCGTTTGAGTCAGTATGAAGATGTTTCTTTGCAAGTTTATTATGTTGTGGCTCTCTTAGGAGCTGTTCTGATAGCGGGAGGGATATTTTCTTTTATTCTTTCGTTCATTGTTTCTTTCCTAAATCGAGCTCAATTACGTGATACGAGTGGTGATCCTTGGAATGGGCGTACTTTGGAATGGTCTATTGCTTCTCCTGCACCAATGTATAATTTTTCTTTTACTCCTGTAGTGCATAAAATAGATGCTTGGAGTGATATGAAAGAGCAGGGATATCGTCGTCCAATTAATGGTTTCTTGCCTATTCACATGCCACAGAATACTGCTACGGGCATTGTTTTAGCGGGATTGAGCTTTTTATTTTCCTTTGCCATGGTATGGTATATGTGGTGGTTAGCAATCCTTTCTTTTGTGTCAATTGTCTTATATACGATTTTTCATACATTTAATTATAGTCATGGATATGAAATACCGGCGAAAGATGTAGAATCTTCTGAAGAATCTTGTAGACAAATTAGCATGGAACAAGACAAGGAGCGTTGTTAAGATGAGCAAACGAAAGATTGGAAAATCGCCCAATACACCTGTTTTTTATCTCAAAGAGGAGAAGGGGAGTTGTATTGATCATCATGATGGGACGTATCTGGGTTTCTGGATATATTTGATGAGCGATTGCTTAATGTTTGCGGTTTTTTTTGTAACTTACGCTGTTCTTGGAAAAAATTATGCAGCGGGTCCGGCACCGATAGATATTTTTGGTATTAGGGATATCCTTGTGTCGACTATTGTTTTGTTATTATCATCTCTATCATATAGCTTCGCCATGTTGGCTTCCGAAGATGTGAAGAATAAAACAGTTTTTTGGTTGCTAGTCACAGCATTTTTCGGGATTATTTTTATTATGATGGAAATTCATGAGTTTGCCCATTTGATTTCTAAGGGGGCGACACCTCAACGATCTGCATTTCTATCGTCTTTTTTTTCTTTAGTTGCCCTTCATGGATTGCATGTATTCTTTGGGCTTATTTGGATTTTTATTCTGGTTATACAGATTTTGAAAAAAGGTCTTATCCCAGACAATAGGCGTCGTTTGATGTGTCTATCTATGTTTTGGCATTTCTTAGATTTAATTTGGATATGTGTTTTCTCTTTTGTATACCTTATGGGTGTTGTTTGATATTTTTTGTGGAAAGAAAACGGGATGGATTATAATCATAATAAAAGAACTCATTCTCATGGGACAAGAAGAGAATCTTTGATTGGATTCATATTATCTTTGATTTTAACCTCTATCCCTTTTGGAATGGTAATGCAGGGCTCTTCTTTTCTAGATAAAAACATGACATATCTAGTAATTGTTCTATGTGCTATTGCACAAATAATAGTTCATTTAGTATATTTCTTGCATATGAATGTGAAGGTTGAAGATGGGTGGAATGTGATGGCGATGGTTTTTACCATTATTATCATTGCCATTTGTTTCGTTGGTTCTATGTGGGTGATGTACCATCTTAATTATAATATGATGCCGATGGATGAAAGTATGCGTAGTATACATTAGCAAAAAGTTATAATGTAATGTGAAGCGGATAACTCCTATTATGTCGATTACGAGGTTTTGATTCCTAAAATAGTTTATGATAGAGTAAGGTCTCATAAGTTGCCAAAGCTATTATTATATCTTCATTAAGATATAGCTACAATAGCTGTGTTGTTGAATTGATTGTCTCTTTGTAAGGAGATGCCTTAATAAAATATTTTTTAGTTGTTACATTAGTCTTTATGTGGTAATGGGAGTTATCGTCTTTTTTACTTTATTGGGGAATAACTGTACTTTCATAGTTTGTATATGAGGAATAGTTTCTTTCTTTTGTTAGAAAGAAGGTATATTTCCTTAAAGTTAATTCTCTGAGGAAAGAATGTTGAGTATATGTAGATTTATTTATAGCGTAAAAACTATAAATTTTTGTTTTTTATAGGATGTTTTGTATAATATGGCCAAAGAAGAAATTCTTGAATTTTCTGCTGTTGTTTCTGAATTATTGCCGAATGCTAACTTTCGTGTGCAGCTAATTGCACTTGAAGATAACTCTTCTTATTGTAAATCAGATTCAGATTCAGATTCAGATTCAGATTCAGATTCAGATTCAGATTCAGATTTAAAATCTTCAGGATCCAAATTGAATTCCAAGGACATTGATTTTATCTCTCTTATTGGCAAGTCAAAAGTAATTGCTTATACTTCGGGTCGTATGCGCAAGCATAGGATTCGTATATCAGTCGGAGATAGGGTAAAATTAGAAATTAGTCCGTGCGATATGACGAGAGCTCGGATTACTTATCGTTTTAAATAATTTTTTAGGAATCAATGGTTGTTTTTTTGTTGCAGAAGTATGTTCCGTTTTAAAAGAGGGGATATTTTGTAAAATATTGTTTTTTGAATAAAAAATTATATTATAACGGCTATTTAGTATAAATAGGATAATATGCACTTTTGTTATATAGGGTGGCGAAAAAGGATGAAAGATCTTGCAAAAGTCAGATTGTGAATTAGTAAGGTGTCTTTGTCCTGAGTGTAGGAAAGATTCTGTATCTGCATTTTATCCTTTTTGTTCTACGCGATGTCGTTCGATTGATCTTTCACGTTGGTTGAGTGATGGATATGTCATTGTAAGAACGGAAAATGAGGCATTCAATAAAGAGGAAGATATTTCATAGTTGGTAAGACTTGATTTTTCTTCATAAAAATGTTTTTGGATTAGCATGTAATTACTTTGCGGATGAAAAGTGGGAAGGATGACCATATTAGTCCAACATATATTATCTTTCAGATGCCCAGATAGCTCAGCTTGGTAGAGCAATGGACTGAAAATCCATGTGTCGCTGGTTCAAATCCTGCTCTGGGCACCATTTAATAATAAGGCATTTATTGTATTTTGTTTTTTAACTAAGCTACTGATATCGAAAATATATTGTTTTTGGATTTGTTGCGGAAGAACCTTGAAGATTGGTTGTATTATAAAAATATTTCTTGTTTGTATTGTGTATGAATATTAGTTAAAATAAAAATGTTAGCCACGATAAAATTTTCATTAGTTTATTGATTTCTTATTTGGATATTCATCAGTATTAGATTGCTCGTTTTTTTGAGACATTACGTGGTGGATATTGTGAAAAAATTTGATGAATTTGTGGAAAATTTGGTAAAAAATATGTAATAGAATTAGAATGCAGTTTCGTATCCTTTGGCCGAAGTGATGCTATTTTAAGTAATCGCAGCCTATTTTTTATAGGTATACGAATATTTGTGTTTTCAGGCAATTATTTGGGAAGTCATTTTGAAAAATAATTTCTCGATTTTAGTGATGTTTTTTCTTTGGATGGCATTGCCTTCTTTTGCTATTGAGCCGATTAAGATTTCATCTAGTGATAGTGCGTTAGATTTAACTGCTGTAACAGAAATTTATGTCAATCGAGGTGAAAATTTTCAAGTATTCACAGCGGCAGATATAGATGGGATAAGTAGGCGTATTGAAGTAAGCGCATCAAGTATTAAGCATCAAGGTGATTGGGCTGTCTTCGCGTTAGCTAATACTTCTGATAGTCAGCTTGAGCGTTTAATTGTTGTGCCTCATTTCCGTCTTGTAGGATCACGTTTTTTCCTCCCAGATCTTGGATCTCGTCGTATTATTTCCGTTACTCCATCAGAAGGTTTTTCGTTAGATCGTGTGCCTAATCCTGATGCTGATGTATTTCGCATTACAATTAATCCAGGGGCTATTGTTACTTTTGTTATGGAGATAACTAGTTCAAATTTGCCTCAAATCTATCTTTGGGAACCAGATTTTTATAAAGATACAGTCAATTCTTTTACATTATATCAAGGCATAATAATAGGCATTGCAAGCTTATTAGCGGTGTTCTTGACTGTTCTTTATATGGTCAATAAAAGCTCGATGCTTGTTTCTGCTTTTACAATGGCATGGGTTGTTCTTGGATATATTTGCATTGATTTCGGATTTATTTCTAAGCTGATTAATTCTCCATCAGGTGAATTGCCAATTTGGAGAGCTTGTTCTGAAATGGCATTGTCTCTTTCTTTGCTGATTTTCCTTTTTACGTATTTTAATTTGAATAGATGGCGTACTAAATTGGGACACATCACGTTTGCTTGGATTACATGCTTAGCGATATTATTCTGTATATCTTTCTATTATCCATCGCTGACAGCGGGTATCGCCCGTCTTTCTTTTGGTGGCATTGTTTTATTGGGAACGTGTTGTATTTTTTATCTAGGGAAAAAAGGATATGAGCGTTCTATTTTATTGATCCCTGCGTGGATGCTGATTGTTATATGGTCAATTGGATCGTGGATGGCTATAACCAAGCGATTAGACAACGATATTATACAGTCAGCTCTTGATGGTGGCTTAGTGCTAATTATCCTATTAATAGGTTTTACGGTAATTCAGCATGTATTGACAAGTGGCAATATATCACAGGGGATTTTTCCCGATGTGGAGTGTCAGTCTTTAGCAGTATTGGGATCAGGAGATATTATATGGAATTGGGATGTGGTGCACGATAAGGTAACAACCACACCAGATATTGCGACTACATTGGGTTTGGCTGCTGGTTCCATGCATGGAGCGATACGCAATTGGTTGCCTCATATACACCTAGATGATCAAGATAGTTTTCGTACTATACTTGATAGCTTTTTAGAATATCGACGAGGAAGATTAAAACACGAATTTAGAATTTTTGCGAAAGACGGACAATTTCACTGGATAATGCTTCGGATTCGTCCTGTTTTAAATGTTAATGGTGAAATTTTGCGTTGTATCGGAATCGCCAATGATATAACGGTACAGAAAAAATCAATCGATGGGATTCTATACAATGCACTTCAAGATAATTTGACGGGAATACCAAATCTACAATCTTTTCTAGATCGTCTCACAACGATTATTAGTTTGTCCGTAGACAATAATTTGCATCCTGCTGTTATGGTTTTGGATATTGATAAATATAAACAGATTAATAGAACATTAGGTATTGCTATTGGGGATGATGTTCTAGTCGTTTTAACTAGAAGAATTCGTAGCTTGTTGAGATCTCAAGATACGCTAGCACGTCTTTCAGGTGATCGATTTGGTATTATTCTTACATCTGAAAAGGATCGCACAAAGATAGCAGATTTTGCTATGACTGTGAGTAAAGCTGTAGTTATGCCTATCCATCTTCTCAATCGTGAAATTATTGTTACTGCATCGATTGGTTTTGTATCCTGGACAAGTTCTAAGATTACGTCAACTGAAATGCTTAAAAATGCTGAATTAGCTATGTATCATGCTAAAAATAGAGGGGGAAATTGTATAGAATCATTTCGTCCATCTTTGATATCTTTTCGTAGCGATAAATTAAGAATAAAAGAAGATTTAAGTCGTGCAATAATAAATTCTGAATTATATCTTGTTTATAATCCTATCATACGATTGGCGGATGAAGAAATTGTAGGGCTTGAAGCACTTTTACAGTGGAATCATCCTAAATTTGGTAATATTCCTTCTTCTAAATTTATGTCTATTGCCGAAGAGTTATCTATTATCAAATCAATAAATTTATTCATGTTAGAACGTATTGCGGCGGATATCATCAATTGGCGCGATCAAGCAAACATGCCCCCAATTTTTGTATCTATTAATATTGGAAGTACCGTTCTTCTAGATGATTCGCTATGTGAATATATACAAGCAATTATTTCTAAGACACTTTGTTCGCCAAGTGGTATTAAATTAGCATTTTCTGAATCTATTGTTATGGAAAATCCTGAAAAAAGTTGCTTATTACTTGATAAATTAAGGAAAATGGGAATTGGTTTAACTCTTGATGATTTTGGAACAAAATGTTCATTGTTGTCGTATCTTGGCTATATGCCATTTGATGCGATAAAATTCAATGGATCTTTAATGACCGGTTCTACAACAAAGCGTATTTCTATGTTACGGTCGCTTGTTTCAATAGCAAAAAAATTAGAGGTGATGATAATCGCAAAAGATATCTATGGAGAAATAGATACAAAAGAACTAGCAAGAATGGGATGCGATTATATCCAAGGTTCTCATATTACTTCTCCTTTAAGATCTAGCTCTATATTAAAATTATTAAAAGATAGATTCCCTCTAGTAAAAAATACTTAAGTTATAGATTAAAAATGCTTTTTTGAACATTATTCAGATTAATCTAAAATTAACATGGCTTTTTCAAAGTTCTTTGTCAAAAGGTTCAACGCCTTGTATTTTATTATCACGATTTAATTTTATTTGCTCTATTCTCTTTTCTGCAGAACAGAGTAAGGATTCGCAATGCAGTTTTAAAGCTTCACCACGCTCATAAATGGAAATAGATTCATCTAACGTTACGTCACCACGCTCAAGTTTTGTGATAATGTTTTCAAGTTCAGATACCGCTTGTTCAAAGGGGAGAAGAGAAATATCGTTTTTATTGACTAAATCGTTCATTATTATGTATTCCGTTTATTGTATTATTTTTCATAATAGATTTTGAGATATTTACTCTATCCATGCAAATAGAAAAATATAATTTTAGCTCGCTTTAAGCAGTATTTTATAAATGAACCAAGACAAAATTTCAAAGAATTTAAAAGCAAATGATTGCGTATATGCTTAAAAAGCATGCGGGAAATGTTTCGGTAATCGCCAAGGAACCACTGCAATGATATCATATCGATATGAAAGTAATGGACTATTTTCTCGCTGTGCAAGCCAAACTTTGCTAGCGGCACGAATGCGTTTGCAACTATTATAGGAAACAGAATCAATACCTTCTTGAAAATTTTTTCTCGCTTTGACCTCAACAAAAATAATAAGATCCTTCCGACGGGCAATGATATCAATTTCCCCGCGGCGGTTACGGTAACGTAAAGCTATAATTTTCCATCCTTTTATTAGTAAAAATATAGCAGCAAAAAATTCAGCGAATAAACCATATCTTAGTGATTTGCGACGATCGTGCGACACTTGTAACCCTTTGCATCATTAGATTATCCATGTGTAATGTTGTCTATATTTGTTAATCTGCTTCGAATAATCCTCTAGGTCTTTCAATCGTTATGTTTCCGTTTTTTGTCTAGAAAAACAAGGAGATAGATAGAGAGGTTGGATAGATTATTTCTCATTATTATCAATTGCGTATAACTCTTTGCGTACTAAAGAACGTAACGTGTCAATTGAATGTAATTTTCCATATTTTTCAAAATACCAAAAATTCCATCCGTTACATGTTTCTAAACCACTTACTTTAGCGCCAACACGATGAATAGAGCCAGATTCAACTCCAGAGACTAAAGTGCCATCAACGCGGACAATCGCACTTATATTACGTTGGGCATTTGTCAGAACTTGGCCTGCTTGGATTATTCCCCTTTCTACGAGGAGATTAAAAGCAACGCGAGGTTCAGCCTTTTTCCCTGTTAGCACAGTTAACTCAATATTTCCCAAAGGTTTTACGGATTCGATGCGTTTGGTCGCAATATCAATATAATCTTGCTCCATTTCTATTCCTAAAAAGGATCTGCCAAGTTTTTTTGCAACGGCTCCAGTTGTTCCTGATCCAAAAAAAGGATCTAAGACAAAGTCTCCGGGTTTTGTAGAAGATGTGAGAATGCGTGACAAGAGAGATTCAGGTTTTTGAGTAGCGTGTAATTTTTCACCATCTTTATTGCGTAAGCGTTCTGCGCCGGAACAAATAGGGAAAAGCCAGTCAGAACGCATTTGCACGTCTTCATTAGCTGCTTTTAAAGCATCATAATTGAAAGTATAGCCTTTTGATTTTGGTGAAGGAGACGCCCAAATAAGGGTTTCGTGTGCATTTTGAAATCGACGTCCTCTGAAATTTGGCATTGGATTGGATTTGCGCCATACTATATCATTTAATATCCAAAAATTTAGATTTTGCAACATTGCTCCGATACGGAAAATATTATGGTATGAACCTATGACCCATAATGTTCCACTAGGCTTGAGAACACGTTGACAAGCTAAAAGCCATGCGCGTGTAAAAGCATCATAAGCCTCAAAAGAAGAAAATTTATCCCATGAATCAGTTACAGCATTGACTAAAGAATTATCGGGTCTATGTAGTTTTCCATTCAGTTGAAGATTGTAGGGAGGATCTGCAAAAACAAGATCAACGGATTTAGCAGGCAACTTTTCTAGAACTGATATACTGTTGCCTTTAATTATCTTATCTTTCCATGACAAAATAGAATTTTTATTTTGATCAATAACAAGACGGCTCTTTTTGTTCATGAAGGATTACTTTATTCTCGAGTTAATGCTTTTTAATCTTGAGAACATGGTTACCGAAGTTAGTTTATAAATTATTAAAAAAAATAATTTTATATTTATTGAATATAAAAAGATAATTTATTTGTGTAGTAAAATGAAAATAGTTGGTAAATGATATCGAAATACCTTTCTGATATTTGAAAACATCTTATAAGAATAAGATATTAGTTGTTTTTTTGTTTTTCCCTCACTTTCTTTGTAGTGCTCAGGATATTCTTGTATGTTATTATTAATAATTAAAGTCTTGGTACGGATAAAATAGTTTGGGAGTGGTGGAGTTAATTGAAATATCCATGTAATAGACAAAAGCGCGGGATGCTATAAATACAGCTATGTAAAATCAAGGGGTTACTATAACAGCTGATTTTATGGGTGGTTTTAGTGAATTGTTGCACAATATTGATCAGGATATCCGTGATGCATGACTTTGGAGTATAGCAACAGAAGCCAATATTGTAGATGTGCGTAAAAGTTATGAACAAGATTTAGAACTATATAAATGATATCGAATATTATCTCGGCAACAGGAAGATATTGAGAAACAAATTGCTCAAATGATTGAGCAAGGAGAAGAAGTAAAAACTGTTCTCCTTATTTCTATTCTTAATGAAATTCATAACTAAAGTACTAACATTGAAAGTCAAGAAGCTATGATAGAAGGATTTGGTATAATTTCTTGAATAGTCACTGATTTGATTATTTCCTTAAGAACCAATTTTTTGCCTTTTGCAAGCTAATACGATTATAGCGGTCCCATTGTTCTCCCGCGTTTTTCATTTTTCTGAAATATCTTAATCATTGGAAGCTCTTAGAAGAAAATTGAAAAGTGAAAAATCTATGGCAATACCACTTTTTGTTTCTAATAAATTGGCATCTTTATTTGAATATTTATGTGTCAATAGTTCATCTTATCAATCAGTTATGGATTTCTTTTACAGAATAATAGATACACAATATCATTATAACCTTGAATAGTTTTTATTAGGAAATAAGTGATTTAAAATTGGTATCGTTATTGATTAATTTTCTATAAATTTATCTTGAATATTCTGCATAACAATGTTACACGAAGATGTTTTTATTATCTTTATCTTTATCTTTATTTTTATTATTTTAATTTTATGTGTTTATATTGGAAAAAAAATGAGATTCGTTTATTACAGCGTCACTTTATGTTTAATGCTTTTTTCTTCGGTTGTTTTTGCTAAGGAGTATCCTGTTGGTCATCCTACCATTAAAAATGGTATGGAAATCCAAGCTGTTTATTTGCAGCCCATTACTATGGATATTAATTCAGAACATCATCTTGCTGCGGATAAATCTGATATTCACTTAGAGGCCGATATCCATGCCGTTCAAGACAATCCAAATGGTTTTGCAGAAGGTGACTGGATTCCTTATCTTACTATTGAATATTCGATTTCTAAGATAGGTGTAGATTCTCAAGAACAATCGGGAACTTTTATGCCAATGATTGCCTCTGATGGTCCCCATTACGGTGATAATATTAAATTAAACGGTTATGGTAAATATCGTGTTACCTATAAAATATACCCATCTTCTCATAATAAAAAGGTAGAATTTGGTCGCCACATTGATAAAGAAACAGGCGTTTCTCCATGGTTTGATCCATTTGAAATTTCGTGGGATTTTACATATTCAGGTTTGGGTCGCAAACAAAATTATTAATACAAGAATCAATAGATTTGAATAAGTAAATTATTTTCTTTGGAACGATTTCATGAGAAAAATATTAGGATTAGTGGTGTTGTTTATATTAATACCAGTTCCTATTTTTGCTTATGAAAAAATTACTGTTGAGTTAGAAATGAAGGATGGTGTTTTCAATCCTCGTGTAATAAAAGTGCCATCAGAAACGGTTATTCGTATTAAAATCACTAATACGGGGACTGAACCATCCGAATTTGAAAGCACTCAGTTGCGTAAAGAGAAAGTATTGGTGCCAAATGCAAGTTCTGTAGTGGTGATTGCTCCTCTTAAATCTGGCACTTATACCTTTTTTGATGACTTTCATCCGTCTCATCCAAAAGGTGAGATAATCGCGATGGAGTAGTGTTGTATGGGACAAGTTTTATTTGTTGTGTGGCGTGAAAGCTTCGAAGCGCTTCTGGTGATCGGTATAATTTATTCTTGGATTAAGCGCCATCCTGATGTGCATAACGGAATAAAATTTCTCTGGATGGGTATTGCCCTTGGTATATTTTCTTCTATCTTATTAGCCCTGTTAATATACGGTATATTTAATATTCTTGATAATACAAGACAAGCGCTGTTTATGATCTTTATGGAGTTTATGGCTTGTATCTTGATCGTTCACACAGTCTATTGTGTAAATAACTACGGAAGTTCTACAATCGAATCAAATATAAAAAGCAATGTTGCACGCTATAATTGGTGGGGTATTACATTAATCACCATGTTTGTCATTGCTCGAGAAGGTAGTGAGATTATAGTTTTCCTTTCTGGTTTGATAATGTTACTTACACGATCCAATGCACTAAAATTTTTTATGGAGATTGCGGGTGGCGCAATATGTGCAATTATAACTCTATATGTGTTCTTGCTGACAAGCCGCTTTGTCTCCTGGCGTATTTTTTTTAAAGTCACTAGTGCTATTTTGCTATTTTTTTGTTCTGTCATATTGCTTAAAGCGATGGAAGAAAGTGTTAATCTATTGATTGAGTTCGATTATTCTTTGCCGTCATTTTTGATTTATCCTATATGGAGTGCTGATAATCTAGGATTGATAGAAAATATTATTTCTTCATTTTTTCTCTATTGTTTACAGTCGCAGCCTACGGGATTAAGCGTAATCGCTTTTATTATATACTGGGTCGTTGTAATTTCTTTGTTTTCACGGGATACAAAACATGTGTAGTTTGACTCATCGAATGCTAATTCTGAGTGTTATGATGTTGTCTATTGGCATTCTAATGGTAGTATATATAATGTTCTTCGCTTCTATAGAAGAGGGTAATATGATTATTGCCAAAGGAGATATCCCCACCGCTGAAAAATACCATCCAGCAATGAAATCCTATTTAGATTTTATCCTTTCAGAATCTATTGAGATGATTTCTAATCTAGAAATTGTTAATAAAAAATTGCAAATAGGTGAATTAGCAGCGGCACAACAGGCGTATATTCAATCTTATTATCACTATGAATCAATACGCCCAATTGTTATTTCATTTGGTAATATTGACCGTATAATTGATGCTCGGGCAGATTATTTTCGTGATGGTGTTAAAGACCGTCTCTTTACAGGTTTTCATTTTATTGAGTATCAGCTCTTTAATCAGCAAGATATCAAAGCAGCATTAGATGCTACAGATCAACTTTTAATACAGTTACGAGACCTTAAAAAACGCATATCTATCCATAATTTTACCATTTTGGATATGGTGCGAGCTGCTAGCGATTTTATTGAAATGATTCTTAAAAACAAAATAAATGGCAAAGAAAGTATTTATAGCTTTTCTGATCTCAATAATATTGCTTCTAACGTGCGTGGATCTCAAGAGTTAGTTAAAAGACTTTCTTCTTTTATCTCAGAAAAAGTATTGCTCCCCATTTCGCAGAATTACCGTAATATAAATGAGATTCTTTCGCATTACAAGCTCATGCAAGGGGGATATCGTCCATATTTCCAATTAAGATTCACAGATAAAATGGTTCTTTATTCCATCTTATCACAACAAGCGGAATGTCTTGCTATATTGAGATCTGAATTGAATATTGATGTATATCACTAATATTAAAAGAAAATATATGAAAATTAAGTATAATAAAAATTATAAAATATTAAGACGCAATGCATTTAAAATATTATCATTGGGTATTATTGTTTATACTTTATTAATAATTATCATCCTAGAATATATAAGAGGCTGTCCATCTAATTATGAGAAGAGCATTTCTTTTGAAGATGTTCATCAGGCGGGTGTTATAACATCCGAACAGAAAAATGCATCATTTGTTTCTTTGAATGTTACGGCTAAAACACTTGATGAATTACAAAATCTTTTTAAAATACTCACTAATCGGATTGCTTACTTAACAAAAGCGCGAACAGCACCGATTAATCATAATCGTAAGATGCCACCCGCTGAATCTGGCATTCTAGGCTCTTACTTAAAACCTGATTCATTAACAATTACTGTTTCCTTAGGAAATAGCTTGTTTGATTCACGTTTTGGACTTGAAAAGATTAAACCGTATTTTTTAAAAGATATGACTAGTTTTCCAAATGATAAATTGGAAAAAGAATGGTATGGTGGCGATTTAATGTTACAAATTTGTGCAAATAGTCAAGAAAGCGTAATTTATGCGCTACGTGATATTTTACGACATACATCTGCATACCTATATCCATTATGGAAAATTGATGGTTTCCTACCTTCTCGAGATATTGATCAAAATGCCACACCTGTCAATTTATTTGGATTTAAAGATGGGATAGGTAATGCGCCAGTTCATGATGCAAAGTTAATGGATGATTTGATATGGGTAACAGAAAAGGATCATGAACCATTTTGGTCTAAGGGTGGATCATACCAAGTAGTACGTCTCATTCGTTTTAGTCTTGAGTTTTGGGATAGAACTCCATTAGAAGATCAGGAAAATGATTTTGGACGTCATAAGGTAACTGGTGCTCCTATAGGAAAAAAACAAGAAATGGAATCACCTGAATTTGAAAAAGATCCACATGGTGATATCATATTATTTGATTCTCATATGCGTCGTGCAGAACCGCGTCATCCTGAACGATATACCGCAAAATTAAGGCGTCGTAGCTATAGCTATTCATTGGGTGTGAATAGTAATGGTTCGCTTAATATGGGATTGATCTTTGTTGCTTATCAAAAAAACTTAAAAACAGGTTTTATTGATACCCAGAACCGCCTTAATGGTGAGCCCCTGGAGCGTTACATAACGCCATTTGGTGGTGGATACTATTTTGTATTGCCGGGTATACAGCTTTCTCAAGCTTTTTTGGCACAATCAATGTTTGAGGAATTAAAAAATAATCATCCATAATTGAATGCAGTATTGAAGTGATTAGTTATTTATATGCCGCTAACTAAAGCCGTTTTATGAGTGAAAAGTATAACATATTATCAATGAGATATTATTGGTATTGATCAATGCATTTCAATCTAATGATTAGATTATCAAAATCGGTTAATTAATGCCTTGCCAGAGAAGTAAATGTGAAAGAAACAGCATTAAAAAGTGTATTGTTATTACATTATTATCTAAATACGCGATTTATTATATTGCTATAGGTAATTATTGGTTTGTTTGATGACTTCTGCATTAATGCGATTACATAATTTTTATGTATTGATAGTAAATTATTGGAAAATGCCTATTTAGCCGATATTAATCCATAATCCATCCACATATTCTTTTTTACGAACGTTATTTTATTTTCTAAAGATTAGGATTCTATTTTTTGTAAAGTTATTGGTGTTATATATTGTAAGCAAAAGGAGTATTGTGCCTTTTTGACAGTACCAAATCAAATTATTACAAGTATTATATGTCATTGAATAATAGGTTTTTTCTTTTGAGATCAATTTAATAAGTAATGTTTTTTTGATGAATTAATGGATATTGTATATATTTCTAAGGGCAAGGACTTTTCAGAGGAATATCAGTCTTTTTTTAATTATGAATGACGATTATTTACACAAGCTATTTTGGAGTGAGGCATGATATGTTTTGGAAACAGGAAACAGTTGAACCCGCAAAACAAGATTGGCTATAAAATAATTAATGCATGATTATTCACAGATTGATTTTAATCCGTTGTGTCCAGAATCTCCGCCACCAATTTTAAGGCGTATTTTTTCCAATTTTAAGATCTACTCCATCGTGTATGATCAGGAAATTTTTCAACAAGGGTTTATAGAAATTTACTATTTCAACAATGGATTTTTCCAGATGAATTCATAAACGTTTGTGGCTTAACTAGAATTGTTTTTATTCCATCAAGATTTTCAGCGGATATTTCAGTGCTGAATTTTTTTTCCAAGAAGAGAATTGATAAAATGAATAAATACTATCAACTGCCATAAAAGCAAGATTATGGCGGTCATTTCATTACCTGGATTACCAATACCCGGGATTATAAACACATTAAATCCTTCATCATCTTTGAACCATTATATAATCTTTCTGATATTTAATAGTATATGATACAATTAACCTATGATAAATGAATTGGACTTTAATATACATTAACAGAACAAAAAAAATGATTATATCCCCTTTGGGAATATGTTTATCTGTATAGTATTTCCTTTTTTTGAAAAAATTTAGTTTTGATGGTAGATTTTATGAAATATATTTCCACGCGCAATGTTGATCTGAATATTGGTTTTTGTGATGCAATCCTTTCTGGATTAGCAGAAGATGGAGGATTGTATATTCCAAAAGATATTCCTTATTTTTCAGAAAAAGAGATTAGAAATTTGCGGGGTTTAAGCTATGAAGAAATAGCACAATTTATTTTTCTTCCTTTTGTTGGGGAAGAGATTGAATCTAGCAAACTTCAGGAAATAGTGAATAGAGCGTACCATTGTTTTCGTAATGCTGCGGTTACACCACTTGTTCAATTAGATAAAAATGACTTCTTGTTAGAATTGTTTCATGGTCCGACTTTATCATTTAAAGATATAGCCATGCAATTACTTGCAGAATTGATTGATCATATTTTAGAAGAAAGAGATCAGTATATTACAATAGTAGGGGCGACTTCTGGGGATACGGGTGCTGCTGCTATCAAGGCATTTGCAGGAAAGAAAAGAGTTAAAGTTTGTATTCTTTTCCCAAAGGGAAGAGTTTCTCTTGTTCAGCAAAAACAAATGACGACTTCTAGAGCATTTAATGTTGATATTATAGCTATCGAAGGTAGTTTTGATGATTGTCAAAAAATAGTTAAAAATCTATTCGCAGATGTTCATTTTCGTAATTCAGTCAATTTATCGGGAATTAATTCAATAAATTGGGCTCGTATTATGGCTCAAATTGTTTATTACTTTGTTTCTGCTATTGTACTGGGCGCTCCAGATCGTAAGATTTCTTTTAGTGTTCCAACGGGTAATTTTGGTGATATTTTTGCAGGATATTTTGCAAAATTAATGGGTCTTCCTATAGAACAATTAATTATAGCCACCAATGAAAATGACACACTGGTTCGTATGTTAAATACGGGTATATATAAGCCGGAGACAGTAAAGGAGACGACATCTCCTGCAATGGATATACAAATATCTTCTAATTTCGAAAGATTGCTATTTGAAATTAGTGGGAGGGATTCTGTTCTTGTAAAAAAAGCATTTGATTCCCTGGAAAATCAACAATACTTTCAAATTTATCCGGAGCATTTGCAAAAAATATCTTGTCTTTTTTCTGCTAGAAGTGCTTCTCAGAAAGATGTCAATGATGTTATTCATTCCGTTTTAGAGAATTCTAGTTATCTTCTGGACCCACATACAGCTGTTGGTATCCATGCTGCATTAGCGTGTAGAAAGACCTTATCAACGCCAATGGTAACACTTGCTACAGCACATCCTGCAAAATTTCCAGATATTGTAAAAATGGCTTCAAGTATAACTCCAAATTGTCCTGTGTTTTTACAACAAACTATGAAAAGACCTGAAAGTTTTAAATTAATGAGTAATAATATAGAGCAAGTTAAAGAGTTTATCAAAAACAAGAAACGTGGAGATCGAAATTGAATCTTAGAATTAGCAAAACTTCTTCAGGAATTACCGTTATAACTGAGGTAATGCCACATCTTAAAAGTGCATTTGTTGGAGTAAATATACGTTCTGGTTCTCGAGATGAAAGGGAAGAAGAGCATGGAATGGCACATTTTCTTGAGCATATGTTGTTTAAAGGGACATCGCGACGCACATCAAAAGACATAGTAGAAGAAATTGAAAAAGTGGGTGGGGATATTAACGCTTATACATCGGTTGAACACACTTCTTACCATGCGCGGGTTCTAAAAGATGATGTGCCCCTAGCTCTTGATATTATCGGGGATATGCTAAGTAATTCTTCTTTTAATCCATCTGATATAGAGCGAGAGAGAAGTGTTGTTTTAGAAGAAATTGGTATGTCCGAAGATAATCCGTGGAGTTTTCTGTACGATCATTTTTTAGAAATAGTTTGGAAAAATCAAATTATAGGAAGACCAATTTTAGGAAAACCAGATACCGTTGCATCTTTTGGATCAGAAAAAATAATTTCCTATATATCCCGAAATTATACTGCAAATCGTATATATGTGGTTTGTGTTGGATCAGTTGATCATGATGCATGTTTACGTCAGGTCGAAAACTATTTCAATGTATATCCAGCTGTAACAAAAGAAGAAAATATAAAACCAGCTGTATATGTTGGTGGAGAATATATTCAGAAACGAGATCTTGCAGAAGAGCATATCGCTTTAGGATTCAAAGGATGCGCATATCAATCTCGTGATTTCTATCCTACGAAGATACTTACATCTATTCTTGGGGGTGGAATGTCTTCAAGGCTCTTTCAAGAGGTTCGAGAAAAACGAGGATTATGCTATTCGATATCAGCACATCACAACAATTTTTCTGATAATGGTGTTTTTTGTATTAGTGCTGCTACGGCAAAAGAAAATCTTGTAGAGCTCATATCTGCTATTGTTGAGGTAATACATTCCTTGTTAAAAGGTATAGAACAAAGTGAAATAAGCAAGGTATGTGCAAAAATACGTGCACAGTTGATAATAAATCAAGAAGATTCTGATTTTCGTGCTTCAGAGATTTCTAAACAAGTAATGTTTTGTGGGCATGTTCTTTGCAATGAAGAGATAATCGATACGATATCAGCCATTACCTGTACAGATATTATCGAAATTGCAGAACGAATATTTAGCAGTGTCCCGACTATTGCAATTTTAGGACCTCCTATAAATGATATACCTAGCAGTAGTGAATTGATGCATAATTTGAAAATTCGTGATTTTTAATTCCTTGTCGTAATGCGCAAAAAATGAGAATGGATTCTTGAATGGACATATCAAAAAGATATGAGTTCGTACAAGTATCCCATTCTTATAAAAGAGAATTTTGCAAATTATCTAATGATTTTAAGAAATTTGATTTAAGAGGCTAGGATAAGATTGAAATTATTTATCCTCTAAAAAAAAATGTTGTCCCTACTAAAGAAGGTGCTAACAAAAAGGAAGAGGCAATTAATGTTGCCGCTAACATCATAGATGTAACCCACTTGTTGAATATCATGCTTTTAATCTTACCCCGTCGTTCTTTTTTTTTCTTTAGAGTTTCATTCCCTATGACGGATTTTGATGCTGCACGTCTTACAGCAGAGATATAATGGGGAATTGTGTCATCTTCTAAATTCCCATTTTGTATAGATGATACTCGCTCTAATATTTGTTGTATGTCGCGAGGAATATCAAGTTCTTCTTCTCGATCATCAAACGATTCTTTATATGTTTTGGGATTGTCATGTAGCTTATTAGGTTTACCATTGAAAAGGTGCTTTGACGCAAACAATAAAGGTAGGTTTTCTTTTATTGATAATTTATTTGATTCCAATTTGGTTTGTGAAGTACCATCAACCTTTCCGGTATGAGAAGTATTTGCAAAGGGTAGGGAAGACTGAAAATTTGGAGAAAAATTAGTAGGCACAGAAGATGGCTTTCTATTTTCTTCCAAGGGATTTTCCAATTTTTGGATGATTTTCACAAGCATATCATAGAGTGTAGTAAAATTCTTGATTGTTTGTTCTGCCTGCACCTGTTGTGCTTTTTTCAAATATTCATGCATATTGTTTTTTAAAATTGTCTCCAAAGCTTGACGTCCATCAAGCGAATTCAACATTGACTTAGCTGTTTTATTCGCAGTTTGCACAATAAAATCTTCTAGATGAAAAATTTTCTTAGCAACTTCTTGGGATAATTTCTGATCACGTGTATTAGTTGTCACAACCTCTTTTATACTAGTAATTTGTCTTTCTAAGTTGCGTAAAAGAACATTGTTTTGAGGGGTATTTTGCTTTTCTTCTAGTTGTCGTGTGATATTTTGAACATGAGTATCCAAATTCTGGAGACGTTGATCTAGTGATTCAAGAGATTGTAATTTTTGTTCAGTGGATTTTTTCTGTGACAAAACTTCGTTTTGTATATTTTGAATCTTTGTCCCAATATTTTCGAAACTTTCATCACATTTTTTAACAAATTTTTGGGTATACGATTCTGTAAATTGTTCGTTTTTTTCGACGATAGCCTTGATGTCAGAAAGTTTTGTATTAATAGACAAAGCCTCTTTGGCGGATATTTTCTCATTTAAAAGTTTTAAAAGGGAAAGGAGATTATGGGTATTGTTCAAAATAGACAATATTTTTTCATCAAGAACAGGCTCTTTAGAGCAATTTTTTTGATCAAGGACGCATTTCATACTATCCATTTGGCATGAAAGGGCATTAATCTTTTCGTGTAAATTCTGGAAATCTAATTTTTTAAGGTATTGCAAAGCAACTTTCCAAGTATCCCCTACATTTTGCAAGGAATATTCTTTTGCAATATTTTCTATTTTTAAGAGTGTTTTTCCAAAGCTAGAATAAGATCCTTGTATTCCAGAAAGAGAGATAATTCGACATAATTCGGATATACTCTTTGCTAGTTTGTCCATGTCGCAATGAAAATTTTTAAAATTAGCGTTATGTTCTGTTATCTCATAAGAGGATTTTGACTTTAATGTATTTTTTAGAGATTGATCTATTCCTTGATATGCGGAATTATTCTTTTCTTGAAAAGTTTGTTGCTTTTGTAAAGGAGGATTAGAACTTTTTTGTCTTAAAAAATTAAATACTTGATTAGTATCGTTGGCTTCCTTTTCTTTATTGGGATTACTTTTGTCCTGAGGGAAAGTATCTAAGTTGAGATTGCTTATTTCTGTATTATCCCCAGAAATTTTTCTCAATGAAGACCATAACAATTGTATTTTTTCTTTTTTCTCTTGGCTTAAAGGATTCTTTTGATCCTTTCCTGCAGCTTCTTGGATCCAATTTTTAATATTCTGGATATCCGTCATACCTAACGCGCTCTCTAATCTTGAATTTTTAGATACCGTATCATTAGAATGGTTTTTTTTTGGACGTAATCCACTCATCGAATCTTATTTGCTCTTAATAATATTTTTAACAATAATATAGATATAATCCTGTTAATCATCTATCAAACATAGTTAAAAACGAGTTAATTTATTAAATATTTATTTATATATTTGCATTTTTCAAAGGATAGAACCCTTATTTACGTGTATTAAATATTAAACAATCGGTATTAAGTCTATTGTTTGCATATGGTATCTTTGAAAATAAATTTTATAATTAATTCCTTTTTATACAGTCAATCTAATCAATGTTTTTTTTATTATGTAAAGGCATAGCGGTAATGTTATATCCACAATCCACGTAATGGATTTCTCCAGTGACTCCATTAGACATATTAGAAAGCAAATAAAGAGCTGAATTTCCTATATCTTCAAGTGATACTGTACGTTGAAGAGGGGAATTATCTCTGCTCCAAGAAGCAATATCACGTCCATGCGCAATACTAGCGCCAGCTAAAGTACGGATAGGTCCAGCAGAAATGGCATTAACGCGAATATTCATATGGCCATAGTCACATGCTAAATATTTAACGGAGGATTCAAGAGCTGCTTTAGCAATTCCCATTACATTGTAATTAGGTACCACTCTCGTTGATCCTCCATAAGTAAGAGTAATCATGGCACCTCCATGAGGCATTAGTTTTGCTGCGCGTTTTGCAACCTCAGTAAAAGAGAAACAGGATATCAACATAGTGCGAATAAAATTATCACGGCTAGTATTGACGTAAGGACCTTTCAGTTCATTTTTGTCGGAAAATCCTATGGAATGTACAATGAAATTCAAAGAGCCCCAGCGATCTTGAATTTGCGCAAAAAGTGAATCTATAGACGCTGAATCCTCTACATTACAAGGGATAGTGAAGTCAGAATTTAATTCTGATGCTAGAGGTTTTAATCTTTTTCCAATTGCTTCCCCTTGATAAGAAAAGGAAAGCTGTGCTCCCTCAGATTGGAGTACTTTGGCTATTCCCCATGCTATGGAATGATTATTTGCAATTCCCATTATTAGACCGCGTTTGCCCTTTAGGATATCAACCATTTTTTTTATCCTTTATAGCGCTGAAAGACAAGGGTGGCATTTGTTCCACCAAATCCGAAAGAATTGGATAAAACTGTATCAATTTGTACATTATCAATTCTTTTCCGAACTATTGGTAATCCTTTAAATTCAGGATCAATTTCTTCAATATTTTTACTTTCACCAATAAAATTTTTTTGCATCATTATTAAGGAATATATTGCCTCTTGTGCTCCAGCAGCACCCAAGGAGTGCCCAGTTAGAGATTTTGTTGATTGAATGTGAGGGATATCATCTTTGAATACTTCTTTAATAGCTTCAATTTCTTTTTTATCTCCTATAAGAGTTGCGGTTCCGTGGGTATTAATATAATCAATTGGATTCTGTACTGAACTCAAAGCTTGACGCATGCAACGCACAGCTCCTTCTCCAGAAGGAGATACCATATCACAACCATCGCATGTACTCCCGTAGCCGGAAAGTTCAGCATAAATTTTTGCGCCACGTGCTTTAGCTCGTTCCATTTCCTCCATAACGAGTATTGCTGCCCCTCCAGAGATCACAAATCCATCACGTTGAGAATCATAGGGTCTAGAGGCGGCACGGGGATTGTCATTAAAATGCGAAGACATAGCGCCCATTGCATCAAAAAGATTAGACATTGTCCAATCAAGATCTTCTTGCCCTCCTGCGAACATTATATCTTGCTTCCCAGATTGGATTAGTTCTGCAGCATTTCCAATGCAGTGAGCAGAAGTAGAGCAAGCCGAAGATATTGAATAGCTTGTTCCAAGTATCTTAAACCAAGTTGACAGATTTGCAGAAGCTGTCGATGACATTGCTTTGGGCACTGCAAATGGGCCTACACGTCGAGTATTGAGATGTTCTTGAGTTAGTTGTGCAGAATCTACGATGCATTTAGTAGAGGGCCCTCCTGATCCCACAATTAATCCGGTTCTTTCATGGGTTATTTCAGATTGGTCCAAGCCAGAATCAGCAATTGCTTGCTGCATAGCGATATGTCCCCACATTCCCCCTTGCGACAGAAAACGCATAGCCTTTCGATCGACTAACTCTGCCTCATTAAGGTCTGGCTTTCCCCATACTTGGCAACGAAAACCAAGCCTTGCGAAATCCTCCGAAAATGTGATGCCGGATTGTGCCTTCCATAGTGCTGTCGCAACTTCAGAAACATTGTTTCCGATGGAAGATACAATTCCCATTCCTGTCACTGCTATCCGTCTCATAATAAAGGCCTCTTTTGTTGATTTGCAATAATTTCATATTCCATTAGGTGAGCTCATCATTTGCATAAAGGCAAACGCGTAAATCTTCCGCTGTATATATTTTTTCCCCGTCGACTTTTACCCATCCATCAGCTGCTCCAAGAACAACTTGACGTCGACTTATTCTTTTAAAATCTATTCCATATTCAATGATCTTGCATTTAGGCGTTACCATGCCTCTGAATTTTATGTTAGAAACGGAGATTGCTCTTCCTCTACCAAGCTCTCCCAACCACCCAAGAAAGAAACCTGCAAGTTGCCATAGGGCGTCTAATCCAAGGCACCCAGGCATTACAGGATCGTTTTTAAAATGGCACTGGAAGAACCATAAGTCTGGAGTAACATCCATTTCAGCTCGCACAAATCCTTGATTATAAGTTCCCCCAGCTTTAGAAATGTGTGTTATGCGATTAAACATCAACATTGGAGGGGTGGGGAGCTGAGCGTTACCCTCACCAAACATTTCGCCTTGTCCACAGCTAAGGATATCCTCATAACTATAACTAGATTTTCTATTTTCCATAATAAAACACTTACCTAATTCATCTTTCTTTTGGATCTATCGCACTATAATTTCGATTAATAAACCACTGATCGTACAATTTTAAATTTTACATCAATCCGATTGATATAAAAAAGTAGACTCGCGCACTGAATTTTCTCTACTAATTCATGCTTTTCCCTTAAATAGGAACAAAACTCCTATGAAGGCAAGCTTAAACCAATTCAATGCAAAAATAAATTTTTTTTTGCACAGATCTATTTTTGAAATCGCGGGTACAAGTTTATATCTTAATTGCAATGAAGCATATCGTGATATCTTATGGTAGAATAGATAGTTAGTTAGTCAACAGCGCATAGGATATAAATAAATAATTTGTTTATGTGTGATTATCACATGCATTGGTGGAGCTAAGCGGGATCGAACCGCTGACCTCTTGCATGCCATGCAAGCGCTCTCCCAGCTGAGCTATAGCCCCTATTTATAGATACGTCTTGACTACCTAAAACAAATAAGAAATGCATGTTTTCTTTGATAATAAGAACAAATAGTAGCGTTATTTTAATAGCTATTTTTTGCTATATCGTATACTTTTAAACGCTAACTTGACTCTCCAAATATCAAACCACATCAGAATCAGTATCATCGTCAGCTTGCTCAAGGAAATCATCATGGACATCATCATCATCTAGATCTATTTCTTGAACGTATTTCATATCAAGGCTACTATCATCTTCCTTGGATGTAATATTTTCTTCCCCTTCGATTGCTGGATGTTTTGTGAAAACTTTGACCTCTTTTTCTTCTTCAAGGACGGAAATTTCATCTGCCTCTTCAGGGGTAGGGGCTGTTTCAAAATACGACAAGGGCCAAGAATTCTGTGTATATGGGGATACAATAGTCTTCTTATTTAAATCATAAAACCTTTTGCCCGTGTCGGGACAGGTTCTTTTAGTTCCAAGTTCTGGTTTTGCCAAAATATAAAGTCCTCAAATATAGGTGAACTAGCATATCTATCTATAACGAAGATGAAATATTATGCTAATGATTGTAAAAAAGCAAGAGAACATGTGTTTGATAAAGATATATTTTTCTTTGCAGTGTTGTAATTTGCAATATGATTTGTATTCCTGTTGTTATATTATTGTTCCTTTTATTATGTCGAGTGGAAATTTTTTGCCATTTTTATATAAAAAAAGACCTGCTAGGTCTTCTTGTTCTTCCGGATTGACAGGGACTATTTGCGTTCCAGGGGACAGGTCTATTTCGCATTTTTCCATTATATTGGGGGGGCTTGCTTCGGGAGAGACGCGGATTAGCGGATTGCTTGAAAGTGATGATGTGCTCAAAACAATAAAATCGATGAATTGTTTAGGGGCACATTTTACAAAAAAAAATGGTGAATGGATTATAAAAGGTGTTGGGAATGGATGTCTTCTTGCCCCCGAATCTCCTCTGGATTTCGAGAATTCCGAAATAGGATGTGAATTAACAATGGGGCTTGTTGGTGTATATGACTTTCAAACTTTTTTTAAAGGAGGGGATCTTTCAAAAAAGGCAGTGGAACGTGTCTTAACCCCCTTGATTCAAATGGGGACGCAGGTAGTGCCAGCTAAAAAAAACTGCTTGGAATTTTCTTTACATGGACCGAAGACGCCCAATCCAATTGTTTATAAATCTTCTATGGTTTCTGCGCGAATGAAATCGGTTGTTTTGTTGGCCGGTCTCAATTCCCTTGGGGTAACTAAGGTCATTGAGTCTATGAAAACGCAAAATCATATGGAAATAATGCTCAAGGAGTTTGGAGTCGACTTATTAGTAAAATCCGATAAAATTAGAGGATATTCGGTGCAAATAGAAGGAAGAAAGAAGCTTTCAGGATGTAGTTTAACAATACCAGGAGACCCTTCTTTTGCTATTTTTCCATTGGCTGCAGCTTTGTTAATCCCTGGATCTAATGTGCAAATCTTAAATGTATTGATTAATCCATCGCGTATTGGATTGATTAATATATTGCAAGACATGGGGGCGGATATTGTTTTTGTCAATCATCGAATTGAAAGCGGTGAAAATATTGCAGATATTCAAGTTCGATTTTCCAATCTGAAAGGAATTACGATTTCTGAGGATCGTATGCCATATATGATAGATGAATATTCTATTTTAGCGATAATTTCTGCTTTTGCTGAGGGAAGAACGGTTATAAAGGGGATGGGAAAATTAGAACAATTGTCTACGATTTTAGAGGGACTCAGCATTAACAATGTTCAATGTGAACAAGGAGAAAATGATCTTGTGGTGATGGGTGTTCCTGGCGGAAAAGGATTAGGATCACGTTCAGGGCGTATGGTACAACCAAAATTTGATCACCGTATAGCGATGAGTTTTCTTGTTATGGGGCTTGCATCAGAATATTCAGTTATTGTAGACGACTGTAGCATGGCCTCTACTATTTTTCAGGATTTTATAAATTTAATGCAAGGCTTAGGCGCTAGAATTGAAAGGATGGATTAGGTAAAAAGTATGGGCGTGATTATTGCTATTGATGGCACTGCGGCGGCAGGAAAGGGCGTTTTATCTCGTTTTATTGCGCGGGAATATGGGTTTCATTGTCTTGATACTGGTTTAATTTATCGAGCTGTTGCTGCCAATATTTTGGATTCTAATATATCATTGGATGATGAAGTAGAGGTGGTAAAAGTAGCACAAAATATTGTTTTATCTCACTTAAAGGATAAAATACAATTTTCATCGCATGCCATTTCTAAGGTAGCTTCGCACGTGGCTACTATATCGTCTGTTCGTCATGCATTGATTGATATCCAGAGGTCTTTTGCTCAAAAAGAGCCAGGTGTAGTTCTTGATGGGCGGGATATAGGGACAGTAGTTTGCCCAAACGCTAGGGTAAAGTTTTATGTAACAGCTTCTTTAAATGTGCGGGCACGGAGGCGTTACAATGAAATGCTTGCTTGCGGAGAAGAAGGTGATTATATAAAAGTTTTGGAAGATTTACAAAAACGTGATAATAAGGATAAAGAGCGGGATTGTTGTCCGCTTGTACAAGCTAAAGATGCTTATTTTTTTGATACATCATTAATGAGTATAGGCACTATGTGTAAAGTTGCAAAAGGACTTGTTGACACAAAGCTCTACAGCGGTTAAAAGTTTTTACTTGTTTTCTCTTTATTAGTTTGATTTTAGGTTTTTTTGTTATGTTCTCGAATCCTAAGTTGTTAGGGAAGAGAAAGTAATAGAAATTTTGTGTTTATTTGAGGTTGTTTCTATCAGGAGTGTTGATGTCTTTTACCTGTCCATCCCGCGAGGATTTTGCCACCCTTCTTGAGGATAGTTTTTCTAAGAAGGATCTTGCTGAAAATTGTGTATCTAAAGGTATTGTTGTATCTTTAGAGAAAGATATAGTGGTTGTTGATGCAGGACTTAAGTTTGAGGGGCGTATCCCCCTTAAAGAGTTCATGGGAAAAGGACAAGAAGCAACCATTAAAGTTGGCGATGAAGTTGAAGTTTATATTGAGCGTATAGAAAATTCTTTCGGAGAAGCTGTTTTTTCTCGTGACAAAGCACTGCGTGAAGGGGTGTGGGAAAAGATAGAAGCAAAATTTGCGGCAGGAGAGAGAATTGAAGGCGTAATCTTTAATCAGGTAAAGGGTGGTTTGACTGTTGATCTGAATGGAGAAATTGCGTTTTTGCCTCGCTCTCAGATAGATGTTCGCCCTATAAGAGACGTTACTCCTCTTATGCATGAGCCTCAGCTTTTCGAAATTTTAAAAATGGATAAAAGGCGTGGAAATATTGTTGTTTCGCGTCGAGCGGTTCTAGAAGAATCGCGTGCTGAACAGCGTTCTGAAATAGTGCAGAAACTTGAAGAGGGTCAAGTTATTGAAGGTATCGTTAAGAATATTACGGATTACGGTGCATTCGTGGACTTGTCTGGTGTTGACGGTTTGTTGCATGTTACGGATATAGCCTGGCATCGTATCCAGCATCCTTCGAAAGTTTTAAGCGTAGGACAGCAGGTTAAAGTACAGATCATACGAATCAATCAAGAGACGCATCGAATATCTCTCGGGATGAAGCAGCTAGAAAAAAATCCTTGGGATGATATTAAGGACAGATACGTTGAAGAAAGTAAAGTGACGGGTGTTGTTACAAACATTACGGATTATGGGGCATTTATTGAATTAGAAGCTGGCATTGAGGGATTGGCCCATATTTCTGAAATATCGTGGACAAAGAAGAATATTCATCCGAGTAAAATTCTATCTGTTGGTCAAGAAGTTGAAGTTGTTATTTTAGAAATTAATCCTGTTAGGAAGCGTATTTCTCTTGGTTTGAAGCAAGCTCTTATCAATCCTTGGAAAGCGTTTTCTGAAAGTCATCCGCCTGGTACAGAAGTTGAAGGGGAGATTAAGAATAAGACTGAATTTGGGTTATTTATTGGTCTTGACGATAATTTGGATGGAATGGTTCATCTTTCTGATCTGGACTGGAATCGTCCTGGAGAGAGAGTAATCGGAGAATATAACAAAGGCGATGTTGTTAAAGCTATTGTCCTAGATGTCGATATTGAAAAGGAACGTATATCTTTAGGAATAAAACAGCTTAGCGGTTCTGCTCCAGATATTGCCGATTCTGCAAGTGCTTTGCGCAAGAATACTGTCGTATCTTGTGAAGTGATTGCGATTAATGAGGGTGGTATAGAGGTTACTCTTATTGATCATGAAGGTATTACTTCGTTTATACGTCGTTCTGATTTATCTCGAGATCGCGCGGATCAAGATCCTGGACGTTTTTCTAAGGGACAAATAGTAGATGCTCGTGTTGTAGGCACTTCTAGAAAAGACAATAAGGTTTCCTTGTCTATCAAAGCTTTGGAAATAGCAGAGGAAAGAGGTGCTATAGCTCAGTTTGGTTCCTCAGATTCAGGGGCTTCGCTTGGTGATATACTAGGTATAGCTCTTAAGAATCGTGGGAATGATTCTGATGATTCTGATAGCAATAAAGAATAGGTGTCTGAGCATTTCTTTTTGTTTATCAAAAAGATTTATGGATTAATAAGATATTCATCGCATCCATGTGTATAGAATTTTGTTTAAGAGGACAGATGGCCGAGTGGTCTAAGGCGCACGCCTGGAACGCGTGTATATGTGAAAGCGTATCGAGGGTTCGAATCCCTCTCTGTCCGCCAGAGAAAAGCAAAATCAATGACTTAAATCAAAGTAAGACCAGATCAGAATAATGAATAATCAATGATTTATAAACCTTATAGCTTACCTTTCAAGTACAATCCACTATTATTTTAGCGAGTTTATAAATGATCTTTGTCGTAGTAACCTTTTTATCATAGGGTTGGACGTATCTTTTTCACCACTGCTTATAATATTCCAGCGGCAGGAGATGCCGTACTTTCCAGATGGCGAATCAAAGCCGCTTGTTGAAATAAGAATCCATTAAAATGATTCAGTCTTTGGGCTGAACAGTAATAGGAATCCTCGGCTTTTAGTTTGGGGAGAATGTCAAAATTCGTACATGTGTTGTATTGTATGAATATGGCTTATAACTAGGATTGTAATGCGTTTTCTTTTCTTCTTTTTATTATTAGGGGGAGATAACGGATCATCTTATATGATTATTGAAAATCATCTCTTATTTTTGTGTTTTGAATAGTTTTAAATAGCGTTTAATTTTTAATGTATTTCCTGTTGTTTTTACTGGATCATCAGACAATTTTACGACATGTTGGTTGTTCGCTTTAATTACTTTGCATACAATTTGTAATTTTTCTATTTGTGTATTATTGCAAGGCATGCAGCCACCAAAATCATTAGTAAGGTTTGTTCCCCATCCAAAGATCATAGGTACGCGATTTTCGAAGTGTTTGTAGGTGTTGATAATTGAATCAACATCAAGATTATCGGAAAAAATCAAAATTTTATTGTGGGTTTCGCAATTCATTTTTTCCCACCAGGCAAGTATTTTTTCCCCTCCTTCAATGGGAGAGGCGCTATCGTGGCGGAATCCTTTCCATTTTGCCACCCAAGAAGGAGCATGTTCTAAGAAGAAATCAGTGCCAAAAGAGTCAGGCAGTGCTATGAGTAAATTGTCATCATATAGGCTATTCCATTTTTGCATCATTTGATAAGGAGAGTTTTGAGTTTCTATGTCCGTTTGCGCTATCGCAGCAGCTACCATAGGTAATTCATGTGCGCTAGTTCCGATGACATTGATTGCATGATTCATGGCAAGTAGAGCATTAGAAGTGCCAAGAAATGAATCAGTAATGCCTTCTTGTAAAGCTTCTATGCACCATTTTTGCCAGGCAAAAGAATGTCGACGGCGTGTTCCAAAATCGACAATTTTTAATCCAGAAAATTCTTTTAGTTTAACAATCTTGGACCAAAGCTTTCCTTTTGCTTGGGCATATAGCAAATCTAAATAAAAAGGCTTCATTGAGCGGATGATTGTTCGGGAATAGAGTGTGTTTATTATGATTAAAGAAGGGATTTCCCATAGGCTAATATCTTTCCACGATCCATGAAATTTAAGGATATATTGGCCTTTTTTATGTGAAAGGTCATATTCTGGTAGTTGAAAATTAGAGAGCCAGGTTAGAAAATTTGGTTCAAAAATATGTTTTTTACCATAAAAAATATTATGATTGAGCCATTCTTTTTCTTTTTCAGTGATTCGTAGAGAGCGGGCGTAATCAAGTTGAGCTCGTAATTCAGATTCATCTATTTTATCTGAGAAGTTCAATTTTTGTTGGCGGTTAAATAGCGAAAAAGTCACATTAATATTGGGATAAAACTTCCAAATTAATTGCAACATGAGAAACTTATAAAAATCTGTATCTAATAAACTGGTTATTATAGGATCTGGTGTTGAAAAATATTGAGAGGAGCTTTTTAAAAGGGAATATTCTTTCATCAGATTTTTCCTCCTTATTCAAATAAAGAAGATTTTTTATGAATTATATCAATGATCGTGTTAATAACTGGTATTAAATTCTAAAAAATATATTATATACTATGGCCATGGGAATAACCTATTTTTTATTTTGTGGATTGAGGCAAAAAACTAAGCTTAACTACTATCAAGGCATAATTCTGTTATCAAGATAAATCTGATTGATGAATTGTCTTTTTAATATTATTATACCTGTAAATTTTTTTTGATTTTGTAAGGAAATAATCTGGGGCTATAATGGAGATTATTGTTGAGCGCTCTAATATATTAGAGCCTTTGAACCATGTTTGTAGAATTATTGAACGTAGGACTACTATTCCAGTAGCTTGTCATGTTTTTTTACAGACCATTGATGGTTCTTTGAAGATGAAAGCGAGCGGTCCTGAAATTGAAATTACAGAAGTGATACCTGCTGTAATTAATGTTGGTGGTTCTGCTACTGTTTCTGCCCATCTTCTTTATGACATAGTTCGTAAATTTCCTGAGGGTTCGGAAATTTTGTTTTCTAAGAGTGATGCACAGGGAACGGAAGTAAAGGTTGTTTCTGGCGATTCACAGTTTTATTTACAATCTTTTTCAGAATCGGAATTTCCCAATATAAAAGAAGAGGATTATGAATATTCTTTTGAACTTGAATCGTCTGTTTTAAAAATTCTTATAGAACGTACGCATTTCGCGATGGCGACTGAAGAAATAAGATACTATTTAAATGGTATTTTTTTTCATATTAATGAAGAAGATTCAACATTATGTGCTGTGGCAACGGATGGACATCGTTTAGCTGTAGCTAAGGTTAATGTTCCAATTGCGAAAATGCCCAGTATCATTGTACCGCGTAAGGCGGTTGGAGAAATTCAGAAAATTATTTCTACAGTTAAATTTTTGTCTGTAAAGATTAGCATTTCTGAATCACGTATTCATCTGAATATAGGTCGTCTTTCTATGAGTATAAGGTTGATAGATGGAGAATTTCCTCATTATCAGAATGTAATTCCCCATAATAATGATAAAGTATTGCGGGTGAATTGTAGTAGTTTGAGACAGGCTGTTGATCGTGTATCGACAATATCATCTGTACGTAATCAAGCAGTAAAATTATCTTTGTCCTCTGAAAAGTTGTGTATGACGGTTGACAATCCTGAAATGGGTAAGGCCATAGAATATTTGGATGTAAATTATCATGATTGCCCAATGGATATTTGTTTTAATTATAAATATTTGTTGGAAATCATTGGTAATATTTCAGATGATGATGTTGTTTTTCGATTAGATAGCTCTAGTTCTTCTGCTCTTATACAAGGTTTTGAGAATAAAGATGCATTTTATGTTTTAATGCCTATGAGAATATAAGTACATTAAAATTCAAAGTAAATTTATAAAATTACATGGAATTCAATCCATAGTATTCAAACAATAAGATCTTTTAATTTTTATCGATGATATTTTGTATAAAAGAAAAACAGGTATTACGTTGATGAAGTGGAAATTATGAATGTTTTGGATTTTATTTGTTAATAAATTTGTTTATTAGTCATTTGATGAGTGTTGCGTTGAAAGTTGATCTTCTTAAGAGAAATCGTTTGATTGTTGGTCTTGACCTTCCAACGGTAAAGGAAGCAGAAAGAATCGTGTCGGTTTTAAGTGATACGGTATCCTCCTATAAAATAGGTTATCAGCTATTCTTTGCGGGAGGGTTAGAATTGGCGCGTGATTTGGCGTTAGACGGCAAGAGTGTGTTCTTGGATATGAAGCTGTTAGATATAGAGAATACAGTAGCCTCTGCTATTGAGCATATAGCAAAAATGGGAATTTTAATGCTAACGGTGCATGCATATCCTCAAACTATGCGTATAGCTGTAGATGCTGCGCGAGGGACAGGTATTTGCTTGCTTGCTGTGACTATATTGACTTCGATGGATGAATTGGATCTCAAAGAATCCGGTTATGAAAAAAATATCTCTACTATAGTAAAAATGCGTGCGACTCAAGCACGTGATATAGGGATGGGTGGAATAGTATGCTCTCCTAGAGAAGCGATGATGGTGCGGAAAATAGTGGGTAATCATATGGCGGTTGTGACTCCTGGTATTAGGATGATAGGTGACGCAACAGATGATCAGAAAAGATTTGCAACTCCAGAAGAGGCAATAAACTATGGTGCTAGTCATATTGTTGTTTCTCGCCCTATCGTGAGAGCGGCTGATCCACTATTAGAAGCTAAACGATTTCAACATGTCATTTCTTTAGTTTAATAATATAGAGTTTATTTCTAGTATTTGATTTGTTTTTTGCAATGAATTATATATCAATGAATCGAAGTGGGTTTATATTTTGATAAATAGTTTGAGTATGTAAAATATTATAGAATTTTTGGTATTATGATTTAAGTGAAAAATACGGTGTTTAAGAAAAAGATAAAATTCAAGGATACAGTACACTATGAGAGCAAATATTTGATTGCAAAAATTGGATTATAATTTATAATCACTCATGTGCCTGGTGTGGATTTTGAGTCCTATTGGGTTTTATTTTAATATTGTCCTAATTAAGTGATGCTGGGTTTAGGATTAGTGCTTGTATAGTTATAGTGCAAGATATTTAGTTTTTAGAGGATAAAAATGTCTGATATTCGTGATTACCAAAGAGTTCAAAATTCAAGAGGTGGATTTGATTCTACAATTGACCAGGGTTTACGTGCGTATATGATAAAGGTTTATAACCTTATGGCCCTTGGTCTCGTCGTTACAGGGATTGTATCGTTTCTCATTAGTGGGTTTGCTACTACCTTGGACCCATATGCAGCGTCTTATGTCCTTAAAAGTGGTGTTATGTTAACGAGTTTTGGTACTCTTTTATATGCCTCTCCCTTGTCGTGGGTAGTAATGTTTGCGCCCTTAGGTGTGTGTATCTTTATGTCCGTCCGTATTAATTCTTTGAGCATAAATGCAGCAAGAATTACATTTTTTGTATATGCGGCTCTCATAGGATTGGCTATTTCTTCCATTTTTATAATGTATACCAATAAGAGTATTGTACAGACGTTTTTTATTACTGCGGCCTCCTTTGTTTCCTTGTCCTTGTATGGTTATACAACAAAGAAAGATTTGGGTCCTATTGGGTCTTTCATGTTGATGGGAGTGTGCGGGCTGTTTTTATTAATGTTGGCCAATATTTTTATGGGTTCTTCTGTTGTTGATATGGCTATAGCTGCTATGGGAGTAGTGATTTTTTCTGCTCTTACAGCTTATGACACCCAGGTAATTAAGGAACAATATGCAGATAATTATGGTATGGAATATATAGAACGTCAGTCTGTATTAGGAGCTTTGAGATTATATATGGATTTTGTCAATATTTTCATAAGCTTGCTCAGACTTTTAGGAAATAGAAGAGATTAGAAAAACCTAAAATAAACTATTATATGAGAAAAAGCGTTCTTTAATGGATCGCTTTTTTCATTTTTTTTTAAAATATTGGAAAATATTTATTTTTGGATATCGATTTGGTGTGCCATCGGATAATATTGTAATGTACATAAGTTTACTATTAATGATGGTTAATGAAAATTTTATTTTATGTTTTTTATTGTCTATCATAAGTTAAAAGAAAAAGAAGGTAGAGTGACGGGTAGAAGAAAAAGATAGCAAGATGTATTTTTTAACGATATCAGTCAGCTACTATATGAAAGTAGTAATTAATTGTGTTTATATCTAACTTCTTTGAAGTTAAATAAATTATTGAACTTTTCTTGAAGTGATAGATAAGAATGCATTGGATAGTATAATTCGTTCTTTCTGCAAGGATATAAGATATATTAATTTATTTGCAATATGCCATGGCTGGAATTGCAAGATTAAAGAAATGAATTACAATTTTTTAAAAAAGCAATGTATTGATATGATTTTTACGATTACATTAAATTTCAATGGTATATCAAATAATTAAGTGATTTTTATATTTTTCTTCATGATTAATTGTTGAATTTATTTTTTAAATTTTGCGTTCTTGTGTGTGTTTCATAATAAAGAGGTGTGGATATGTCGCAATCCTTGGATAGTTTTAATTGTCGCTCTGTACTATCGGTCGGAGGGATTGATTATGTTTATTATAGCTTACCAAAGGCTGAAGCTAATGGTTTGCAGGGTATATCTCGTCTTCCATGTTCAATAAAAGTTTTGCTTGAAAATTTATTGAGATTTGAAGATGGCCGTACTGTTACGCAAGAACATATTTATGCATTCGTAAAATGGTTGGATAACAAGGGAACAGTTGAGAGTGAAGTTGCTTATCGTCCATCTCGTGTTCTAATGCAAGATTTTACAGGTGTGCCTGCTGTTGTTGATTTGGCTGCTATGCGTGATGCAATTTGCGTTTTAGGTGGAGATCCTCAGGATATTAATCCTCTAGTTCCTGTTGATCTTGTGATAGATCATTCCCTAATAGTAGACCATTTTGGAAAAAAAAGTTCAATAATGCGTAATAAAGAATTGGAATATCAGCGTAATGAGGAGCGGTATTGTTTTTTAAAATGGGGGCAAAAGGCCTTTAATAACTTCCGTGTCGTTCCTCCTGGGACAGGTATTTGTCATCAGATCAATCTTGAATATCTTGCTCAATCTGTTTGGACTCAAAATAAAGATGGAGAAAATATAGCTTATCCTGATACTTGTGTGGGTACTGATAGTCATACTACGATGATTAATGCGTTAGGTGTTTTAGGTTGGGGTGTCGGTGGTATCGAAGCAGAAGCTGCGATGTTGGGACAGCCTATTTCAATGTTGATTCCCGAGATTGTGGGTTTTGAGGTGAGTGGTGAACTTAAAGAAGGAGTTACAGCAACAGATCTTGTATTGACAATTGTGCAGATATTGCGCAAAGAAGGGGTTGTATCAAAGTTTGTCGAATTTTTTGGTTCAGGTTTTGAAAATATGGCGCTTGCAGATCGTGCTACTATAGCTAATATGGCTCCAGAATATGGTGCTACGTGTGGATTTTTCCCAGTTGATAAGATAACTACTGATTATTTACGCTTATCTAATCGTCTTGAAAATCGTGTTGCCCTTGTTGAAGCTTATAACAAAGCTCAAGGTATGTGGCGTGAAGACATAGACTACGAAAAAATTGTATTTACAAAGAAGATAAAGTTATCTCTCGGAGATATTGTTCCTTCCGTTTCAGGTCCTAGGCGTCCAGAATCTCGTATTCCTCTTGGCGAAGTACCTTCTAATTTTCTCGTTGCGATGGATCAATATTACAAAAAATATGATACATTGGAGGAAAAGTATCCTGTTGAAGGATATGATTTTTATCTAAAACATGGGGATGTAGTAATTGCTGCCATAACATCTTGTACGAATACCTTTAATCCATCTGTGATGATAGGAGCAGGTTTGTTAGCCCGTAATGCTGTTCGTGCAGGTTTAAAATCCAAGCCGTGGGTTAAAACATCCTGTGCTCCAGGGTCACAAGTAGCTTATGAATATCTTGTACAGGCGGGGCTTGTAGAATATTTAAATGCATTAGGATTTAATCTTGTTGGTTTTGGATGTACAACGTGTATTGGAAATTCTGGGCCATTAAATCAAGAAATTTCCGCAGTTATTAATGAAAAAAAATTAGTGGTAGTTGGTGTATTATCAGGAAATCGTAATTTTGAAGGACGTATTTCTCCGGATGTAGAAGCTAATTATCTTTTATCTCCTCCTTTGGTGGTTGCTTATGCGCTTGCTGGAACTATAAGAAAAAATATTACGAAGGATCCTATAGGAGAGAATCAACAAGGAAATCCTGTATACCTCAAGGATATTTGGCCAACAGATAGTGAGATTCAAAGTTATATCAATCAGTATGTGACACGTGATTTATATAAGAAAAAGTATTCCAACGTATTTAAGGGTGATAGTAGTTGGTGGAATATCAATGTTCCTGAGAGTGAAACTTATATATGGGGTGAAAATTCCACTTATGTGCGCAATCCTCCTTATTTTGAAATGATTGCAGATACTAATCGAGATGTTTCAGATATTTGTGGAGCTCGTATCTTATGTCTATTGGGGAGTAAAATTACGACGGATCATATTTCTCCTGCAGGATCGATCCCATTAGAATCGTCTGCTGGACACTACTTGCTTCAGCAAGGTATTGAAGAAAATGATTTTAATCAGTTTGGTACTCGGCGAGGAAATCATGAAGTTATGGTTCGAGGTACTTTTTCCAATATCCGTATTTTCAATCATATGCTTGGTAAAAAAGGCAGGAAAGGGGGGTATACTATCCATTATCCTTCTAAAGAAGAAGTTTTTATTTATGATGCTGCCATGAGATATAAAGCTGATAAAATACCTTTAGTGGTGTTTGCTGGCTCTGAATATGGAAATGGTTCTTCACGTGATTGGGCTGCTAAAGGGACTAAACTATTAGGAGTACGAGCAGTCATTGCAGAATCTTTTGAGCGTATACATCGCTCCAATTTGATAGGTATGGGCATTATTCCATTTTCCTTCGAAAAGGATATGTCTTGGGAAAAATTGAATATTAAAGGCGATGAAATCATTGATATTAAGGGATTAAAAATGATTTCTCCTCGACAACAATCCATTTTAGAAATTTCTTATTCTGATGGTATGTCCAAACGTGTTCCGATTATTTGTTGTGTTGACACCCTTGATGAAATTAATTATTTGAAAAATGGTGGTATTTTACAGACGGTTTTAAGACAGATTGCTCAGTGAGGGTGAATTGTTTTTAAAATATTCTGTTCTATCTATACTAATCTGATGTATTGGAGTGTTCAAATATAATCCTTTTTCGCTTTGAAAGTTATATAGCTTTCCCGGATATTTAATTTCTTTTTCTATAAAAAAATTAAGTTGTAACAAGAGTATAAGACTGACCTTACATCGCACATGATTTTTATGACGAGGTTATAAAACATAGGATTGATTTATCATAAAGAAAAGTATTAAGAATCTGATTGAAGAAGTTCGTGAACAGATGTAGCTAGTTGTTTCAGCGAAAATGGTTTTGATAAAAAGCTAAATTTAGCATCTTTAACTAAATTTTTGGAAAAGGCATCTTCTGCATATCCTGAAATGAAGATAAATTTTAAATTAGGATATGTTTTTCTCAATTCTCGGAGTAGTGTTGGTCCATCCATTTCGGGCATCACTACGTCAGAGACCACAATGTCAACTTTTCCTTGTAATTCTTCCATGACCTTCAGCGCATCTGTTCCAGAGCACGCTTCATGAACGGTATAGCCACGTGTTTCTAACATTCTTTTGCTACCACGTCGAACAGAATCTTCATCTTCTACAAGCAAGACTATAGCTGAGTTTCCTGTCAGATCAGCGGATTCTTCTGGTGGTTTGATAGTGATATCGTGAGAGTGAGTAGATAGTTGAACATCTTCCTGAACATGTCGGGGCAAAAATATACGGAATATAGTTCCTTTTCCTACTTCAGATTCAGGTAATATGTATCCTCCTGATTGCCGTATTATTCCATAAACTACGGAAAGTCCGAGCCCAGTTCCTTTTCCTACTTCTTTGGTAGTAAAAAATGGCTCAAATATTTTTTCCATAATATCAGAAGATATTCCTATGCCTGTATCTTCTACTTCTACAAGTACCATGTCTTTTTTTGGAAGATCGGAATAATTAAAAGAATGTATTTCTGTTGATGGGATATTGCGAGTGCGTATGGTTAGGGAACCACTTTCTTTGAGCATTATGGCATGATGAGCATTAACACATAAGTTCACTAATACTTGTTCAAATTGAGATAAATCTGTTTTCACGTCCCATAAGTCGCGTTCATAATCTACATGTAATTTTACTTGTGGAGGTTCAGATATAAGTTTTTGGATCATCATGCGTAAATTACTGATTACCTCAGTAAGATTGAGCACAACTAGACACATGGTTTGTTTTCGAGAGAAGGCAAGTAATTGCCGTACTAGGATTGCGGCACGATTAGCGTTATGTTTTATCTCCATTAAATCAGCAAAACTAGCGTCAGAGGAGCGTGATTGTAATAATAAATGATCAGAAGACAGAAGAATTGCAGTTAATACATTATTAAAATCATGTGCTATTCCCCCTGCTAATGTTCCAACGGCATTTAATTTTTGAGTTTGTGCCATACGTGCCTCTAGAGCTTTTTGCTCTGTTATTTCGACAGTGTATAGGATTGCGTGTTCTTCAGGCGCCTCTGTACTGCGATCAAGCGTGGCATTTATATAAAAACGAAAGTGGCGATTTTCGTCTTTTGGATGAGGGGAATCGATGGCAGGTATATCACTTTTTTGGTTATTCGCATCATTAAGAGCGGCAACAATCTTGCTTTTTTCATTTTTATGAACGATAGAAAATATATCATTAGATGTTCCATCGCTTTTTATGGCATTAGGGAAGAGTTTAAGAAAAGGTGCGTTGGTGCGAAGAATTCTCCCTTTTCTATCAATAGAAGCAATCGCCATAGGTATATTATTAAAAAATCGGTTAAAACGCATATTTGCTATCGTTCCAGATGGATCGTTGAAATCGCAGTTTTTACGAGAGACGACAACAGTACGGCTTTCTCCGGGTTTTCCATCGCACGAAGCAAGAACATGATGTACAAGCTTTACAGGCAATCCATGTCCATTATCTATTCGGCGAAAATCTAGATCTAGTGTCACAGTCTTTTGATTGTCTGGTTCTGCTTGAACAGCTTGAATAAGGGAAAGGCCTTCTCCTGCTGTAATGTCACCTATAGATATTGATCTTGAGGTAAATGTAGTAAGGTCAATACCAATCCACTCTGCAAGGGTGGCATTAATATATAATATTTTCCCCTGATGATCGGCAGACATAAAGCCTACAGGAGAATGGTCAAGATAATCGATAGCATTTTGTAATTCTCGAAAAAACTTTTCTTGATCCTTGCGCTCAGAGGTAATATCAGTGATACGCCATGCATATAGAGCTTTTTCTTTATGTAATGAAACGGGTAAGATACGCGCTTTCAGACGATACCAATGAGGGCCTAAATTCTGAGAATGATTTTTTAGAGAGTGCATTAAACGAAACTCTTCTTTTCCTTCTTTTTTAACGCGTAAATTATTGGTAAGGCGATATAGTGCTTCTCCAGCTTCTTGATTGCGAGAGAGAAGGCTTTCTAGTGATTTTATCCTTTTATTCCAATCAACATTAGTAAGTGAGTTATATGCATTATTAGCATACATTATGTGTCCACGTTCATTTGTAATCAATATTCCCTCTGGATCAGTATCCATAAAAACCTTTTCGAGAGGGATAGACGGCTTCATTATCATTTCAAGGGAGTTAATTGCAAGAAATACCAATAACAATACCCCAATGGACACAAGAAGACCCAGTAGTCCCAGCACTATGTTGTTATCTAAGAAATCTCTAAAAATGATAAATATTATGGATAAAATAAAGAAAAATGCACCTAAAAATACTATGGGCAGGTTTATGATTGAGTATCGCATATAGTTGGTAGAAGGAAATGTAATGTTGAATTGTTTCTCTTTTTTATTCATACCACTAGCCTAAAACTTATTTATTATATTTTTCAAGTTTATCTTTTCTATTTTTTAAATCAAAACGGGAAAGACCTTTTTCTAAATCATAGTTGTAGACAATGTCAGTTCTTGCTTCTATTTTTTAATAGATACCAATAAAATCCTGCCTCTATCTAGCGTTATATAGTTGATAAATATTTTATCTTGTGTTCAGGATATATTCAATCAAAAGATATAAAATGGAATATAAAATACTTAATATTGTTCCGTATTGCGTATTTTTAAGTATTTGCTATGGTGCATAATTTGAAATATTTTAGTTTGTATTAGTGTTGCAAAAAATGAAATTATTATATTGGGAAAATATTTGGCAATAAATTCCCATGTTATATGAACAATAAGTAGTATGATAAATATATTCTGAATAATGCAATTAAATGACTATAATATATTATTAAGAATAATACTTAATAAGTATTTTGCTATTTTTTACTATTAGAATCGCCAATTAATTACGACATATCAATTTTTTTCCTTGGTTCAATAAGAATACACGTTTATTCTATTGTCCTGTTTTTGCATGTACACAAGCCATATCCAATGGGATATGGCTTGTGCTTACTATAATGTTTAAAAAATTTTTCCCTTTGTATAAAAGTATTGTGTAAATTGTGGAGCTTTATTCGGGAAAAGAATTGTATCTATTTTCAGCCCGTATTCACGCAATGGGTTTTTTATGGCCTGGTTTTCAGTAACCAATGACGCTGTATATTTAGCAGATAATCTCACTCCTTCTTCTCCTAGAGTATTAATTTGAAAAGTAGTTTTCCCATTTTTTGATCCATAGGATAGCATGTTAGGTATTGTTTCCATGAGATAACTTATTCCGTCAGCGAAAATACCTTGGTGAGCATAGGCGGAAATGATTTGAAGTTTTTGAGGATCATTGGCAAATGTTTTTTGAAGATAAGCTAGCTGAGATTTCTGATTTGTATCTCTCATATTTTTCCCATTTATGATATATTCAGCACGATTTAGATCAAGTAAAAATTGCTGATCTAATTCGTTTTTATTTAACTGTTTGAAGTTTCGGAATAAAGATTCATCAGACAATGAAACCATTTTGTATTCACTGGGGATTGAATCGATATTTTTCCATGTGTTCTTTGGGAGTGAGTGTGAAGTTTTCATAATTTTTTCAGGAATAGATCTTGATTTTCTTATAGCTGCTTTTCCCCCTTGATATAAGAGCTCTAATCCGGGATCTACTGCACGTAAGGATGCAATAAAAAATTTTTTAGAGGCTTGCTTGATGGTTTTTTTATTGGATAAAGTTGTTTTTTTTGTAGATTGTTCCACTACTTTTGCTGCAATTTTATCCATTTCAGCGGTATTGACGCTGGTTTTTATAGTATTTTTAGAAATAGGTAATATTGCAGCTTTATCTAATGTGCTGTGAGTCGACTCAGCAGCTTTAGTGATAACGTTGCTTTCATACAATGTAGAAGATGTTGCTTTAACAGTGGCAGATCCAGCATTAAAAGCAGATTCCCCTTCCATTGCATATTTAGTGATCAATGCCCCGTCTGCAAGAGCAGCACCTCCTCTTGTCGCTGCTGCATATGTACTAGCAGTAGCGCTAGCAGCTATGGCCCCGGCTTTGCTGATTTTTATTGCAGCATTCCCTCCACGCGCTAAAGCACCTACCATTTTTGCTCCATATCCTACAACTGGCACAAGAGTGAGAACATCAGTTATCGCTCCGAATATGCCCCATCCTATTTCACCTTTTTTAAATGATTGGATTGTTCCATAAATAGGGATAAGACTTAAAAGAGCCTCTTTTGCGGTTTCGCCTATTTTGCTAGAAGAAGAAGAAGGCTTTTCTATATCCAAAAGACTTTTTGCATCGTTTGGTGGATTTGGATGTAGAGATATTTTTTCTGCTTGAGGAGCAAGGGCATTTTTTAACTCTTGCACAGGAGGGGATGGATTTGTATTATTGTCAATTCCTGGAAAATTCATAGTAATAATTCCTTAAAAATAAAAATAAAAATAAAAATAAAAATTAAAATAAATTTTAATGAGATTATAAATATTTTTTTATATAAAGTATATTTTTTTTATAAGTATAGTTTTTAAAAAGTATCTAATGCATTTACTTTTTATTGTTTAATATTAAAAAAAATTAATATTTGTTTTAATATTAAACGTTAGTTTGTTTTTATTTTAAATATATAATTTATTTTATTAATATAAAAAAATGCACTTGCAAAAGAATCCTAATTATTTTTTAGGACTCTATTGCAATGTACTTATTTAAGTATAATTCGCTGTATAGCGTTTCTTTTAAATTCTAATCTAGATTAGAATTTAAATTTTCAATAATAGGTGTGAAATGAAGCTCTGGAATAGATTGTTTGGATAGAATTCCATCAACTTTGACTCCATAACCATGGGTACTAGGAGATCCATCTACTGGAGAAAAATTTCCTTTATATGTCGCCGAAAAATTTATTGTTCCATCTTCTAGGGCATCAAATTTATAAGAATTATACGTTTTTACTCCCGTATAGTTTTTCGGATTGTTAATGGAGAATAGTTTATGCGTAAATGGAGCGTCAAATATACCTTCGTGTGCATAACAAGATATAAGTTGAACTTTTTCAAAATCATTAGGAAATATTTCCTTGAGATTTTCTAACATTTTTTCGGGGGTATCGATATTAATTTTTTTCCCATTTACTATAAATTCAGACGCTTTGCTTGCATCACGCAATCCCTTATAGGCTTTGTTAGGACTTAATAATTTAAAATCATAAAAATAGTTAGTCGCAATTTTTTTTAATCTGGGATTTTCGCTCACTACAGGAATAATAGTTCCTATAGATTTGCTTGAATTCTGAGCCAAGGAATCTATATGTATTGTATTGGCACCCATATCTGTGTGTTTCAGGGTATTTTTGCTTTCTACAAGTACAGCGCTACTTTTAATTAAAGCATTGCCTCCCTCTATGGCCGTGGATGTTCCGGCAGCCATAGCTGCGGTAGCAGCTGCGCTACTTCCTCGTATTAAAGCAGCGGCTCCTTTAATACCATATCCGATACCTATAAGGGTTAAGACATCGGTTGTGATTCCTAATATGCCCCATCCGGATTCTTTCTCTTTAAAGGCTTGGATGGTCCCGTAAATAGGAATTGCAGCTATAAGAGATTTTTTTGCGATACTCTCCAAAGTACTTATTTTGTTTAATGGTGCATTAGAGAGATCTTTGCTATCAAGATTAGGATTATAATTTTTTTTATTTGTTTCCTTTTCAGGGAGGATTGAGACTAAACTATTATTAGTTTTTGAAATAAGCATAAGTAATAATTCCTTAAAATAAAAAATATAAATTAAAATAAAATTTAAGTATATTATATACGTTTTTTTATTCAAATAATAATTTATTATGCAAACATAGTTTACTAAACATATACAAGTAATTTACCTTTTGATAGTAATTATGTGTATTTTTAAATAAATTATTTTCGTTTATATTGTCGACAATACTTTTGTTAATTCCATGAAAAAAGATCTTTCTATCGTTATTTGGCGAAAATGTAGCTTTGTAGAAAGAAAAGGAAAACAATTATAATATTATTATAATCATCTTTTTACTTTTTTTTTATTATTAGTTATATAGAGAATAATTTTTAAATTCTGAAAACTATCTCTTTGTATGTAATGATAATTTAATTTAACTAGAGTTTATTCAAATGAATAATTATATCACAACAAAGAAAGGGGAGATGGGATTAGAATACGAAATTATACTGTTTTTCTACATTCTTATTCTTAAATACAGTTATGAAGTATGCACATGTTATCATGAGTAGCGACAAACAAAACAATATAGAAATCTTTGATGATAAAATACGCAAATACTTAGTGTATCAATTAGATAAAGTGTATATTTATATTAATTATTTTACTTAAATAAAACCAGTATGTTATTATAATGATCCTGATGAATGATGAAATGGTAGTTAAAGCTGAAAGTAATTGTAATGTTCAGGGCTACACCATAGTCTTATCTCAATGGGACATAGGGTTGATCTTTGCTCATAGGCTACTGACTGTTTTTGATAGCAATAAAAGATTTGTTGCTGAGCTTGACGGGCTTGTTGTCAACAAAAACGGGAAGATAAAACCTATCGGTTATCTTCGATCCGATAGGTTGAAAGTATTCGAATTTAAATCGCCGCATTTATATAGGGAAGACCAAGAGCAGGTAGTATTGTTCTCGTCGACTAAAGAGTATGTCATGCGTAAATGGCATTTGGCACTGCGTGCAAAAGATATTCTTAATGAAAAATATCTTCCTTATCCTTTTTTAGGGATGGGTGAGAATAGTAATTCAGTCGCAAGTACACTAATTAAATGTATGGGACTGGAAGAATTAGAAATTCCTCATGCTAAAATTGCCCCTTATCAAGGTCGCATATTATTGGATGATAGCGTAATAACACAAATTCAAAATAGTCGTATACATTGTTGAAAATAAATATTTATTATCGTTCTTTTCCGATTTTTTAGATCAAAAAATTCAACTTGCAAACCATACTATTTGAATTTGTGAAACGCATAATTCATGCCAAAATTTTTTTTTGCATACAATTCAAGAATTGAATAATAATTTAAATTCTTCAATTTTTAGGATACCCTAATTCATGTAACACGGCTGCATCACGGGCAGATACATCTGGATACGATGAATCTGATCCGACGTCTTGAGTAATACGCCAAGATCGAGCACATTTTTTGCCTATTGCTTTTTTGCATTCGATGCTAACCTGTGAAACACCGAGTAGACGAAACGCATCAGAGGGTCCTTCGCTATGGACGACTGTTACATCTGATGTTATGCAGATTTCAGCAAGATCCTGTCCTTCTATATCAGCAATAAGAGATGAATCTGTGATGTAAAGAATAGGAGAAGTTTCTAGGGACGATCCAATACGCTTTTCCTTTCTTTCTATTTCTAAAGCAGACGTTACTACTTTACGCAACTTAAGGATTCTATTCCATTTTTTTGATAGTTCAGCATCTTTCCATTCTGTCGGTATTGTAGGAAATTGCTCAAGATGCACAGAAGAAGCGTTTGATTCTAGGCAACTCCATGCTTCTTCTGCGGTAAAAGGCAACATAGGTGCGAGCCAAAGTATCAAGCTGCGACATAATTTCCGTATTACGGCAATACTGGATAGACGTTTTAGACTAGAAGGAGAATCGCAATAAAGCGAATCTTTACGTATATCAAAATAAAAAGAAGATAGTTCAAAATTAGAAAAATTCATAAGAGTACGAACGATCGTCTTGAAATCAAAGTTATCATAAGCTTCACGTACCGTTTGATCAAGTTCGGTAATACGATGAAGTATGAAACGTTCTAGTTCAGGTACATCAGAAAGAGACGGTTCTTTTCCTGTGTCATGTGCAAGCACTCCTAGCATCCAACGAATTGTATTGCGTAACTTACGATATGCATCAATATTAGTTTGAATGATATTTTTCCCGAGGCGTTGATCGTCATGATAGTCAGAATTTACTACCCAAAATCGCAGTATATCAGCGCCTGATTCTGAAATTATTGTATCGGGGAAAATAACATTACCCTTTGATTTAGACATTTTTTCGCCATTTTCATCGACGGCAAATCCATGTGTGATGAGTGAGGTAAAGGGTGTAGATCCACGTGTTGCACAGCTTTCCAATAATGAATGCTGAAACCAGCCACGATGTTGGTCCGATCCTTCTAAATATACATTTGCTGGCCATTGTAATTTTGGATTTTCTTCAAGTGTTATGGCATGTGTACAAGCAGAATCAAACCATACATCTAAGATGTCCATTGATTGTATCCAAGGTTCTGAAGCTCTTTCGCCAAGGAAGAAGTCTCTTATATTTTCAGCAAACCATGCATCGGACCCTTGCTCTTTAAAGGTTTCGATAATACGACGATTCACCGATTCATCTAGAAGAATTTCTCCCTCTTCATTGAAAAACAAACAAACCGGAACCCCCCAATGACGCTGACGAGACAGAACCCAATCGGGGCGTTGTTCTATCATAGAGCGCAAACGGTTCTTCCCCGCAGAAGGGAAAAATCGTATTTTGTCTATTTCTCCAAGCGCACGAGAACGCAATGTTTTTCCATCTTCTAACTTCTTATCCACATGTATGAACCACTGGGATATAGCTCTAAATATTATGGGCTTTTTAGATCTCCATGAATGAGGATATAAATGTTTTATGACTTGTCGATTCAGGAGGGCATGGGCATTGATTAAAGCAATTATAACTTCCTCATTAGCATTCCCTTTTTCTCCCATATCATCTAGGACGCGGGCTCCAACAAATCCTGGGGCGTCTTTTGTATAGAAACCTCTCTCGTCTACAGGAGATGGAATCCTTGTGTCGATTGAACATGATTGAAGAACGTTTTTTGCTTTGTTCCATATATCAAAATCATCAACTCCGTGGCTAGGAGCCACGTGTACGAATCCTGTTCCTAAATTATTTGCAACGTAATCGGCATCAATTAGAGGTACGGAACAAGTATAACCAAGTTTTTCTAAGGGGTGAGAACAGGTTACCTTAGACAAATCTTCGGCTTTTACCTCGCACACTAATTCTATGGTTATTTTAGTTTGACTTGCGATTTCTTGGGCAAGATTCTTAGAAAGAACAAGGTTTTTTTCTATATCAAACGTATGTGTTTCGTCGGAAGAAAGCACCTTATAGAGCCCATATTGATGGTGTGATGAAAAAGCGATGGCTCTGTTTCCAGGAATCGTCCACGGTGTTGTCGTCCAAATTACGATTTGTGCTTCGCGTAAATAATCAGGAGCTGATTTTATAGAGAATCCTACCACAATAGAATCGGTATCAACATTATGATATTCAATTTCTGCTTCTGCTAAGGTAGTTTGTTCCGCAATGGACCACATAACAGGTTTGACGCCACGATATATTTGGTGGGTTGTGGCAAACTTCAGGAGTTCAGATGCGATGAGGGATTCTGATTTGTTGTCCATTGTGGTATAAGGATTTTCAAAATCTGCTACGACACCTAATCTTTCAAACTCTTCTGACTGAATTTTAACCCATTCTCTAGCATAATTACGACATTCTTGGCGAAATTCATTAACGGGGACTATATCTTTATTTTTCCCTTGCGCAAGATATTCACTTTCTACCTTCCACTCAATTGGAAGTCCATGACAGTCCCATCCTGGAACAAGACAAGCATCAAATCCTCTCATTTGAAATGAGCGAACTACGACGTCTTTGAGTATCTTATTTAATGCATGTCCTATGTGGAGATGCCCATTGGCATAGGGGGGGCCATCGTGTAATACGAACTTTTTACGATCAACTGCATTCTCGCGTAGTTTATCAAATAGGCGAATTTCTTTCCAATGAGCGATTAATTTTGGCTCTTTTTGGGGCAATTGTGCACGCATAGGAAAGTCGGTTTTAGGTAGAAACAATGTACTAGAGTAATTGGGTTTTTGAGAGGTATTCATTGCTAGTCCTATATATGCTAAGTGGATAGAAGTTCTGAAGTCTTCACCAAGTCGTATATCAATTAACCTGAAAAAAGGGGCTTAGAAAATATAATAAGAAATCTAGGTATCGAAAATTTTTCAAATAAACGATGATTTTAAGCAAAGGCGCTCAAATATTTCTTAATAGCCCTTATTTGCTCACTGACTTGCCCACAATATCTTCGCAATCCATTCTATGTCAGAAGCATCAATGGTATCCACGGGATAGCAACAATTCAACGACATAAGATCAATTGATCTTCCGCGTTGACTGATCAGCACTTTGGCTTCTATATCACCTTCATGAGGTTTTATCAACACCCTATCGCCACAATTTACCTGTATAGCAGCATTTAAAATGAGGATATCTCCTTTTCTATATAATGGTAGCATACTAGTATCTTGTATTTGAATCGCATATATTCCATTATGAGGTGATCGTATTTCAGGAACGCCTACGGTATTCCATTTGTTTCCAGCAGGGAATCCTCCGCTATCAAAAAAACCACTTGATTCGCTTGGGGGAAAATCTAAAAGAGGAATTTCCTTTTCTTTCTTTTCGATATTTTTCTCTTCAAGGAATAGAATGCCAAAGAATTGACAGATTGTTTCATTTGTGGCCTCTAGTATTTTAGAGATTGATTCTGTTGAAGGCCATCGATTGCGCCCTTCAACTCCGAATCTTTTGGATTTGTTAAAGGAAGTTGGGTCTAATCCCGCTTTTCGAGCAAGACCCGAGGGGGTCAGATTATGGCGTTTTGCCATCTGATCTATTGCTTCCCATATCTTTTCATGTGAAAATTTGGTCATGATTATCAAAGGCCTTGTTTTACTTTTTATATTGTTGCAGATGCAAATCTAATTCATTGAACAAACTCTTCTTTCAAAACAATCAAGTCATTATTAAAAACATCTTTCCCATAGTTATAAAATACACTGGGATTTGGGATAACGTTGTGATCTTTGACTGAGCAACAGACAGTTAATAACACTTAATGAATAAAAACGGATCTGAATTGTGTCTTTGGAGCAAGAGTGAATCTTAAAGGATAGAAATGTACAAACATTGTATTCAATAATCCTCAATATAGTAACTAAAAAAATCTAATTAGTAATCCGCCCATCTTCAGTGAAGAGAGCCTATCTTTATTGTAACAAACATAAAATTAGCTATGTGTTTACGTATTAATATTTCTACTGACGAATATCAATGCAATTCCTAGAGAATATTGCTTTAAGATAGCATTTGCAATGCTTCCTTTTTTGGAATTTTGAACATTATAATGTTGCTATGAATATATTTCTGAAGATAAATTATGAGCTTTAGATATTTCATATTTTTGTTTGCTCGGTTATAGATAATGATCTAATAATTTTATAGGTAAAAAGCTATTATTAATGAGGATACTCTTGCTTTTAAAAAAAATATTTATTGAAAAATCATTGCGGGAAAACTCTAAGATTGCAGTGATGACATAGTTGAGTAGCGTTGACATTTGTTTGTCAATGCTGCGATAATACAAATCAGCATGAATACTGATTGTTTTGTTCTGGTCTGATTGTATCATAGGTTTTTCGCATGATTCGTGGTTTTTTGATATGTATTTTTCTTGGAACTATGATTATTTTTTCAAGCGTATCGTACGCTGGCTTTCGGGTTTGTAATGGTACTAAAAATTTAATCGGTGTAGCTATAGGATATCCGTTGTCAAATGGGCATTGGACGACGCAAGGATGGTGGCATATCCCTAAAAATTCTTGTGAGACTATCATAGAAGGTGCTTTGAGTTCGCGGTATTATTATTTACATGTCGAAGGAATTTCACATGGAGAGCGTTGGCTTGGAAACGTTCAAATGTGTGTAGGAGAAGATGAATTTACTATTGTTGATATAAAGGATTGTTATGCTCGTGGCTATTTAAGGGCTAGCTTTATCGAATATGATACAGGGCAACACGAGAGTTGGACAGTTCAACTAACTGAATCTTCCTTAGAATAGGATGTAATAAATGCAAAGTTTGCGTAGAATTAAAATTATTTCCACACTAGGTCCCGCATCTTTTTCAGAAGATTTAATTCGTCGTTTGCATGAAGAGGGCACAGATTTATTTCGTATAAATATGAGTCATACTAGTCATGAGAAAATGCGTGATCTTATACGGAAGATTCGAGTAGTAGAATCACAATCTCGACGTCCTGTTGGTATTTTAATAGATTTGCAAGGGCCTAAATTTCGTGTTGGGAAATTTGAAGGTTCTAAAATCTATTTAAAACAGGGGCAGAATTTTACTTTGGACAATAAAGATTCTCTTGGGAATGTTGATCGTGTTTTTCTCCCGCATGCAGAGGTTTTTGAATCGGTCAAGGTCGGGGATCGCTTGCTGATTGATGATGGCAAGGTAAAACTATGCGTGAAGGGGACAGGTAGCGATTTCATAAAATGTGAAGTGGTTTCTGGCGCGTCTATTTCTGATCGCAAAGGGATTTCTTTCCCAGATACGCTTTTGACAACTCAGGCATTGACTCCCAAAGATCGTGAGGATCTCGACGCTGCATTACAAACTTTTGAAGTGGATTGGGTCGCTCTTTCTTTTATTCAATCTACTGAGGATTTAGTGGAAATCCGTAAAATTATTTCGCCACAACAAATAGGTTTGATGTCAAAGATAGAGAAATCACAAGCTATTGATTATGCGACGGAAATAATTAAATTATCAGATGCAGTTATGGTGGCGCGGGGAGATCTTGGGGTAGAAATGCCACTTGAATCAATTCCAGGTATTCAAAAAAAATTGATTCGAATTGCGCGTCAATTAGGAAAGCCGATTGTTATAGCAACTCAGATGCTTGAATCCATGATAAGCTCTCCCGTTCCTACACGTGCTGAAGTTTCTGATGTAGCGACTGCTGTATTTGAAGAAGCGGATGCGATTATGTTGTCGGCAGAAACTGCTTCAGGATCTTATCCTGTTGATGCGGTAAAGATGATGGCATTGGTTGCAGCTTCTGCTGAAAAAGATCCAAGTTGGTTAGATATGAGATCTCTTCGTAAAATTGAGCCTAATGAAACAGGTGCGGATGTTATATCGTCGGCTGCGCGTCAAATAGCGGAAACACTACGTTTGTCGGCTATTGTTTGTTATACTGCTTCTGGTCAGACGGGATTGCGAACTGCACGTGAGCGTCCAAAACTAGCAATAGTAGCATTATCTCCGGTTATTCGAACGGCACGTAGGCTCTCTCTCGTGTGGGGAGTCCATTGTGTGGTAACTGAAGACGCCTCTGGTTTTGATGATATGGTAAATCGTGCCTGTCGTATTGTTGTAGAACAAGGATTTGGGAAGCCAGGAGATCGTATAATAATTTCTGCAGGGCTACCGTTAAGAACATCTGGCTCAACTAACATGTTACGAATTGTTTATATAGGAGAAGATGGATTGAGTGGGGTATAAAAAAATATATGAGATTAGTTAAGAATAGCCTTTATTTTTTTAAAGGGTATCATATACTTCCCCGATTTTAAGAGCCTCTTTTTCAATAGAAAAGTGTTTTACGGCACGTTCTCTTCCCCGATTACCAGTATCCGACATTATATTGTCTGATTTCATGAAGTATAAGATTGCTTTTTCCATTTCGTGCAGATCGCCTGGTGGGAATATTATGCCAGCTTTTGTATTTTCTGGATCCAATAATTCTGTAAAAGCCCCAACGTCAGAGGCAACTACTGGCACGCCACTTGCCATTGCTTCTAAAGGAGTTAATCCAAATCCTTCGGATAATGAAGGTGATACAAAAATATCTAATGCACGATACCAAGAATCTATTAAGTATTGTTCGTTTATGAATAATATTCGTTTTTCTAATCCAGCTTCGTAGATACGTTTTTGGATATTTTTTTTAAATCTACAATGTTTTAAGGTTGTCCTTCCAACAATTAGCGCTATCCACTCTGGATGATGAGGCAGTAGATTAATCATGCAATCGACGAATAAATCTGTTCCTTTGAGCTTACGTATTCTTCCAAAACACCCAATAAGTTTTGCATTTTCTGGCATTTGTATTTTGCGGCGTGCTTCTTTTTTATTGTTTGTAGGATGAAAACGTTCCGTGTTAACACCATGCATGATGATGGTGTTAGGGCAATTAGTAGAGTATGCAGATTTTTTGCTAGTGGCAATCACCGCATCCATACGAGAAGTAAGAAATTCGCCCCATTTGGAATTTTTCCGCTGTTTAGATGTTGTAAAAACCAGTTTTAGTGGCATACGTAGTACATCACGCATAACAATACCTAGGAGCATTTCATTATGACGACGCGCATGCCAAATACGATTTTTTTGGCTTATCGGTCTTCGCCAGCAGGCTAGAAGTGAAGATATGCCAATGCTGGCGATATTTTTTGGTAAAAAATATCCAAAAACAACTAAGCGTTGTCCGATTTTCCGCTGTATCGGATAAAGTCCAAATATAGTCGAAGTAACGCCTGAATGTCTGATTTTAAGATTAGGAGTAATAACATCAATGTTGCTCATATCAATTGATTGGTATGAAGATCGTGGCTTACCATTAGATCCATAGGACCTGAAGAATTTCATAATTTTTTTGTCCTCCTGGAGCGTTAACCGAGACGGTATCACCTAATTCTTTCCCAATAAGGGCCCTTGCTATCGGGGATGATATCGAAACGAGTCCAGATTGCACATCTGCTTCTTGATCTCCAACAATTTGATAATTTTTTTTATCTCCTGAGGTTTCGTCTACAAGTGAAACAGTAGCGCCAAATGCAACTTTAGAGCCTGACATTTTAGAAATATCAATTACTTCTGCGCATGTTGTGATGTTTTCAAGCTCTGCTATTCTTCCTTCATTCATGCTTTGTAATTCTTTTGCTGCCTGATACTCAGCATTTTCTGAGAGGTCTCCATACGAACGAGCTTCCGATATAGCTTTGATAATTCTCGGGCGTTCTTCTTGTTGTCTCCACCGTAATTCTTGCTGTATTTTATCAAATCCTTTAGATGTTACAGGAATTTTATCTACCATAATTGTTATCCTCGTAATAAAAATGCCACTTACATAAGGAGCATGTGTAACGTATTATATTTTTTTATTCAAAGCCTCCTGATTTTTCTATTATAAGATATAAAATGCAGTATAAAATATATCCTTTTCCTACAAAGAATATAATTCTAAATTAATTCCCTGATTAGTTATAACGATAGCTTTGTAGACTGTAAACTTCAAGAGTGCCTTCTTTGAGTGCTTGAATAGCTTGAGACACCGCTTCTGCCCCCGCTATAGTTGTATAATATGGTATTTTCCTTACCAAGGTTGACCTTCGCAGAGACTTGGAATCTTCAATAGCTTTTTTGCCTTCTGTCGTATTAATTACTAAATGTACTTGGCGATTGCTAATGGCATCGTCAATATGAGGCCTTCCTTCTAGCACTTTATTGATTTTTTGTGTTTCTAGCCCTTGGGAATCTAAAAAACGGGCTGTTCCTTCAGTTGCCATGATTTTAAATCCTAGATTCTGAAAGGTTCTTATAATGGGAACAATGCGCTTTTTATCCGCATCACGAACGGAAACGAACACGGTTCCTTCACGGGGAAGGTCAACTCCGGCTCCTAATTGTGATTTTGCAAATGCTAGAGGAAAATCGCGATCCATGCCAATGACTTCTCCAGTTGAGCGCATCTCAGGGCCGAGAAGGATGTCAACTCCTAGAAATTTATTGAAAGGGAAAACCGACTCTTTCACTGCAAAATGTTTTATTTTGGATAGATCTGGTCTTTCCCCGTATGCTTCTATAGCTGAATCAAGGCTTTCACCCGCTATAATACGGGCGGCAACTTTTGCGATTGGAAAGCCAATTGCTTTAGCAATAAAAGGTACTGTACGTGATGCACGAGGATTAACTTCTATGATATAAATTTTTCCATCTTTTATGGCATACTGGACGTTGATTAATCCTACAACATTTAATGAACAAGCTAAAGCTTTAGTTTGGGAAATTAATTCATCTTTAAGTTGTTTTGAGAGTGAGCGAGATGGCAAAGAACAGGCAGAATCTCCAGAGTGAATTCCTGCTTCTTCGATATGTTCCATAATTCCAACTACGATAACTTGATCTTTTTGGCATAAGGCATCTACATCTATTTCTATAGCGTCAGACAAGTAGCTATCAAACAATAAAGGATTTTTCCCTAAAAGGGTATTAATTTGTCCTGTTTTATCATTAGGATATTGTCTTTTTATCTCTTCTGAAACAAGTTCAGGGACCGTTTCGAGGAGATAATCTTGCAACATGTTTTCAGAGTAGATAATCTGCATAGCACGACCACCTAATACATAAGATGGGCGAATCAAAAAAGGAAATCCAATCTCACGTGCGATTATTCGCGCTTGTTCTACTGAATGAGAAATGCCATTTTTAGGTTGATTGAGATTTAATTTCATTAATAATTTTTGGAAACGATCACGATCTTCAGCTAAATCGATAGAATCGGGTTGTGTTCCAAGGATAGGGATTTGATTTTTTTCAAGTGCTTGAGCGAGTTTTAATGGTGTTTGCCCTCCAAATTGTACGATTACACCTATTAGCTCGCCTTTTTGTTGTTCTATACGCAAAACTTCAAGAACGTCTTCTTCAGTAAGGGATTCAAAATATAATCTGTCTGCTATATCATAATCTGTAGATACGGTTTCAGGATTGCAATTGATCATAATGGTTTCAAATCCTGCTTCTTTTAAAGAAAAAGTAGCGTGGCAACAACAATAGTCAAATTCAATTCCTTGTCCAATGCGATTAGGTCCCCCTCCAAGAATGACAATTTTCTTGCGATCGGAAACTTTATCTTCAGACATCGCTTGATTGATAAATTTTTTTTCATATGTAGAATACATGTAAGACGTAGGAGATAAAAATTCGCCAGCACAAGTATCAATGCATTTGAAAACAGGGTGTACATTTAATTTATTCCGCATCTCTCTTATTTCATGGATAGAAATGCCAGATAAGAGTGATAATCTAGCGTCAGAAAATCCCATTGCTTTGATAGTGTGAAAATTATGAAAATCTTTTGGAATCCCCTGTTCACAAATGCGATGTTCCATATCAACGATCATTTTGATTTGTTGAATAAACCAAGGATCAATATTACAGCCTTGGTGTGTTTCTTCTACGCTCATCCCTAAACGCAGTGCCTGCGCGACCATACGCAATCTATCTGGGGATGGTATGCTAATAGCGGCACGAATTGCATTTTGATCGTTGGCTGATTCCATTGAGGGTATCTGAATTTCATCTAATCCAGTGAGTCCAGTTTCCAGTCCTCGCAATGCCTTTTGTAGAGATTCGGGGAAACTACGGCCTATCGCCATAACTTCTCCTACGGATTTCATTGAGGTCGTTAAAGTTGTATCTGCCCCTGGGAATTTTTCAAAAGCGAATCGTGGTATTTTCGTCACTATGTAGTCTATCGAAGGCTCAAAAGAAGCGGGAGTCTTGCCTCCTGTAATATCATTTCCAAGTTCATCTAAGGTATAGCCAACAGCTAGTTTTGCTGCAATTTTTGCAATAGGGAAGCCTGTTGCCTTAGAGGCTAAAGCTGAAGAGCGAGATACCCTTGGATTCATTTCAATTACAACCATTTTCCCGTCTTTGGGATTAACAGCAAACTGTACATTTGCTCCTCCAGTTTCCACTCCAATTTCTTTGAGTACGGCAATTGCAGCATTGCGCATTAGTTGATATTCTTTATCCGTTAAGGTTAAGGCCGGCGCGACAGTAATTGAATCTCCAGTATGGACGCCCATCGGATCAATGTTTTCAATTGAACAGACAACAATGCAATTGTCTTTTTTGTCACGAATCATTTCAAATTCATATTCTTTCCATCCGAGGACAGATTCTTCTATTAAAACTTCAGTGGTTGGAGAAGCGTGAAGTCCATTTTCAACGATTTCAAAAAATTCTGAACGATTATAAGCTATACCACCACCTGTTCCGCCAAGGGTAAAAGAAGGGCGGATGATAAGAGGAAGTCCGATCTCATCAAGGGCTTGTACGGCAATGGCCATTGCATGGCAAATATAACGATGTTTCCTAGCGTTTTCTTCTAGATTCCATTTAATTTCAAGTGCATATAATGCTGAATCAAGCTCTTCTTTTGAAAGATTTTTTTTAAGATTTTCTCGTTCTGCCTCATGAAGCTTACGATCGTTATTTTTAACATCGGTGGCGTTTGCAAGAATTGATTTTGGAGTTGCAAGGGGTATATTTTTCATTGCTTTGCTAAAAAGGGCTCTATCTTCAGCTTTGTCAATGGTATCTGGCTTGGCTCCAATCATTTCAACCCCATAACGATCCAGAACTCCCATTCGTTTTAGTGAAAGCGCTGTGTTAAGGGCAGTTTGCCCTCCTGTCGTTGGGAGGATTGCATCAGGGCGTTCTTTCTCTATAATCTTTGTCACAACTTCAGGAGTAATAGGTTCGGTATAAGTAGCATCTGCCAGATCTGGATCTGTCATGATGGTAGCGGGATTGGAATTAATAAGAATAATTCTATACCCTTCTTCCTTTAGTGCTTTACAGGCTTGAGTTCCAGAATAGTCAAATTCACATGCTTGTCCGATCACAATCGGTCCCGCTCCAATGATGAGAATTGATTTAATATCTTGACGTTTAGGCATTTTATTCTTCCTATACAATTTATATAGTTTTTTTATATATATAGTTTGCTACGTTAATTAGATTCTGCCTTTAGTTATAGAGAATATAGCTAGATAAGAAACTTTATTAATTATTGCATTTTACAGAAATAGAGTGACGTCGGCAAGGATGTGAATATAGAAACAAAGTGAGATATAATCGTTTAGAAAGATTGCTTTAAGTGTTATTGCACAAAAAATTAAGACTCCATTGATTGAATGGAGATGAAAGGGTGTGTGTAAAGCCTCGCTACAATCAGACTTAAAACAGGTTTATTTGTATTTATCAATAAAAATTTTGCAAACTAGGATTAGGGATATAATTTTATTGTATGATAGGGTTATTTTAGCCTGGACATTGTCCACAAGCATGGCGGAAACGAAGCACCGCTTCCTTTGTTCCATATTCTAGAGCAGCAACAGTAAAAGCATGCCCTACTGAAATTTCAGAAATATATGGAATTGAAGCTACTAACTGAGGTATATTTTGTATCGTGAGATCATGACCAGCGTTTATTTTGAAATGCATATCCTGAGCAAGATGGGCGGTAAGAGCTAGTTTTTCTAGTAAAATACTTTCTTGTTGGGGGTTATCATAACACGCTCCATAAGGACCAGTATAGAGTTCAATACAATCGGCTCCTGTCAATTTGGCTCTTTGGAGGCAGTCTTTATGCCCGTCTCCATCGGCAAAGAGAGATACTCTACAGCCCAGATCATGTAGTTTAGAAACAGTTCTTGTGAGTAGTTTTTGATTATTAACAAAATCCCATCCATGGTCAGAAGTCAGTTGATTAGGATCGTCTGGGACAAGAGTTGCTTGTTCAGGTTTATAGTTTTCGCACAAAAAAAGGAACTTTTCATTAGGATATCCTTCAATATTCAGCTCTGCTTTTGGAAATTCTTCGTCGATTAATTGACGAATTTTAGGTAAATCTGTATAACGAATGTGACGCTGATCTGGACGTGGATGTACTGTTAAGCCAGAAGCTCCGGATTGAAGAGCGATTCTTCCAATATGCACTAAGTCTGGCCATGGAAGATTGCGACGATTGCGGAGCATGGCTACAGCATTTAGATTAATAGATACGTTGGTAGACACGTTTTAATATCCAAATTTGAATTTGTAGAGAAAATTTTTGGGATTCAGAACCTATAAAGGAAAATATTGTTAAGTTTTAGTTTTTATTTGTTAATTTTCCATGAAGTTATTCAATTAAGAATTGTCAATTGTGCAGCATGATCTGGAATCATTAAAGATTATTCAGGTACTAGACAGATTTTTGATGCTCTGATACAATCTGAAAATTATTGTTATTTGATAGTTTGTTTGTTGCCTTTCGGTGAATTTTCAAAAAATAAAGAAGAGAGATATCCAACGTGTATGTACTTGTGCGTGATAATAATGTTGAACAAGCTTTGCGTGTTTTGAAAAAGAAAATGCAGGGCGAAGGTGTATTGCGTGAATTGAAAATGCGTGATCATTATGAAAAGCCTTCTCAGAAACGTGTAAGATTGAAGTCTGAGGCGATTCGTCGCAGTAGAAAGTTGATACGTAAGCTCGCTCAACGTGAGGGATCTCCTGTATCTAGGTTTCGCAGCAGTTATAAGTAACAAGTATTTTAAAGGGAGAGGTCATTGTCTTTTCTCAGTTGGATTAGGATGCTAGTGCTTGCTAAATATAGCGATGGATTTTTTGGCAATTCAAAGAGAGTGGCGGGTTTTTTCTGTCTATCTTTTTTGGTTGTTAGTTTAATATCACTTATACAAGGATGTTTTCTGCTTGATGGTGTTCGCAGTAAACGTGCTAATATTAGTTCCCTTAATTCTGTTGTACATGCTCATCCCAGTGATCCTGAGGTTTATAATGTACGGGGAGTTGTTCATGGGATGAATGGAGACTTTGAAAAATCCTTGCAAGATTTTCAGAGCGCTTTAGATTTGAATCCCTCTTATTATAAGGCATATGTGAATCGTGCTTTGATTGAATATAAAATGGGCAATGTACCCATGGCTATTAAAGACTATGATGCTGCCTTAAAAATTAATCCTAATTATGATATAGCGTACATAGGCAGGGGAAATGTCTATCGTGATGAGAAATATGGTGATTCCCAGAAGGCATTTGCTGATTTTGATCGTGCGATACAGTTGAAAACCTCTGATGGACGGGCATGGTTTGGTCGTGCTCTCGTATATCAGTTGCGTAAAGAACATCAAAAAGCAATAGGGGACTTTTCTCGCGCAATATCTTTGTCGGCTATAACTCCTGCTGATTATTACAATGGACGTGGTGTTTCCTATTTGGCTGTTAAAAATTATGATAGCGCTTTGGAGGATTTTAAACTTGCCATTCACTCTAATTTCAAAAGGGCTACGTTTTGGTTTAATAAAGGATTAGCGCATGAAATGCAGGGATCCTATAAAGATTCTTTAGCCTCTTATCAAGAAGCATTGTTAATTGATTCAAAATACTATAAAGCAAAAGATGGAATATTAAGAGTAAAAAGGCTCTTTAATCCAGATTAGTGGATCTATTAAGTAAGGTATGTTTTGGTCATAAATTAATACTTTATTAACTATAGTTTGTGATTGATGTGTATTTAAAAAATATTAGGTTATTTGTATACATATTGCCTTCTGAACTAGTAGTTAGTGTTGTGTATAATTATACTTTTAATCCAATATATATCTATTCATACCATCTATTTGCGAATTGGGCGTGTCTTTTGTTAAAGAGCAGCGGATAATAAAACAAGAATTTTTTTTATTGGTTCGGATAATGCTGGCATCAAAAAACATGCAGTATGATTTGATATTTATATTTTTTGATAATGATAAACTCAGCTTTTATTGCCGATGTTTCGTGGTATTTTTATGTAAAATTGCTAATTTTTTAGTTGTGAAGATCAAAGTTTGGGAAGCTATTTTTTAATATCTAATGCCTAACCTATTATGAGAGTAAGGAACAATCATTATAAAGTTAGTTTAAATAAAATACTTACGTTATGCGGTTGGATTTTTTAAATAAGGTTATTATTTCAAAGTTCGTAAAATATTTTTCTTTATCTTTTGTTTCTTTGATTTGGGTATTAAAGTTGGTAATTTCGTTTTTAGGGGTGCAAACTTTTTCTGAAATATCAGGAACTTTAATAGAAAAGGGTTTTTTATCATATTTTTTTATTATATAATTGATTTTATTCCTATATTTTTTTTGTCAAATCCCGCGGATAGTAATTTTTCAGATATTTGATTGCGTGAATCTCGATCTAAAGCGCCTAAAACAACTGTGATCAAGGATCTATTCCCTTGAGAAGCAGAAGCGACGATATTGAATCCAGATGCGCACGTAAAACCAGTTTTCATTCCATCTGCTCCTAAAAATATGCCAATTGCCCAATTTGTATTAGGATATTTTTTATTTTTTATTTTTAGTCCTTTTATCTGAAAATAATGTGCGTATTGTGAAAAATGAGTTTTTATTCTCCAAGATAATATTGTCATATCACGTGCTGTCGTATAGTGGCCATTTTGAACTACTCCATGGGAATTCATGAACTTAGTTCTCAGCAACCCTAATGTCTGGGCGCTATCATTCATATGCTTAACGAATTCTTCCTCTGTGTTGCAGAGAGATTCAGCAATGGCAACGGCAATATCATTAGCTGATTTCACAATAAGAAGTTTTAAGGCATTGTCTAAAGTTAAAATGCTACCTTTTTTAAATGTACTATTTGAAGGAGGCTGTTCGGATGCATTTTTACTAATAGTTATGGGTGTTTCAAGTGTAATTTTTTTTTGTTCAAGAAAAGAGAAGACAACATAAGCTGTCATTAATTTTGTGAGAGATGCGGGATTCCATAGCTTGTCAGGATTGTTTTCTGCAATCACATGGCCAGTATTGCTGTCTAGTAATGTATAATAGGGGAGGTTGTTTTCTTCTGCGATAGCTTGAAAAGGGTATATGCCGATTAAAATCAGCGCAGTTATCCTTATAAGAAAATATTCTATAATTGAATCCCCTCTAAACATGTTTCTTTATAAGTCCTTTGATAGATATTTAGATGGATAGATTTTTCATGAAGATCTTTATTCTATCATTTCTATCTAAATTAATCTTATATAGACTAATATTAATTTTATTGTAGGAAGATCTATACGACAATTAAGATATGTTAATCCTACTAGTGGAATCAATATAAATGATTGTGATATAACAACAAAAAAGGATTATATGAATTCAAACGAATGTAAATTCCATAGATAATCCGTTTTGGAATATATTGAGGAGTTGTTATTTGGCGGTAAGATTGGCAAAATAATTATACCTCTTTCTTGGCCCAATATTCGGTGCGAGAACCCCGGATATCTTCTAAGCTTTTTTTCTTTTCTTTATCTAAGAAGTGAGAAAATCCTTTGATAATACTTTTTGGTAGTGATATGCCCCCGTAAACCATTGCTGAATAAAGTTGTATGAGATTTGCTCCTGCCATGATTTTTTCGAGAGCATCTTCTGTGGAAGAAACCCCTCCGGTTCCAATAATAACCATTTTCGAGCCAACACGTTGTCTCATTTTTGCGAGAATTATAGTGGATTTTAGGAAAAGAGGGGAGCCAGACAATCCCCCTATTTTTTCTTTATTGAGTGAATCTTGCAATCCTTCCCGAGAGAGGGTGGTGTTAGAAACAACGAGTCCTTCCACTTTATGGGAAATTGCTTCGGTAGCGATATCGTCTAATTCTTCCTCGGATAAATCAGGGGATATTTTGAGAAAGATAGGTACAGATTTTCCTGTTTTTATTATTTCTTCTTCTCTTGTTTGCATTACACGCGTAAGTAGCTTCTCAAGGTTTTGTCTTTTTTGAAGATGACGTAAGCCTGGCGTATTGGGAGATGAAATATTAATCGTGAAATAAGACGCGATTGTGAAAAATTGGCGGATACCGTATACATAATCCATAATAAAGTCTTTGCTATCTTTATTTGCGCCAATATTGACACCAATAGGAGATGAAGTTTGCATTTTGGAAAGGCGTGAAAAAGCAGCATAAGATCCTTCATTATTGAAGCCGAGTTGATTTATTATTGCCTGGTCTTTTATTAATCGAAAAACTCTTGGAGGTGGATTACCGTCTTGAGGATTAGGGGTAATAGTTCCGACTTCTACGAAACCAAATCCAAGTTTCAATAACTCCATAGGAACTTCAGCATTTTTGTCGTATCCTGCCGCCATTCCTAGGGGATTAGGAAATGATATTCCAGCAACCTTGGTATTGAGGCGGAAATCACTATGGATAGGGAAAAATGACAAAAGTCCTGATTTTAGAGCAATAATAGACAAACGATGTGCTATCTCGGGATCTAAGAATAATAAATTGCGCAATGCTAATTTATGAAGAGTGTTAAGTAAAATTGAATTATCTCCTACAAAAAATACAAAATAACAAAGAATAGACTGATATCTTGTTTGAGTGGAAAGCCTTTTTATACATTATTTAATTGATTTCATAAGTATATGATATGGGGATCAAGCTAAATCAAAACACCAAAGTAGAATAGCTTTTTGTGTATGAAGACGATTTTCAGCTTCATCAAAGACAACTGATTGAGGGCCATCTAGAACTTCATTTGTTACTTCTTTACCACGGTGAGCAGGCAAGCAATGCATAAATAATGCATCAGGATGAGCCATAGACATTAGCTTAGAATTCACTTGAAATGGCTCAAACACGTATTCTTCTCTAGCTCTAAATTCTTGATTCATAGACGTCCATGTGTCTGTAAAAACACAGTGAGAATCTTTAACTGCCTTTACAGCATCATGGAACAATACTACAGAAGCTCCTTGATTCCTTGCCCAGTTCAAGTATTCGCCTTGAGGCTCTGATCCTATAGGAGTTGCAATATTTAAGCGATAATCAAAGCGTACTGCCCCTTCTATGAGAGAGTTTAGTATATTATTTCCATCGCCACTCCAAGAAAACAGTTTTCCTTTTACTGATTCGCGGACTTCTTCAAAAGTCATGACATCTGCTATAATTTGGCAAGGATGAGTATTATCAGTTAAAGCATTGATTACAGGAACTGTTGCATGTTCTGCTAATTCTAAGAGGCGTGAGTGGTTAGTTGTTCGCATTACTATAGCGTCTACATAACGAGATAAAACTCTTGCCGTATCCCCGATGGTTTCAGCGCGTCCAAGCTGCATTTCTGATCCTGACAAGAATATAGTTTCTCCGCCGAGATTCTTCATAGCGACTTCGAAAGAAACGCGCGTACGCGTAGATGGTTTTTCGAAAATCATAGCCAGTACTTTTCCGGACAGAGGTTTTTCTTCTAAGTCATTTGCTAGGGGATTTTTTCTTTTTTTGGCGACCTCCATGATTAGAGAAAGATTTGATGATGAGACTTTTGATAAGTCAAGAAAGTGTTTTGTATAAGTCATGAAATGGACAATCCTCTATTTAACTGCTGGGTTATTATCATAACACAATATAAAGTGCATTTTAGTGTAATGATAATTTGATTGCAGCGCTTTCTATGCGTTTTAATCCTTCGCGGATTTCGTCAGCGGTCACTGTAAGAGGGGGGAGAATACGTACAACATTATTGCTAGCTGGTGCAGTTAAGAGGCGTTCATTTCTTAACTCTTTGGTTACTATTGCTGGAGAAAAAGCTGTTTCTAAGCCACTTAACAATCCTTGCCCCCGTACTTCTAGAAACACGTTTGGAAAACGATTTTTGATTAAAGTCAAACCTTCAAATAATATTTTGGAAAGATTACGCACGTTTTCAAGAAATCCATCGGATTGAATTATATCAAGCACTTTTTTCCCTATTACCATCGCTAAAACATTTCCTCCATATGTAGAGCCATGAGAGCCCATGCCCATGCAAGAGGCTACTTTATGTGTTGCTAAACATGCCCCTACAGGAAATCCTCCGCCTAATCCTTTCGCAATTGTCATAATATCAGGTTTAACATCAGCCCATTCGTAGGCGAATAATTTGCCGGTACGTCCACTTCCTGTTTGAATTTCATCAAAGATGAGTAAAGCATCAATATTATTACAAATTTCACGCAATTTTTGTAAAAATTCCGGTGGTACCTTGCGGATACCGCCTTCACCTTGAATAGGCTCTATTAAAATTGCTGCAGTTTCATTGCCAATTATCTTTTCAAGAGATTGGAGATCACAAAATTTAGCTTGATCAAACCCTTCAATTTTAGGTCCAAATCCTTCTAAATATTTTAATTTTCCACTCGCAGAGATCGTTGCTAAGCTACGTCCATGAAAAGCTCCTTCAAATGTAACGATACGAAATTTATTTGTTTTCCCTCTCGTATAATGATAGCGACGTGCTGTTTTAATAGCGCATTCCACCGATTCAGTTCCTGAATTAGTAAAAAACACTTTATCAGCAAAAGTGCTATTTATTAAATGATTTGCAAAAATATCTTGCTCTGTTGATTGGTAAAGATTAGAAACATGCCAAAGTTTTTCAGACTGTGACTTGAGTACGCTAACTAGTTCTGGGTGTGAATGTCCAAGAGAATTAACTGCAATTCCAGATGCAAAATCTAGAAAAGGAGTTCCATCCTCAGAAAAGAGCCATGATCCTTTCCCTTTTGTAAAGCGAATCTTTGCTCGATCATAAGTATTAAACAAGCAATCACTGTTATTCATGGAATTATCCCTATGGAGAATATATTTAAAAGATAGAAGTGACTAATTTCTAATTTAATGTTGAATTCCTAATTTTAAGGTATCGCTCTTTTGATTTTAATAAAACATACTTTTGACAAAAAGAAAATCGCCGAACTTATGCTATGAATAAGAAGGGTTCCAATTCACAGTTTTTTGCTACATGTTGACGCTTACATAAGATCCGAATAAGGTATATAGTTAATAAGTAGTTATCATACGATTTGTTAATTATTTGTTCTTTCTAGAACATCACTAAAAATTTGAAAAGGTGGGTAGGATACGATGGTTTGGACTGATGAAAGAATTGATAAACTAAAACAATTTTGGTCAGATGGTTTAAGCGCTAGCCAAATTGCTACACAATTAGGAGGTGTTACTCGTAACGCTGTTATTGGTAAAGTGCATAGATTATTCCTATCTGGTCGCGTAAAGATTAATGAGAATAGGAAATCTGCAGCTGAGGTTGGTCGCAAGGATTCAAATTCAGGAAACGCCTCTGCTAAGATTCGACAATCTTCAGTGGCTTGTATCCCTGAATCTATGTCGAAAGGGCGGGTTTCTGTTGCTGCCTCCAAACGGAAATCAAAGCCTTTGGAAAAGGGGGATGAGATTCCTTCGGGAATAGTTTTGCCTATTTCTCGTTGCCTTAGATTAATGGAACTTACGGAAAATACTTGCAAATGGCCTTTAGGAAATCCTCTTGGAAAAGATTTTTCTTTTTGCGGAAGTGATGCTCATAATGATTCTCCTTATTGTGATTACCATAAGAATCTAGCATATCAACGGGTACAAGATCGTCGTAAAATACAAGTCAATGCGAAGTAGTATAATTAGCCTTTGTATCTTTGTGCATATGATGTATAATCATGACGGATCTTCTTTCTAGATCAATAGTGTTTCCTAGAAATTATTTTGAAAATAATTATTGTATCTCAACTAAAGTTCTTTCTATTAGTGTGGGATCTATGATTTTTGCGTGAACGACTAGGATCAAGAATTTTTCTTTGATAGGTGTGTTATGTTTATACAAACTGAGTATACTCCTAATCCTGCAACTCTGAAGTTTATTCCGGGACAAGTGGTTCTTGTACGAGGTTCTGTTCATTTTTCGAATGCAAAGGAAGCGGGCATATCTCCTTTGGCGTCTCGTATTTTTTCTATTTCAGGGATTGTTTCCGTTTATTTGGGATATGATTTTATAACGGTTGCCAAGGATAAATATGATTGGGAACAGCTTAAGCCTCTTATTCTTGGTGTAATCATGGAACATTTCATGTCTGGCGATCCGATTATTTCTAATGGTGGTTTAGATGCTGTAAATGTAAACGATGATCTCGGAGAGGGTGATTTTTCAGAAAGTGATAGTGTGATCGTTCAAAAAATAAAAGATGTTTTGGATAATCGCGTACGTCCTGCGGTGGCTAGAGATGGGGGCGATATAGTTTTTAAAGGGTATCGAGATGGAATTGTGTTTTTGAGCATGATGGGAGCTTGTTCAGGTTGCCCGTCTGCCACCGAAACACTAAAATACGGCGTAATCAATCTCTTGAATCATTTCGTTCCTGAAGTTAAAGACATCCGTACAGTTTAGAATGGATTTGTTTTTGTGATAGTTTTAGCGCTTGATACAACGGGAGTGGATTGTTCCGTTATTGTTTATGACAGTAATGCTCATTATATTTTGGGATCTTATTTTAAAAATTTAGGACGTGGTCATGCTGAATACTTGATTCCAGCAATAGATTGTGCTCTGAGAGATTCTCAGTTAGATATTTCTCAGATTGATCGTATTGTGACTGCATTGGGACCAGGATCGTTTACTGGAGTGCGGGTATCCATTGCTGTGGCACGTGGGATTTCTTTAGTTTTAGGAAAGTCAGCTTTTGGAGTGGGAAATTTAGAGGTTTTAGCGCGCTCACATCTTGATACTCATGCCGGTCGCCCTGTAATGGTTTTGGTTAGTCTCTTGCATAAGAAGATTTGTCGCCAAACATTTTCTGTAGATGGTATCCCTTTGTCTGAGCCTGTTCTTTTGAATTATGAACAGACTCGTTTTGAGGTAGACAATTTTGAAGGGGAAATTATAGGATCTGGATTCTCTGTTATCAAGGGGATTGAAGGTGAGAATGATCATCTTCCTATGGATGTTTTAGCTCGATTGGGGATTTTAAAAACAGGTATTGCGCCTTCTCCTATTTATTTGCGGTCTCCATGCACTCTTTAATAATATTTAGTATAAGGTATTTATTTGATATAGAAATTAAGAGACGGATAGGTTGTTTATAATGCTTTTGAGGGCAGAAGGTGATTTTTTTTCTAAAGTTCTTTATTGAAATAGGGGAAAGCAAATTATTGCTTTAAATTATCTATCTTAATATAGAATTATTTCCAATTTTTTGGGCGATAAGGTAGTGTAGGTATCTAGTCAGTGCCAATTTGGGTTTATTTATCGAACTAGCGGGTGTTGTGTATATGGTTTTGCAGGCTGTCAATCAGAATCTTTCTCCACAAAAATTTTTTGTTAAGAGTTACGGTTGTCAAATGAATGTTTATGATTCCTTGCGTATAGAAGATATTTTTTTTTCTAAAGGATATGAGCGTGCTGATTCTATAGATGATGCCGATCTCATTGTCCTTAATACTTGCCACATAAGAGAAAAGGCGGCTGAAAAAGTTTATTCCTCTTTAGGAAGAATACGCAATTTAAAAAATTCTCGTATAAAAGAAGGAAGAGAGACAATAGTCGTCGTAGCAGGATGTGTGGCTCAAGCTGAAGGAGAAGAAATATTGCGTCGTTCTCCTATAGTCAATGTAGTTGTTGGGCCTCAAACGTATTATCGTTTGCCAGAATTATTAGAGCGTGCTCGATTTGGGAAGAGAGTCGTAGATACTGATTATTCTGCGGAAGATAAATTTGAGCGTCTTTCTATAGTAGATGGTGGTTATAAGCGGCGGCGAAGTGTCGCTGCTTTTCTAACAATACAAGAAGGTTGTGATAAGTTTTGTACATTTTGTGTGGTGCCATATACGCGTGGAGCTGAAATTTCTCGATCATTATCTCAGATTGTTGAAGAAGCGCGTAAATTAGTTGCAAGTGGTGTTCGTGAAATTACCTTGCTAGGACAGAATGTCAATGCTTGGTGTGGGAAAGGTTTAAATGGTCAAAAATGCAATTTTAGTGATTTACTTTACTCTCTCGCTGACATCAAATCTTTAATACGACTAAGGTATACAACTAGCCATCCTCGAGATATGAGTGATTGCTTAATAAAAGCGCATGGTGAACTAGATATTCTTATGCCCTATCTTCATTTGCCAGTGCAATCTGGTTCGGATAGAATATTAAAATCTATGAATCGACGGCATACAGTATATGAATATCAACAAATAATTGATAGGATTAGATCTATACGCCCCAATATCGCTATATCAAGTGATTTTATTGTAGGGTTTCCTGGGGAGAGAGATTCTGATTTTGAAGGAACCATGAACCTTGTTGAAAACATAGGTTACGCGCAGGCTTTTTCTTTTAAATATTCGCCTCGTCCTGGTACTCCAGGTGCTAATATGTTGGGACAAGTTGAAGAAAGTGTAAAAACGGAAAGGCTGTTATGTCTTCAGAAAAAACTTCGTGAACAACAAGTATCCTTTAATAATGATTGTATTGGGCAAATAGTAGAAGTTTTAATAGAAAAAGAGGGAAAAGAAAGAGGGCAATTGGTAGGACGATCTCCGTGGTTGCAATCTGTAGTTTTAGATGGAAGGGATCATAATATTGGAGATGTTGTTAAAGTTCGTATAACAGATGTTAAAACTATTACCTTATATGGAGAGTTTGTGGTATAAGCGTAGAAGATTTTTTGTTATAAAAAATTGGTGTCATTTTTGGTTTTCTATTTTTTTAACGGGACTTTATAATTTAAACCATGAAATAATTTTAGAAAGCAAGCGTATTAAATGTCAATTTTACAGGATTATAGAAGGAAATATTTTTTATTTAACATGAAATCAAAAATCAATGATTTGATATTTAGGGCATGTTTCATTCTAAATTATTCACAAGAAGTTTTTGGTGTACGTTTGCGTTGTATTTGATAAGGGATTTGTCTTTATTGTTGATAAAAGGGTAGAATGAATCCTCCTAAGCTAAATTTACATATAGCTGTAGAAAGCGAATTATGGGGTGAAGATTTTGATTTGAGTGTGTTATGTGAAGTAGTATTAGCCAAGGCAATATCTTTTCTAACATCAAAGAAAGATTTCTCTCTTGAAGATATTGAGGTATCCTTTGTGTTTACTGATTCTAATCGAATTAAAGAACTCAATGCTCAATATCGAGGGATAGATAAACCGACTAATGTTCTTTCTTTCCCTTCTGTATTATCTAGTGAATATTCGGGAGCAATGTTAGGAGATATTGTCCTTGCTTACGAGGTGATGGAGGCGGAGGCGAATGTATTGGGAAAGAAATTTAAAGATCATTTAGTTCATTTGATTATACATGGTTTTTTGCATCTTTTGAGATATGATCATGTGGACGATGAAGATGCTAGATTAATGGAAGGATTAGAGCGATCTATCTTAGCGGATCTTGGTATAGATGATCCTTATGAGCTGGATTAAATTATAAAATAACTTTGAATGATGGGCGATTTTAAAACAAATTCATCTGAATATCCGAAAGAAAAAAACGAAAATATAGATTTATCATATTCTATATCTAAGATACCCCTTGATTCCTTTTGGAATCGTTTCTTGCGGGCATGGTATAAGATATGGAAACCAAGACTTAATCACCAGAGAGATGTTAGATCTCTATGGACGGATTGTGCGTTAGATGACATGCTTTCTGCGGTAGAAAAAGAAATTTTTGAGAATGTTTTGCAATTTCGTGAGATACGTATTGGCGATATTATGATTCCACGTGTCAGTATCAGTGCGGTAGAAGAAAAAGCCACAATTTCTGAAGTCATGATGATGTTTGAAAAGTATGGGAAATCTTGGATGCCTGTATATAGCAATAGTTTGGATAATCCAAGGGGGATGGTGCATATGCGAGATTTATTATCGTATATTGCACGTATTTATCTAGATATAGAAAATATTAATTTGAATACGACTCTATCCGAATCTAATTTAATAAAAGACATCCTTTTTGTCCCTTCTTCTATGTTAGCTTCCGATCTATTAAGGAAAATTCAAGAAAGCGGAGTACATATGGCTCTTGTAATAGACGAGCATGGTGGCACAGACGGTCTTGTTTCTCATAGAGATATAGTATCTGTTTTGGTGGGGGATATTACGTCTGAACATAATAGTATCAAAGAAATGATTTCTGCCGTATCTGATAACACTTTTATAGTAGATGCGCGTACTGATTTAGAAGAATTAGCTAAAATTATAGGGGCAGATTGTGATTCTCTTAAAGGAGAGCAAGATGTAGATAGTTTAGGAGGGCTTATTTTTTCAGTTTTAGATCGTATACCTGCAAGAGGTGAAGTTATTTTGGATATTCCTGGATTTGAGATTGTCATTCTAGATTCGGATGTTCGTTGTGTGCGTCGTGTTCGTATTCGGAGTCTTGTTGATGTTAGACATTAGCGCATGATATTATGTTTTGTAGTTATAGTTATTTTGTAAAAAGTTCATTTTTCAATTGATAAAAAGGAGAACTGGAAATTGGATAATATAGCCAGTAAAGTCATGCTTTCAGCAGGAATAAGGCGATATTTTCTTGCGATCTTAGCGGGCATTATTGGTAGTTTTTCTATGCCATCAGGTGATTTTTTAATTGCTGCTTTCGTATCTTTTACATTGTTAGTATGGTTGTTAGATGGAATTTCTTCGATTCGAGGTAGAGCGGTTTCTATCAATGGGGTTGGGTCGTCTTTTTTGGTGGGATGGTTATTTGGTGTTGGATACTTTCTAACTGGATTCTGGTGGATAAGGGCGGGAATAATAGAGCTAAGTAGTACCTTTTTGCCTTTTTGGGGGGAGGTGCTCTTTTTTGTAAGTTTTCCTATTTTTTTAGCTATATTTTATGGAATAGCTACCGCTATAGCATCACTATTATGGTCTGAAGGTATGGGGCGTATTTGTATTTTGGCATGTGCTTTTGGATTATGTGAATGGTTGCGCAGTTTTCTAGGAGCAAGTACCTGGAATGCTATAGGATATGCGGCTATGCCAATACCCATAATGATGCAATCTGTGCATTGGATAGGGTTGTTTGGGATGAATGCATTGAGCGTGTTTTGTTTTGCATCGCCTGCATTGTTTGGAACGCGACGAGATGTTAACATAGGCATGACTATATCTAGTGTTCTTTTGGTATTGCATATTGCATATGGTGTATGGATCATTGCAGAAGATTCAAAGCCTTCTTTGCATTTTTCACAAGAATGGCCTGTTGTGCGTATAGTGCAGCCTGGGGTTAATCCAACAGTGAAAGAAAGTGATGAAAATATTTTAGGGCGATATTTATCTTTAACTGCTCTTCCGGTTTCTGCAGGAGAAGCAGAGCCTTCTGTTATTATTTGGGTGGGTCTGGCGCCCCCTTTCTCTATCGTAAACCAACCCAAGATACTAAAACGTATAGCTAGTACGCTTAAAGAAAAACAAATATTAATTTTTGGATCTATATGGAAAGATTTATCGGTTAGAGAAGATTGCTTTTATAGGTTAGTTTATGTTATTGATAGCAAGGGGAGTATTTTAACCTCTTCAAATGCAACACATCTTTTTCCATTTGCTGAATATTTGCCATATAGAAATATTTTTAAAAAATTACACTTTGATTTTTCTTTGTTCCCGAAGGATTATGTTGTTTCTCAGTCTTCTTCAGTATTAGTGTTATCTGAGAAGTTAAGGTTTTATCCGCTGATCTTTTCGGATGTTTTTTTTCGCCAAGATATTAATAAGAACGTAGAATCCGCTAATGCAATTTTGAATATTATTGATGATTCTTGGTTTATGAATAATAAAAGGGGTTTTGATCAGAGTTTTAGATATGCACAAATTCAAGCGGTAGAGATTGGATTGCCATTAATTCGAGTGGCTAACAATGGAATTTCTGCTTTTCTTGATAAAAGGGGGCGCATTATTTCATCTTTGCAAGTTGGTAGAAGCGCTTCTATTGATATGTACTTCCAACCTAAAATACAAAACAAGTTCCATTATGAGATTCAAATGATAATTTTTTGGATTATTGAATTAATTTTACTAATGTTAGCTATTATAGCTTAGTAATAAATAATGAGAGAGCTATTATAGCTTAGTGAAAATCAGAGAGAGAGGGGTGTTATTTTGATATTTATTTTTACTTAATCTAATAAGTGCAGATTAGGTTTTTTATTTATATTTACCTTATGCTAATTTTATTTTTTCATATTTATTAAATGCATTTCATAATATTTAATGCTTTTTATGAGAGTAATTATAATATTTAATGCTTTTTATGAGAGTAATTATAATAATTTAATTAATTTATTTAAACGTATATTTTATAATCAAGGTCATAAGTTATGATTGGAAACAAAAAAACACCTAACCCAGTGGATATCAATGTTGGCAAGCGTATTCGGTTGCGTAGAACGATATTAGGGATGAGCCAAGAAAAACTTGGCGATAGTTTGGGCATAACATTTCAACAAGTACAAAAGTATGAAAAAGGGGTTAATCGAGTTGGAGCTAGTCGTCTTCAGAATATTTCTAGAGCGCTGGATATTCCAATTTCCTTTTTTTTTGATGATCCCCCTGAGGTTTGTTCGGGTGCATTATCTGAAGAGAATAATATCATGGACTTTCTCTCTTCTTCTGATGGATTACAGCTTAATCGGCATTTTACTCAAATCAAAGATGTTAAAGTTCGACAAAAAATAATTGACTTAGTCAAATCTATAGTATCCTTAGAAAAGAGTACAATAGCTTTGGAAGAAGAGGATGTCCCTTTATCAGAGTAGATGGAGGGACCGGATGTAGACAATTCAAAATCATTGTTTTATACTCATAAATATTCTTTTTATCAGAATTATTATGGGGGGATGAAAAATAGTGGCAGATCTTCTTTTTACTAGTGAATCTGTTTCGGAAGGACATCCTGATAAGATTTGTGATCGTATATCTGATGAGATAGTGGATCTTGTGTATCGTGAAGCTATCGCAAGCAAAATGGACGCCAATAGTGTTCGTGTTGCATGTGAGGTATTGGTTACGAAAAACAAAGTAATAGTTGCAGGTGAGGTCCGTCTTCCCATCAGTCTTTTAAAAACAGATCCTATAACATCTCAATATGTCGTAGATAAAGAAAAATTTGAAAAATTTGTTCGATCAGTAATTCGGTCTATTGGTTATGAGCAGGAAGGATTTCATTGGGAAACAGTAGATATTGAAATATTGTTGCATTCTCAGTCTATCGATATCGCGCGTGGAGTAGATAATGCCAGCGATGATTGTAATAATCCAGGTGCTGGAGATCAGGGCATTATGTTCGGATATGCTTGTCGAGAAACGGCAGATTTTATGCCAGCTCCTATTTATTATGCACATCGTATTCTTCGATTTCTCGCAGATGCTCGTAAGAGTGGTAAGGGTGATGTATCTAAATTAGGACCTGATGCCAAGAGCCAAATTACTATTCGTTATGTGGATAATAAGGTTTTTGAAGTTAAATCAATTGTTTTATCTACACAGCATTTTGATCCTACCTGGGATAGGGAAAAAGTACATTCTGTTGTAGAGCCTTATATCCGGATGGCTTTAGAAGGTATTAAGATATCTTCTGATTGTAGATGGTATATAAATCCTGCAGGAAAATTTGTTATAGGAGGTCCTTTTGGAGATGCAGGTTTAACAGGACGAAAGATTGTGGTAGATACGTATGGAGGAGCTGCTCCACATGGAGGGGGTGCTTTTTCTGGAAAAGATGTTACGAAAGTTGACCGTGCCGCTACTTATGCAGCGCGATATTTGGCAAAAAATATTGTTGCTGCTGATTTAGCTGATCGTTGTACTATACAACTTTCGTATGCTATCGGAGTATCAAGACCATTGTCGATTTTTGTAGATCTTCATAATTCTGGTAAAGTAAGTGAGACTTGCATTGCAAGTGCAATTAATAAGGTCATGGATCTTTCTGTTTCTGGTATACGGAATCATCTTAATCTGAGTCGTCCTATATATGCTAAAACCTCTGCTTATGGTCATTTTGGACGTAGTGCGGATCAAGATGGTTTTTTCCCTTGGGAGTCATTAAATTTGGTTGATTCTCTGAGAAAATGCGTGGGTTTTTGATTTTTGAATGTATAAAGGTGATCGTTATAGTCCCTCTGAAATATTGTATGGTCGTCGTTGTGGAAGACCTTTGAGGGATCAAAATATTCATTTAATCAAAAGTCATTTGCCGACTTGGAAAATAAATCTTGATTGTCCTCCACCAGTTCCATTAAAAGACATTTTTTCTCATTCTATTGATCGGTTAAAGATAGAAATAGGTTTTGGGAGGGGAGAAAACCTACTTCAGCGTGCTGTTAAAATGCCTAATGTTGGTTTTATTGGGATAGAGCCGTTTATCAACTCCATGGTACAATGTCTTAGAAGTTTAGAAGAATTAAAATTACAAAATATTCGTCTTTATGATGGGAATGCCATTCATTTATTAGATTGGCTTCCTGATGATTGTATTGATGTCATCTATCTTTTATATCCAGATCCTTGGACAAAGAAAAAACATTGGAAAAGAAGGTTCATTTCTCCGATCAACCTAGAACGCTTTTCGCGAGTTTTAAAAAAAGATGGTGTCGTTTATTTTTCTTCTGATATTGATGACTACATTAATTGGACTTTATTTCATTTTAATCGTCATTCTTCATTCCAGTGGATTGCAAAAGATAGTTCTGATTGGTTGACACCTTTTCATGGTTGGATTCCTACTTATTATGAAGAAAAAGCTAAAGTTGCAGGTCGTATTACGAATTATTTGACTTTTAAACGAATTTGAATGTTTGTATTTAGAACGATAATATCTTGTTTTTTCCAAAGATAGAGCATATTTTTTTGTATTATTCATGGAAATAGTCACTTTTTGAATAAAGTTACTGATTAGTCTAAATATACGCAATAATTGTATACTGATACAGGAGATAGAAACTTATCAGTTTTATCTCAGTAAACTATTTTAGTTCTTTCTGAAATATATGAGATGTAAAAAGGATTTATAGTAAGCACAATTACCATAACAAATGTAATTGGGAATGAGAGTGTATCTTCTGTAAGATGTAATGAGGGTTTTATTGTGCCGAAAGCAACTAGTTTTTCTCATTTCTATGAGAAACGTAACAAAGCTAATATTGATTATAGTATTAATAGGGTATTTGAAATAATAGAAAACGACAATCATCCCAAATTTAAAGGAATTTTTTACAATATTGATTTTAACTCGGAAGCTAATTTAAGGGAAAACAAAGGCTATGATCATCTCCTGAAAATATTACAAGAATATTTTTCACAATTCTAATCTTAATATGCATCTACTCTGGTGGATGTAAGGTTTTTAAAAGAGTTGAAGCTTTTCAAAGAGGTAATCCGACTTATCGGCATCTATATACTCTCCTAAGAGTATATTTTTTCCCTGTTATTTGTAAGTATACGTATGCCTAATAATGTTATTGATGGAGTCAGGAGAACGAAAGATAGAGCGCATGGACTTTTCATGTAAGATGGTAAGATGCTCTAAGGATCCTAGTTTAAGTACTTTAATGGTATTTTGAGGATTTATTTTTGAATCTTGTTTTTAGAAATCGTAATAATACCTCTTAAAAGATGCGTTGATGTGGAGATTGGAAAATATCTTTATTTTTGACAACAATATTTAATTGAACAAATTATTTGTTGATTATGAATATGATATACTATAGCGAAAGTATTGTTTGAAAATGCCTTTAACAGTCCAAGAAAATATTATTTTTTAATATACGGATTTTTAGATGATTGGAAACGGATTCGAATAGGAATTCCTGATAAAGAGAAATCGAAACGTAGTCTATTTATCAAATATCTTTTATAGGATTCGGGTATTTCTTTGGGAGAATTACAAAATATGACAAAAGAAGGTGGAGATGATTGTGTTTGTGTGATGTATTTTAAACGGTGATAACGACCAGCAATTGTTGGAGGAGGATTTTTTAACTGAGTTTGTTCTAACCAAGAATTGAGACGGCTAGTTGAAATGCGAGTTTTCCATAGTTTGTTAATTTCTAATACAGATGCCATGAGATTATCTAGGCCTTCTCCTGTATGTCCCGAAATAGCCTCTATTCTAATATTCCCAGCTTGTGGTAGATTATTTGTTGCTTTTATACGTAGATTCTGTAACAAAATTGATTTGTCTGTTGTTACCAAATCCCATTTATTAAAGGCAAGAACAGCAGCACGTCCCGTATTAATAACAGAATCAACTATACGTAAGTCCTGCTTTTCAAAAGGAACTGTGGCATCTAAAAGAACAATAGTTGTTTCACAAACGCGGATAGATTGCATGCTTTTTGTTACTGATTTTTTTTCTACTTGTTCAATAATGCGAGAAGGTTTTCTCATCCCTGCTGTATCAAATATTTTTATTGGATGATTTTTCCACTCCCAGCTTATGGGAATTGAATCGCGCGTAGTACCAGCTTTAGGTCCTATTAATACACGGTTATAGCCGAGTAAACGATTAATAAGAGTAGACTTTCCAACATTGGGTCTTCCTACTACCGCAATGCGTAAAGGTTTAGATGAAATATTACTTGAATCTGTAGGTTCTTTTCCCTCTATGAGTATATTTTTATCTTGCGAAGTTTTGGTCTTTGTAGGATTTTCTTTTATTTCTAGCTGGTAATCGGGGTATTGTTGTTTGAATAATTTTATAATGACGCTATAGAGATCTGATATACCTATCCCATGTTCAGCAGAAATTTCTACAATTTCTTTAAAACCAAAGGAATAGATATCGTGAAAATTTCTTTGAGCGATGTGTGTTTCCATTTTATTGGAAACAATAATAATGGGTATGTTTTTTTTCCGGAGAAACTTCGCAATCAAGTGATCGTAGGGTGTAATACCGGATTTAGAATCAATCAAGAAAAGAGCTAGATGAGCTTCATCAATCGCAATCTCTGTTTGATCATTAGTTTGCTTAGCAATAAAATGACTATTTTCATTTTCTATTCCAGCGGTATCAATAACGTTGAACTCAAACCCATTGATTATTGCTTTTCCATATAAACGATCACGCGTCATTCCAGGACAATCGCCAACAATCGCCATTTTCCTTTTAACAAGGCGATTAAAAAGAGTGGACTTTCCTACGTTAGGGGATCCGACAATAGCAATTGTACAGGTCATAATATTAAGCTGATTGTTTTTTTGTTTCCTTGTTAGAAGCAATAATGTTTGCAAGCATTATCTGGCTACGCGTTGAAATACCAGGGGGTGAATTTGGATCTTTAACTATTTCCTCAAAAATAGATCTTGCTTTTTCAATTTTACCACATTTCATTGCAGAAATCCCAAGAATTTCATTTGCAGCCGGATGCATTGGATTTGAGGGATCAATTAATTTTTGTAGTATTTTTGAAATATCATCATATGACACAGTATCAACTAGGATCCATGCAGCATGGAGAATGGCTGTATAACGAACAACAGGAAGAGCTAAATCATCATTTCCAACTTTTAAAAATTTTTCGGAAGCGCTCTTAACATCGCCTTTAGTGACGAGTATCGAAGCTATGTACATATTAGCAATAGAATCATAGGATCTATTGTCATAGGATAGTATTTTTTCGAAAGCAATGCGAGCATCGTCTAACTTATTGTTGTTTAATAAACTAATAGCTTGAGAAAAATCTTCTCCAGCAGGATTTTTAGGTTTATTATACGAGCCATGTAAATAAAGCCACGATGCTAAAGATAGGACAATTAGAATGAGTAGGGGAACTATTAACTTATAGCCATATTTTTTTATTTTACATCCTTCTTTGCAAGAACTCGTATCCTTGTTAGATTTCATCACCTTCTCCTCATTGTTTCAATCTATATATACTCTATTTTGAGAAATTATAAGAGCATAAAACACTATAAAAGATACTCACGTGGGGATTAAAATTAAAATACACAAACCATCAATTTTAATTCACATTTTCTTAATCATCAATTTATTTGTCTTTAAGAATATCAAATTCCAATTAGCTGATTATCATCTTAATGAAAATAGTTTAAAAGATCTAGATTGAGCTTTCCGCATCTCTTTAAAGATAAAATTGACTTAGGGCTATTAAAATTATATTTTTCTATCATAGAAACAAATTGTCATGATAAGTTGATTGTAATCCAATTGTATAAGATTGTAAAATAGAATAATTAAAGAATAGATTTCTATGTACTATTAATTATTAGAGTGGATATTGGATTATAGTAGCATTTAAAGCGATTATGATAATGGATGTATGTTTTTATTTGAAGGGATCAACTCCATGATTGTGAATTTGCCGTGGACAATAAAAAAGCATACCGCAGTTTTAGTGCTTACAGATGGTAGTGTTATTGAAGGGATGGGATGCGGTGCGACAGGTTTTGTTCAGGCTGAAGTTTGTTTTAACACATCTTTGACTGGATATCAGGAGATTTTAACTGATCCATCTTATTTAGGACAAATAGTCAATTTTACTTTTCCCCATATTGGTAATGTAGGTGTGAATAATGAAGATTTCGAGTCTCTTTCTACAAAAAATTTTCAGGGAGCAGCAGGTCTCGTTATTAAAGCTGATATTACAGATTCATCAAATTATCGTGCGAATACTCATTTAGATGTTTGGTTGAAATCTTGTGGAATTATTGGTTTGTCAGGAGTGGATACAAGGGCTTTAACAATTTGGATACGTGAGCATGGAGCAACAAATGCTGTGATTGCTCATCATCCAGAAGGTCAATTTGATCTTGATGATCTGAAAGAGCGTGCAAGAAATTGGACGGGTCTCAAAGGTGCTGAATTAGCAAAGCGTGCTACAGTATTTCAAAAAAGAGATTGGTTGGAAAAATCTTGGAAATGGGGAGAAGTTCCTTCTTTTTTAAATCCAAATGATGCTCATTATCATGTTGTTTGTATTGATTATGGCGTTAAAAGCAATATCTTGAAGATTTTGGCTAATCTAGGTTGTAAGACAACCATAATGAGTGCGGACACTTCTTACGAAGATATTTTGTCTCTTCACCCAGATGGTGTGTTGCTCTCAAATGGTCCGGGAGATCCAGCTGCGACGGCTATGTATACTTCTCCAGTCATTTGCAAACTTGTCGATTCAGGGATTCCTATTTTTGGTATTTGTTTAGGACATCAGCTATTGGGCCTAGCTCTTGGAGCTAAAACCATTAAAATGTATCAAGGGCATCATGGCGCGAATCATCCTGTTAAAAATTTATCGAATGGAAGAGTGGAAATAGTATCTATGAACCATGGCTTTGCAATAGATACAAATACTTTGCCTGCAGGACTTGAAGAAACTCATATTTCTTTATTTGATAATAGTAATTGCGGTTTGCGTCTTGTGGATCGTCCGGTTTTTTCTGTTCAATATCACCCTGAATCTTCTCCGGGTCCGCAGGATAGCTATTACCTTTTTTCTACTTTTGTGGATTTCATGCGTCAGAGAAAAGAATCAGGTCAATCTGCTTCTAGTAATTGATGTCAACAGGATTTTCAACAAAAACCGTGTATCGTGTGCATTACTGGTTTTTTTTGATAAATTTTACTTGTAATATTTATGCGAACAATGGTGAGTAGGTGATTTTTTATTTGCTGAACTATTATAAAAATAGTATTACATGTTTCGGGTAGAGTTTTGCTGAGCAGATTTGCCAATATATATTAATGGTTGTTGCCAATATTGTGAATAAGTATTGGATATTATGAGGTTTTCAGTATAAATGCATCGTTATCGTACTCATTCTTGCGGGGATCTTAGGGTTTCTGATGTTGGTTCTTTTGTTCGTTTATCAGGATGGATACATCGTGTTCGTCCACATGGGGGAATTATTTTTCTAGATATTCGTGATCATTATGGGCTAACGCAAATAGTCGCCAATCCAGAATCTTCTTGTTTTGATATAGCTAAATCTGTGCGTAGTGAATGGGTTGTGTGCATTGATGGATTGGTTATGTCTAGAACTGCAGAGACTATTAATTCTAATATTGAAACTGGTGAGATTGAGTTGTATGCACAGGGGATAGAAGTTCTGTCTGTAGCAGAAGAGCTTCCTCTACCAGTTTTTGGTGAAAGAGAATATCCGGAGAATATTCGTTTTAAATATCGATTCCTTGATTTACGTCGAGATACTTTGCATAAGAATATTGTAAAACGAGCAAATATTATTTCTTCTATGCGACATCGAATGATTGCGGAGAATTTTATTGAATATTCTACTCCCATTTTGACAGCTTCTTCTCCAGAAGGAGCTAGAGATTTTCTTGTGCCAAGTAGAGTAAATCAAGGTTCTTTTTATGCTCTCCCTCAAGCACCGCAGCAATATAAACAATTATTGATGGCATCTGGATTTGATCGTTATTTTCAAATTGCTCCCTGTTTCCGAGATGAAGATCCTAGGGCAGATAGACTCCCAGGGGAATTCTATCAACTTGATGTTGAGATGAGTTTTGTAGAACAAGAAGATGTCTTGAATACCATGGAAAATGTTTTACGTGGTTTATTCGAAGAATTTGCGGAGGGGTATCCAGTAAGTCAAAATTTTCCGAGAATTTGCTATGATGATGCTATTCGTAAATATGGTACAGATAAACCTGATTTACGAAATCCGATTATTATGAATAATGTTACCGAGCATTTTGCGTGTTCTGAATTTCGAGTGTTTTCTAAGATGTTATCTTCCAATCCAGAATATGAAGTTTGGGCAATTCCGGCTAAAAAAGGTGGAACCCGCGCTTTTTGTGATCGGATGAACGCATGGGCACAATCACAAGGACAGGTTGGTCTTGCTTATATTTTTTGGCGTTTGGATGAAAAGGGAAATGTAACAGGAGCGGGACCAGTTGCAAAACATCTGAATATTGAAAGTACGGAATCTATTCGTGCGATGCTTGATATGCAAGATGGAGATGCATGTTTTTTTATTGCGGGGCATCCTCTGAAATTTTGTGCATTTGCTGCTAATGCACGAAATTATATCGCACAAGAGCTGGGGATGATTGATTCTAATCGTTTTGAATTATGTTGGATTGTAGACTTTCCTTTCTACGAGTGGAATGAAGAAGAGAAAAAAATAGAATTTGCCCATAATCCATTTTCAATGCCACAAGGAGGGATGAAATCTCTTAAAGGAGATAATCTCTTGTCTGTTAAAGCGTTCCAATATGATCTAGTTTGTAATGGTTTTGAGATCGCTTCGGGAGGGATTCGGAATTATATGTCTGATATTATGATTCAAGCGTTTTCTAATGTGGGAATCAGTAAAGAAGCTGTCGAAAGTCGTTTTGGAGGATTGTATCGTGCATTTCAATATGGAATGCCTCCACATGGAGGTATGGCAGCAGGCATTGATCGCATAGTCATGCTTCTTTTGAGGGCTAAAAGTGTGCGGGAAGTATCGTTATTTCCAATGAATCAGAATTTTTGTGATCTTTTAATGGGAGCACCATCTCCCGCTATTTCTAGTCAACTTCGTGAATTGGGGTTGCGGATAGTAGAGAAGCCTAAAGGGCAATCTTAAAAAAGTAGGATAATAACAATTTTACTTAAAACTACACCGTGCTTGCATGTATCTAAAATAAAATTTTATAATTGAAAAACATAAATTTTGTATGCAGTTGATGAGGAAATCGTTCCTTATATTGCTTATTACAGTGTATCGTTGTGAAGTAAGGCTTGTAAAATTTTTTCTAAGAATTTGATCTCAAATATATAAAAAAATAAAAGTAGCCATCCGCGTAAATCTATTTTTTAAAAAATAAAGATTTTTACGTTAAGAGCTCGATATGGGTGCAGAGATTTTTGCTATTGTAGAATTAGCATGTGATACAGAAGTAATTCCTTCAGGAAGGCGTATATCTGTCATATGGATATTATCGCCAATTTTTAATCCATCAAGATCAGCAGAGATAGAATCAGGAATTTTATTCGCTGGACAAAGTAGGGGGATTTCATGACAAATGATATTCAGGCTTCCACCCATCTTAAGTCCGGGAGATTTGTTTTGATTGATAAAACGAATAGGTACTTGTACAGAGATAGTTGACTTTTCAGATATTTGTAGAAAATCCATGTGGATAAGAACATCACTTACGGGATCAAGTTGGTAATCTTTTGGAAGAACGCGGATCGATTCTTTTCCAAGATCAATTGTGAAGATGGTCGTCATAAAATGTTTACTGTATAGTCTTTTAGATATATCTTTTGTAGATAACGCAATTGATTTAGGACTCGAAATATTTCCATAAATGGTAGCAGGAATTTTACCATTTCTGCGTAACAAACGTGAGGATCCTTTCCCAACTTTCTCACGAGTTATCGTTTTCAATTTATATTCTTCTTGACTCATAGGTCCTTACTTCCTTTGTATTTACAAGTATTTACACAATCACATAAAACGTTACGAATCTAGAAAATATACAAACTTCCTGTTATCAGTATGTTTGGAATGATCAAATATACGAATTATTTTATAATACGATGACCTTTGAAAATCAATGCTATAATTTCTTTTGATTATATTTGATTTTTGAAATGCTGTTCAAGTTTATCCTAGATCTAACAAGATAGAAATATCAAGGCGGGATAACTAAAAATTAGAGAATAAGTCATTACTCTGTTGTTCGATAATAATCAATAGAACGGCCAAAGTAAAAAATAAAAAATTCACTAACTTATATTTGAGAAATGAACAGCGTCTTCAATGTTTTTAGTATAAAAATACTACGCTGCTTTGCATTGGTTTTCGTTCGTTGGTTTTTCGTCCTTAGGTCTTTTTGAAGATAAGTTGACCTCAATGAGATCAATGGCTTCTGGCTCAGAGATACTGTTTACAGCCGCAACTTCTCTGACCATGCGGTTCAGGGCTGACTCGTATAACTGGCGTTCAGAATAAGACTTTTCAGGTTGATTTTCTGTGCGGTATAAGTCCCGAACAACTTCTGCAATGGCGATTAAATCTCCGGAATTTATTTTAGCATCATATTCTTGTGCGCGACGAGACCACATTGTACGTTTGACCCGCGCCTTGCCACGTACTAGCTTGAGAGCTCGTTCTACAAAATGCGCTTCTGAAAGCTTTCTCATACCAATATCAATTGCTTTCCCTACGGGAACTTTCAGACACATCTTGTCTTTATCAAATGCAATAACAAAAAATTCCAGCTTCATGCCAGCAACTTCTTGTTCTTTTATCTCTGTAATAGTCCCCACTCCATGGGTGGGATACACAATATGCTCACCAGTCTTAAACCCTTGACGCATCATAGATTTTTTTTGTTGGACCGTCATCAAACCCCCTCATATACATAAATATTAAAATAGGGATCAGCGAGTAGTCAAAACATCATTAAGATTATTTTTTTCAACATTCTCGATAATCCACTATAAATCCAATGATCAACGTCATTTTTGAAAAAAAAAGAACATTCCTATAAGAAACATAGGCTCCTTAGAAAGGTCATGAAAGATTCAAAGATATCATCATTATATCAGAAAATATATGCTAATCAAGAATTAACTTTTCTCATCATGTAAAATAATATATAAATAGTTAAATTTTTTATTATATCAATGTATGCACTTTAAGTATTCTTAGCGGGTTTGGGAGAAAAATAATTTTCGTATTTGTTTTCAACTCCATCCATTTCGGCGGCATTAGGTAGGCTGGCTTTTTTAGTTGTGATGTTTGGCCATTGAGAAGAATATTTTGAGTTGATTTGTAACCACATTTCTAATCCTGGTTCAGTATCGGGCTTGATGGCGTCAACGGGACACTCGGGTTCACATACTCCGCAATCTATACACTCTTCTGGATGAATTACTAAGAAATTTTCCCCTTCATAAAAACAATCAACAGGACAAACTTCTACACAATCTGTGTGTTTGCATAATATGCAATTTTCAGTGACGACGAATGTCATAAACCATTGCCTTTCTAATAGTTTTATTTTTAAGATAGCTTGATTATATTCAGAACGAGGTGCTATCTTCCCGCTAGTTTTGACAAGGAAAAAGAATGCTTCATTATAAAAAATTAAGAATATTTTTCCCCAGTCAAATTGAAGAGATATTGCATTTTCTTTTATTTTAAAGTAGACATGCTGAATAATACGCTAGTCCTTTAAGAAATCATAGGGGCTATTGAGAGTTAGACTGGATATTTTTATTATTATTTCTTTAATGAGGAATGATAATTTTTTTTGCTTGCGGTTTACGTTCCTTTTTTAAAATACTATTGTGGTTTTTTGTGAAGATTTGCTCAAATATGATTGCTATAAGACTAATTTTTCCCTTCCAAAATACGAGGGGGTTAGATCCAGGAAATTTGGATTTATTGTTTTGCAACCTGATTTTATAGTTTGATTTGATGTTTTTTGGTTGGATATACGATTATTACGTATGGATTGGTCTTGCTACTCTGATAGTCCTTGAGCTTGTTCTTGGCATAGATAATCTAATATTTATAACCCTATTAGCAGAGAAATTGCCCTTGGCTCAAAGAGGCAAAGCACTGTTTTTCGGGTTGACTTTTGCTATGATAACTCGAATTGCCTTACTTGCTACAATCTCTTATTGGATAGTTATGTTTCAGCAGCCCTTGTTCTTTTTTAGAGGCTTAGCGTTTTCTGGGCGTGATATTGTGCTGGTTATTGGTGGATTATTCCTCTTGTTCAAAGGAACCATAGAGTTGCATGAGCGATTAGAAGGGGATGAGTTTGATAAAAAGCATAAATTTTTTAGCCCTATATCTTGGCAAATCATTGTTCTGCAAATAGTTGTTCTAGATGTTATTTTTTCTCTAGATAGTGTTGTAACTGCTATCGGTATGGTAGAAGATTTTTCTGTTATGGCTATTGCAGTAGTTGTATCTGCATTGATGATGATGGCGGCATCCAAGCCAATGATACGCTATATTTCACAGCATACGACTGTCGTTATACTTTGTCTTGGTTTTTTGTTGATGATTGGTTTTTTGCTGATTATTGAGGGATTGCATTTTGAGATACCCAAAGGGTATCTTTATGCTTCTATAGCTTTTTCCGGCATCATTGAATTTTTTAATCAAGTGGCAAGACGTAATCGTGAACGGCTTATGTCTACTTCGCGCTTGAGGGCGCGTGCTGCTGATGCTGTATTGCGTTTATTAGGGGGAAAGCCTATACAGCCAGGTTTTAAGAAGAATTCTGATGTGCTTTCATTTCCAAAACATGAAAAGCAAATCATATCAGATCAGGAAAAAGATATGGTTCAAAGTGTTCTAACTCTTGCTGATCGTCCTGCAAAATCAATTATGACACCTCGTACGGATATTGTATGGCTTGATATGGATTGCGTTGATGAGGATTTACAGTATAAAATTCTTGAATTAGGGCATTCTCGATTTCCTATTGCTCAAGGAACTTTAGATAATTTTATTGGGATAGTATCAGCGCGTGGCTTATTACGAGATCTTCTCGAAGAAGGTTCTATAAATTTAGAAAGCTCTATTAGAAAGCCGTTGGTCGTCCATGAGAATATTAGTGTTTTAAAACTAATGGAACGTTTGCGTAAATCTGAGCAGACATTTGTTATGGTGTTAGATGAATATGGTGTTTTAGAAGGTATGATTACACCTGCTAATATTCTAGAAGCTATTGCAGGAGATTTTCCCGACGAAGATGATCAGAAGCTTGATATTACGGTAGGGGAAGATGGTTCTTTAACGGTTGATGGTTGGATTGATGTACGTTACGCTTCAAAATTATTTGGAGTTGATTTAGTAGATGAAGACGATCGTTATTCTACTTTGGCTGGATTCATTCTTTGGAAACTAGGGCACTTGCCGCAAGAAAAAGAGGTTTTTATGGAGATGAATATCAGATTTGAGATTATACGACTTCAAGGTCATAATATTGACCGTGTAAAAGTTAGTGGATTGCAGAATTTAAATAGTTGAATTGAAATGAATTTTAATATTCTCTTTTATTCCGCCTGTATATTATTTTAAATATTTAATAGGCTACAGAATTATTGAGATTAGTAGTTCCCATTCTATGATTAAACTGGTTGAATTTTTCAGTAAGTTAGAATTCTTGAGAAAAAATGAAAGGCTATGATGCACGCAGGGAAAAAATCAAATAAGGTTCTTATTATTGATTTTGGAAGTCAGTTCACTCAGTTAATTGCGCGTTGTGTACGTGAAAACAAAGTTTATTGTGAAGTAATAGCATTTGAATGTGCTTTGGATTATTTTAGAAAGACAAGGCCTCAGGCAATTATTTTATCAGGTAGCCCTGCTTCACCCTTGGATATTGATAGCCCTCAAATTCCACAAGAGATTTTAGAATCAAATACTCCTTTGTTAGGAATTTGTTATGGACAGCAGATTATGTGTACGTCTCTTGGAGGAACAATAAAAAAGTCGCAGAATCGTGAATTTGGTCGTGCTTTCATTGAGATAAAAAAAGATTGCTCATTATTAAAAGGCCTATGGGAAAAGGATTCTATACAACAGGTTTGGATGAGTCATGGTGATCAAGTGGAGCGCATGCCAGAAGGATTCGAGGTAATTGCATCGTCGGACAACACCCCTTTTGCCTTTGTCGCGGATGAAAAGAGAAAATATTATGCTGTTCAATTCCATCCAGAAGTTGTTCATACAGAAGGTGGATCTCAATTAATAGCTAATTTTGTGCGTGATGTTGCTGGTATCCAAGGTGATTGGATTATGTCTTCTTATCGCAAGGAAATTGTTTCTTGTATTAAGAAACAAGTGGGTGATGAACGTGTAATTTGCGCCCTATCTGGAGGAGTTGATTCTTCTGTTGCTGCATTTTTGATCTATGAGGCCATAGGGAAAAATCTTACTTGTGTGCTTGTTGATCATGGGTTTATGCGTAAGAACGAAGTGGATAATGTTGTTGGTTTATTTAAGAAATATCCGGATTTTCCATTGATAGTTGTAGATGCTTCAGAGAGATTCATTGGAAAACTGAAAAATGTTATTGATCCAGAAGATAAGAGAAAAATTATAGGAAAATTATTTATAGAAGTTTTTGAAGAAGAGGCAGAAAAAATAGGTGGTGCTAAATTTCTTGGACAAGGGACTTTATATCCTGATGTTATTGAGAGTGTTTCTTTCTTTGGTGGGCCTTCATCTGTTATAAAATCGCATCATAATGTAGGAGGATTGCCTGAATACATGAATATGGATCTTGTCGAGCCATTAAGAGATCTTTTTAAAGATGAGGTGCGTCTTCTTGGTAAGGAATTGGGATTGTCTGATAGTTTTATAGATCGCCATCCATGTCCAGGTCCGGGGCTTGCTATTCGTTGTATTGGAGAAGTCACTGAGGAAAAAATAAATATTTTGCGTGAATCTGATGCTATTTATTGTGAGGAAATTTGTAAAGCAGGAATTTATAATGAAATATGGCAGGCATTTACTGTCTTATTGCCCATTCAAACGGTAGGGGTGATGGGTGATGAACGTACCTATGAGTGTGTTTGTTCTCTGAGGGCGGTAACATCAAGAGATGGGATGACTGCAGATTTTTATCACCACGACATGGATTTTCTCAGTCAAGTGTCTACGCGAATAGTCAATGAAGTAAAGGGAATTAGTAGAGTCGTATATGATATAACCTCTAAACCGCCTGCAACTATTGAATGGGAATAATTTTCAACATCAATTAAGGTGATAGTTATAAAAGTTTATAAAGTAACGTTTTCCCCTATCTATATTTGTTGTTTTTAAATAGCAAAACAAACAATATTATTTAAAAAACACTTGAGAATATCTTAGAATGATGCTCAAAATTTTTTCTTGATGCATTTTATGCAGTTTTTTGTGGTGTGAAAATAATCTCTATTAAAGTTCCTTTTGAGGGAGTTGAAAAAACCGAAAATTTACCCATATTAGCATCCACCATTGCTTTAGTAAGAGGCAATCCTAAACCGGTTCCTTCCCCACGTACCTGTTGAGAATTAGGTATTTGTCCAAAAGGTTTCATGGCTTTTTCTAATTCATAATCTGTCATTCCTATCCCAGTATCTTTGACGCGTAAAACCACTTCTTTATTTCTTGTATATGCAGTAGAAATGACAATTTGTCCTCCTGAAGGCGTAAAATGAATCGCATTTGATAATATATTCAGTGCTATCTGTTTTATAGAGCGTAGGTCAGCAAATATTGGGGGAATATCATTAGAAAAGGAAGTGCGTACGAGGATACGTTTTTCATTCGCATAGAGTTCCATTAAAGAAATTGCTTCAGAAATTGTCTCATTTAAGGACACTGATTCGAAATGAAAGTTCATTTTGCCAGATTCAATTTTTGATATATCAAGAAGATCATTGACAATATCCAGAACAAGGTTTCCAGATCGGTCTATATAATTAGCATATTCTATGTAACGAGGGCTACCTACAGGTCCAAATCTTTGATTTTTTATAACTTCAGAAAAGCCAATAATAGCAGTCAGAGGGGTGCGAATTTCATGACTCACTCGTGCTAGAAAATCGTTTTTATGAGAGTTTTCTTTTTCTGCCATTTTTTTAGCATGATACAACTCATTTTTTTCCTGTTTCCATTCAGAAATATCATGCAATATGAGGCAATAACAGGCAGAGAAGGGAAGTTTTTTCATAGTAATGCGTAGAGATATAAGCTTTCCTTCTCTTGTGCAGCCAACAGCAGTTTTCTCTAGTGTCTTTCCTAGATCAATAGATGAAATTTCTGCCATACAATGATTCATAATAATCTGATTATCGTGTGTAAAAAAAATTTTGAATGGTTTTCCAATGATATCTTGTGCGGGATAGTCAAATAACGTGCCGATTGCACGGTTAGTAGAAAGAATCGTTCCATCTCTGTTAACAATAGCGATGCCATCAGAAGTTGATTCTAAGATGGAACATAATTGCATTATCTCAATTTCCATTTTATTCGCATCAGTTCTTGTATTATTATATCCTGATTTTATCTCATTTTGAGAGATATGATCAGATAATTTATTGTTTTTTTCAAAAGGAACAAAAGTCATAGCAAGTGAATTTTCTCTATTCCACTGAATAGTATGTAAATGAGCTGATACAGCAATATTTGTTCCATCAGAGCGATGTAAGGTAATAGAGCCATGTGTATTGCCGTTCGATAATTTCTGGGCATCTAATAACATGGATACTCCCCCTACTTTTTCTATGTCTTCAACGCTTTTATAGCCTGCGAGAAGGAGGAAAGAAGGGCTGGCATAGAGCAAACGTTCTTTTGAACATACAAAAAGAGATATCGGATGTTTGTCAACAATTTCTGGTGTTAAATTTTCTCCTTCGCCAAAATATGTAGATAATGATGGATGATTGATTTGAAACGAATCTTCAAAGCTTTCTTTTGGGTGAGGATATTTCTCTATATATTGATTTAAGTTAATAGTATGGAAATTATCTCTCTTCGAAAAGTAGTTTTTTTTATTTGTTGCTAAATTATCATCTTTGTCTTTTGGAAAATATCCAGAAGGAAAAGACCCCCTGTCTTTAATATCAAGATGCGCTGGAATTGTTTGGTAAGGTAAGGAAGGAGAGTTTTCTTTTTTAATGAAAGAATGAACTTTTTTTATTTCATGTGATTGGGAGAATTTTTCACCTAGTGTTGTTCCTAATTTTTTTGGATCATTCTTCGTTTGATTCACCCGAATAATTCCAAATCCCTTAAAACCAACAAATTCACGATCGCGAGAATATATTGGTAGAGCGGCGAGATCAATTGGTACATGTAAATCGGTTCCTTCAATTGGCCAGAAAGTTGTTTTACTGTACCAAGTATTTTGTTGCGTTAAAAGGTCGAAAAGATGGTCTTTAGAATCAATTTGAAGAATATGATTAATGTCACATAGATGCATACCAATCATTTTAAGGGCATATGTTCCAATGGTTTGAGATAATTCTTCTGAAACTGCGTTCAAATGCCCTTGAGCATCTATTTTCCATGTAAATCGAACTGTACGTGGGCTTGAATCGAATAAAAACGAATTTTCTGGTTCTAGATTTCTGGAACAACTGATCTGTGTTCTTGGAGCATGGTTTTGACCCGTAGGGCTGGATTGTTCCAAATGATTTTGATTGCAGGGATTGCCTTTGTGCGAATCTCTTATTCCCAAATTATTGATTGTCTCCTTGAGAGACAAATCCTTGGAAGTGTTTTTACAGTTATTTGTAGGACTGTTTGGGGGATTTAATGTAATAGAATCAATACTCATCTTTGAACCTTTGGTACTTTCTAGAATAGTTCAGAAATTTTTCGGTTTTTATAGGCACATGTTAGGTTTTAAGTTTTTTTGTCGAGAAAAAATCTATAATAACAGTTATATTTTTTATAATAATTGGATATTTATAGTAGAATATTTTAGAAAAAATATTTTTCTCTTTTATAATAGGATTTTGGGTTTTCATTTCTATATATGCATAATGATCTTGTTTTTTGAATAATACATTACTTATGAATATATAAATGACTTTACATGCATCATTATTAGATCTGATAAGATGAATTTGTTCTATGTCTATTTTAACGGGATATATTGCAAATTGAATGTTTGTGTTGGTCTTTTTAATAAAAAATTGTAACAAGGAAGCAATACAATATTCTAACTTTCGTACTGATAAGCTGGGTTTGTTTAAATCCTTAACAAAACGAATCTTTTTATTGTAGCAAGTAGTGATAACAAGGAAATTTCCCAACAAACAATGTGCTATCTGGCTGATCCAACCTTTTTTTACAAAATGCTGATTTAAAAAAGACAGTGCTTTGCATTGCGTTAAGTTTCTATATAAATTGGCAATTTTTTTCATAAAAAGATATTGTGTGATAAGCATTTTGTATCCACAGTATGTATTAAGTTCAAGAAAAGGGGGTTGACGCCCATTCGGCATCTATCTAATCATAAGAATACCCAACAAGCATGGGATCTGAAAGCGTAAATTTGTAGTCATTAACGTTAATTTACTATTAAGGTTAACGAGATATTTTAGATCTTGTTTTGTTATAAGATGAGAGTATACAGTTTAAGAGCTGAATATATTTTTGTATGTTAAACAATGATTTACAGAATATGGTGTACTTTTAGGATTTGCTGTGATGTTGTTATGCGGTTGTAGCTCAGTTGGTTAGAGCGCAGGTTTGTGGCACCTGAGGTCGGTGGTTCGAATCCACTCAACCGTACCATAAACAGTCGTACTATTGAGGATATTCTGCTTTCGCAGGCTATTTTATAGAATGCGGTTGAACAATCAATTTTACTATATTTTTTGTATTGTCATAAGTAACGTTTGGTTTCGAGAAAGACAAAGTATATTCTATTATATCGCTAGATGTACAAGTGGATAACATATCCTAAATTATTTTCTTACGAGCACATTTTATAAAAAATTATAAAGTTTTTATTTTGATATCCTCTTGATAAATTGAGACAATCTATTCTTTGACATTGGTTGTTAAAGTAATTGGGAGATACGAGGGGTTCTTTAGAGTGTTTTAGATATAGGTATGTGAAGAATACATTTCATTTTAGGGTGTCTTAAATCTTCTTTTTATTTTTAAATATGCCTTGCTTTGCCTCACTAACAACTTTGTTATTTTTGCAGCGGATTTATCGTTAGGTACAATAAGGTGATCATATATTAAAGCAAACAAGACAAGATATATTGTCCATATTAAACAGTAAAAATTATTCTTTTTCTTTTTTCTTTGCGGGGGATTTAAAGTCTGCAAGTTGTTTTTCAATGGTTTCTAAACGTTCACAAACAGACGTTAGATTTTCACGAATATTAGATATCATGCTCTTAATTGCTTCAACATCTTCTGAACGCACAACTCCCATAGAATTCAATGTTTTCTGGAGCTTTACTTGAGCGAAAGATTCTGCTTCCTTGGATATGTTTTGGAAAGCACTAGATGCACAATCGGCCAGACGAGAAGCTTGATTAAAAATTTGGTCGGGTTTAAATGACATTGCTCTATTCCTAATACAAAGATGACTAAAAAGACTTATTGTATCGTATTGTTATGGCAATAACAAGGTATGTTGGATTTATGATGTCGTAGCATTAATAAGAATTTTTTCTTCTTGGTCTATCATTAATATGAGGATAGCATTAAGTGCTTATGAAGCAATTTAAAAAATAATAAATGGGAAACCCAATCATGCTGTTATCTGTTTTGATGTATCCAAATATTGATCCTATTGCAATATCATTAGGTCCTCTTGCTATACGTTGGTATGGATTGTCTTATTTAGTTGGTATTTTTTTTGGCATTTGGTACATGCGATATTTGCTAGACAAGCCTTTATTATGGACAGAAGAGCAAAATCATAAGAATCTTGTCTATAAGACAGATGATTGCCAAGAAAAATTTTCTTTTTGGGTAGTTGTAAGTATGATTGTCGGTGGTCGTATAGCATATGTGCTTTTTTATAACTGGAAAATATTCTGGGAGTTCCCATTACATATCTTTTTCCTTTGGGAGGGAGGTATGTCTTTTCATGGTGGATTGATAGGTGCGTTTTTATCCTTGTTTGTTTTGTCACGCATTTTTAAATTTTCTTTTTGGGTGTTTTTAGATCTTATTGCGGCATCTGCGCCAGTTGGGATATTCTTAGGGCGTATTGCTAATTTCATCAATGGTGAATTATGGGGGAAAGTTTCTTGGGTCCCGTGGGCTATGGTTTTTCCTAATGGGGGCGATTTACCACGTCATCCAAGTCAGTTATATGAAGCATTTTCTGAAGGATTAGTTATTTTCTTGATTATGCAGTGGATGGTTTATCATGGTGCTCTTAAAAAGCCGGGATTGACGGCGGGTGTCTTTTCTATTTGTTATGCTATTGCAAGGATTGGCATGGAATTTTTCCGCGAACCAGATTATCAGTTAGGCTACTTACTGGACGGATGGGTAACAATGGGGATGGTATTATCTATTCTGACACTGATTATTGGGATTTGGATTGTTTTCCAGGCGGTGCGAACAAAAAGTAGAGAATGTTTGTGAAGACTGGATTGTATCAAAAGATAGTAGATCTCATCAAAAGAAATGGTCAGATTACTATTGATCAATATTTTTCGTTATGTCTTTCAGATTCTGAGTTTGGCTATTATAAAACATGTAATCCATTTGGAGTGGATGGGGATTTTGTTACTGCTCCAGAAATAAGTCAAATTTTTGGAGAGATGTTAGCGATCTTTTTGATTTTTGCATGGGAACAGCATGGATTCCCACGGTGTGTTAGATTAATAGAAATGGGTCCGGGTAGGGGGACCATGATGTTGGATGTTTTGCGCACCATTTGCAAATTAAGGCCTGATTTTTTTGCTATCCTATCGATTTATATGATCGAGAATAGCGAAAGACTTGTTTCGATTCAAAAGAAGAATCTTTCATTTTATGGAGATAAGATAAATTGGTGTGTTGGTATCTCTGATGTTCCGCCAGGGTTTACTTTTCTTATGGCGAATGAATTTTTTGATAGTTTGCCAATCAAACAATTTGTTATAACCAATGATGGAATGCGTGAACGCATGATTGATATAGATCACCATGAGTTGCTCGTTTTTGGCATAGGAAAAAATGCGATAACATCGCCTGTTTCTCCGTTTAATGATTATTTTCCTGGTATGATATTAGAAACTTCTCCATGCCGAGATTCCGCAATACAATCTATTGCTGATAGATTAGTATGTGAGGGGGGCACGGCAATTGTGATTGATTATGGGCATTTACAATCTGGCATGGGTGATACGCTGCAAGCAGTTAAAGGGCATAAATATGATCCACCATTAATGCATCCAGGACAGGCAGATCTGAGCAGTCATGTTGATTTTCAGCGGTTATCTTCAATTTCTATTTTACGCAAATTATATATCAATGGATGTGTAAAGCAGGGTAAATTTTTAGAATGTCTTGGAATTTGGCAGAGGGTTTTTTCTCTTATGAAAAACACAGATAGAGCAGATATTTTATTGGATTCTGTTAGACGTTTAGTGGGGATGCCTTCTGACGACAAAAGTATGGGAGAATTATTTAAGGTATTAGTTGTCTCTCACAGGAAGGTAGACTTGGTGCCTTTTGTGAATTGCGATTGTTTTTAAGGGTTTTTATTGACAAAAAAGGTATTTGTATTTCCCTGAAGACATTAATCAAGTAAAAGTATCTTGATATATTTGTAAAGAGATATGTATATTCAAGAATAGATTATTTTGGTTGTTGCAAAAAATACTAGAAGGGAATCATCACAATTTATTTGATTATCTTTTAAGTGAATTGCGTAATGTAAAAGATATTTTCCATGTAGGTTTGGATTTATATATAGATCATTAAATGTTGGGAAGATGAAAAGGGTGGACAAGTTGCGTTTAAAGAAATCGTTTTACGTTTTAAATAGGGTATATTGTATATGAAAATATTTGCAGGTAATTCCAATAAGCGTCTTGCTGAAGATATCTGTGATTACTTGGGTATTTCTTTAGGAAAGGCTGCGGTCACATATTTTTCTGATAGAGAAGTATTTGTGGAAATTGGGGAAAATGTGCGAGGAGAAGATGTTTTTATTGTTCAGTCTACTTCTTGTCCAGCTAACGATCACTTAATGGAGTTGCTTATTATGATCGATGCTGCGCGTCGTTCTTCAGCGGGGCGTATTACAGGGGTCATTCCTTATTTTGGATATTGTCGACAAGATCGGAAGCCTAGTCCTCGTACACCTATATCTGCCAAATTAGTTGCAAATTTGATTACACAGGCTGGCGCTGATCGTGTTATGATGTTGGACTTGCATGCAGGACAAGTCCAAGGTTTTTTTGACATTCCAACCGATAATCTATATGCCTTACGAATTTTAGAGCGTCATATTAAAGAATGCCATGATATTGCGAATCTCATGGTTGTTTCTCCCGATGTGGGGGGAGTTGTGCGTGCCCGTGCACTCGCTAAAAGATTGGGATGTTTGCTTGCAATCGTGGATAAAAGGCGTGAACATCCAGGGCAAATTGAGGCTATGAATGTTATAGGGAAGGTAAGAGGGAAAGACTGTATTCTTATTGATGATATCGTCGATACTGGAGGAACGCTTTGTGGTGCCGCCGATGCTTTGTATGAACAAGGGGCTTCGAGTGTAGCGGCTTATATTACGCATGGTGTTTTGTCGGGATCCGCCATTAAACGCATAGAATCTTCTAAGCTAAAAGAGCTTATTATTACTGATTCTATACAGCCTACGGATTTAGTTAAATCTTCTCCTAGAATACGTGTTCTTACTATTGCTCAGTTGTTAGGAGAGGCTATTAGTAGAACTTTCCAAGAGCAATCTATTTCAAGTTTATTTAATTAACATCTCGATTTACGTATATGTAATTTTATGAATAATTGAAATATTGGTGATTTATCATTCCAATTTTTTGCTTTTAAAGGAAGGGATTAAATGCAATTTTTATGGACAATGATACTAGAAATCTATTGATAATCCGTTTTTTTCCCAATCTCCAAAACGAGTAGGGTCGGGACCGTCTCTTCCTCCTATTTCTACTGGATGTTTAGCGTTTTTGTTTTCAGCTGAGCGACGTTGACGTGCTTCTTCTAGGGCGCGTTTTGCGATAGAAGAAAGAGTTTCTTTCGATTTTTTAGTTGTATTATTGTTCATAAATCCTCGACTTTTTCGTTTTTCATATGATCTGTATTTATTTTGAATGATGGTATTGGTCATTATAACTTATATTCACGTGTTTAGCTTAAGATTAGGCAAAATTAGTGCCAAAATAAAAATAAGTAGAATGAACTGATTATAAAATACACTTTCTAACTTTTTTTGGCAAATTCTGCTATTATTGTCGCTGTTTTTAGGTAAGTTTTCTCAGGTTAACTTCTCTGATATATAAAGCCATTCCCATTGTCGACCAATCCATACATTGCCATAAGTTCATGAGGATTAGCTCTTGCATTGGCTAAATAGTTGCTCCTCTTAAATCCATGTATCGTACATTCATAGGTAACCTTGCTTCTGCGCCTCTGCTTTTAAACTAGTTCCCAAAAGATTTAAGAGTGAAAAAATGTTTGCCGTGCGAAGAAGTAACGAAAGTATCTCTATCTTCTCCTACAGCATTGAGAAATTTTTGCAAAGGTTTAAAAATAGGGACATGAACCATCTTGCTTTTTTTTTTGAATATGGGCGGATAAAACATTATAATCATTGAACAATGAACTTTATTATAGAATATTTTTGGTAATATTGCATGCTATATGATACGAACTTATTTGTTGGTTGATAGATGTTATTGCTCTAGGGGATTGAGGGCATATAGGTTATTTTTATCGTGATATTGCAGTATGGATATAATGCCAATCATGTTATTTTGTAGGAACATTTATGTACTGTGTGTTCCTTTCTTTGTGGCGAAGTATTGTTTTTTCCCTATAATTTATTAACACTAAGGATAAGATACGATGTTTGTAGATTGGTGGTATTGTTGAAATCTGGGATGAATGCACGTCTTGTTGCTGCTCATTTATTATCTTGTGTAACGAGAAAACGTATTTCTTTAACTTGTTTGTTGGATCCAGAGCGTGGAGATATTGCCTTTCGGAAGCTTTCACATAAGGATCAGGCATTAGTTCGTGCTATTTTAAGCACAACGTTGCGCTTTCTTCCTCGTATTGATGCTGTTCTTGATTTGTTGCTGGTATCTTCTCTTTCAAAGAAAAAACAATCTTTGCGGCAGTTATTTCGCATTTCTATTGCTCAGATTCTTTATTTAGATGTTGCGGATTATGCTGTTGTTGATTTGGCAGTAGAACAAGCTAAGCGCGATCAAGAAAATCGGCATTTTTCAAATCTTGTCAATTCTATTTTGCGTAGAGTTTCCAGAGAAAAAACAGAATTATTACAGCGTTTTTCAAGCATATCAGTTATTCCTCAATGGTTTAAGAAACGTTTAGAAGACTTCTATGGAAAGGAATCTACTTACTGTATATCTCAGGCTTGTCTTACCCCTAGTTATGTTGATTTAACAGTAAAGTCTGATATTGAAATATGGGCGAATAAATTAAATGCTGTTGTGTTGCCTACCGGAGGAATACGTCTCAGGGAATTTCGGGGATCGGTTTCTTCTCTTCCTGGATTTGCGGAAGGTGTGTGGTGGGTGCAGGATGCTTCAGCTTCTATTCCTGTGCAACTATTTGGGCCATTAAATGGTCTTTCTGTTTTGGATTTATGTGCTGCTCCTGGGGGAAAGACCGCTCAACTTATTTTGTCGGGGGCGAAAGTGACAGCTCTTGATATTTCAAATAATCGTTTAGAAAAACTTCAACATAATTTGAATAGGTTGCGTTTGTGCGCTGATAATATCATTGAAGGTGATGCCTTTGATTATCGTCCTAAAAAATTATTTGATGCTGTTCTTGTAGACGCTCCTTGTTCATCTACGGGGACAATGAGGCGTCATCCTGATGTATTATGGACGAGAGATGCGGAAGATATCGTAAGGTCGGCATGTTTCCAAGAAAGATTGCTTTTACATGGATTGGCTCTTGTCAAGCCTGGAGGAATCGTTGTTTTTTCCAATTGTTCTTTAGACAAACAAGATAGTGAAGATGTTGTACGGAAAGTTCTTCGATCTTCGTTGATTCCAGTTGAGATAATGTCCTTGAACAATGCTAGTTGGAATAATATGGCTATGGCGATTACCCCTGAAGGATGGCTTCGTATTACTCCAGACATGTTGGGAGAGATTGAAGGAGTGCCTTCAGGGATGGATGGTTTCTTTGCTGTTGCATTGCGTCGGCTGATTGTTCAAAATTAATGATAATATTGGAATTTTTCTATAGTTAGGATGTTGTTTGTCATTATCATTTTTTAAAATTATGAAGGATGATTTTTTGTTGGATATAGCCTTTAAAAGAGGGGGATATTGTGTTTATAATTATATTAATTGACATGATAGTTACACTTTGTCATTTTTGTAAAAAGTTCAATCAATCGGTTTAGTGACTTTCTCAAAAATAGGGATGATTTTGTTTTTATATGTTGGAAACGTTGGGCATGATAGCTCATTATCTTTTAAGTACTATATAAAATAGGGATCTTTTCATGGATTTTTCTCATAGAAAATATTGTGGTTCCGATGAAATTTTGGTAAAAAATGCACTGATATCTGTATATGATAAAACTGGTATTGTTGAATTTTCTAGGCGACTACTTTCATGGGGGATTAAACTCGTATCAACAGGTGGAACTTGTCAACTGCTTGAAAAAGAAAATATTCCGGTCACAAATATTTCTGACATTACAGGATTCCCTGAAATAATGGATGGGCGTGTCAAGACTTTACATCCTAAGATATATGGGGGGCTATTGGGTATTCGTGATAATCCAGAACATATGATGGCTATGCGGGAGCATGGATTGGAATCAATTGATCTTGTGGTTGTTAACTTATATCCATTTGAAGAATCTTGTTTGAGGGAAGATGAGTATCATACCATAGTAGAAAACATTGATATTGGTGGCCCATCTATGATTAGAGCAGCTGCTAAGAATCATGATTATGTGACTGTTTTAACTGATTCAAAAGACTATCCATTATTTCTATCTGAGATGGAATCCAATAATGGAAAGGTGTTGCTTAATTTTCGAAAAAAAATGGCTTTACAAGCTTTTTTTAGAACTGCTTCTTATGATGCGGCGATTTGCAGGTGGTTTGCAAATGCCAAAAATGAGGATTTCCCTGATTATTTGAATATTACTGGCACAAAGAAGCAAGAGATGCGTTATGGGGAAAATCCTCATCAAAAAGCCGCACTTTATTCTATCCTTAATAAAAAATCCGGAATAGCCAATGCTACTTTGGTTCAAGGAAAGCCACTTTCGTATAATAATATCAATGATCTTGATGCTGCGTATGAACTTGTTTCAGAATTTAGTTCCGAAGATTGTGCCGCTTGTGTGATTGTAAAACACACTAATCCATGTGGTGTAGCAATTGCCGATACCCTTCTTGAAGCATATCGTCGGGCATTATCATGTGATCCTATGTCTGCATTTGGTGGAATTGTTGCATTTAATCAAGCACTAGACCAAGAAGTCGCGCGGGAAGTAATAAAAATTTTTACTGAAGTTATTGTAGCTCCTAACATTTCTAAGGAGGCTGAGGTTGTTATTTCCGAGAAGCCGAACATGCGGTTTTTAAAGACATTTGAGTTATCTGATCCTCGTGCTCAAGATATTGTGTTTAAAACGGTTTCGGGTGGTATTCTCGTACAAACGCGTGATAATAATGTGGTGGATGATCAAGAGTTGACGGTAGTGACAAAAAGAAGCCCAACTCCTAAAGAGTTGAGTGATATGAAATTTGCTCTTAAGATAGTAAAACATGTCAAATCTAATGCCGTTGTCTTTGCTAAAGAAGGTCGTACTATTGGAATTGGTTCTGGTCAAACGAGCAGAGTAGACTCGACTCGTTTTGCGGCGATAAAATCTCAAGGAATTTCTGCACAAGAAGGAATTAAATCTGTAACGAGTGGTGCTGTTATTGCTTCAGAAGCATTTTATCCTTTTCCTGATGGTATTCTAGAGGCCATTAAGGCGGGGGTTACTGCCGTTATTCAGCCTGGGGGATCTATACGAGATTTGGAAATCATTTCAGTTGCAGACCAGCATAATATTGCAATGGTTTTTACAGGGATAAGGCATTTTCGTCATTAATAATACTGAGTGATATTGTAAAAAATTAGGAATTCATCACTGAGTATTAAGAATAAATTCATTGCTATTAGGATTTAAAATCCACAATTCACCAGTTCTAATATCAAACCAAGCACCGTGGATGTGTAGCAAATTTTGTTCTTCTAATTCCCTAACAAAAGGGAAGCCCCGTATGTTGTGTAAGGAATTGCGAATTGAAAGTTGTTCGAGAATAGTTTGTTTTTCAACAGGGTCATTTGTCATTATTTTTTGAGCAATAGGGCGTACGATATCCATCCATTTCCCAATAAAGTCCCCGGGGCATAGAGGAAGGGTTATGGGATCTAAGATGGCTTGTATGCCTCCACAACGACCATGCCCCATGATGACTATATGCTCTACACCAAGGGCTTGAACTGCAAATTCAATTGCAGCAGAGGTCGCATGGTGTTGTCCATCTGGTTCATAAGGTGGTACAATATTCGCAACGTTGCGTACTACAAAAAGATCGCCAGGTTGAGCGTCAAATATTGTCTCAGGTGTAACGCGCGAATCACAGCAGGAGATAATCATTATTTTAGGTTTCTGTTTGTTTGCTAGTGTTTGGAATAACTTTGCATCATAATGATTTTTGATGAAGTGACGGTGGCTTTTAAGTAGTTTTTTGGGAAATTCATTCATAACTCTTAGTTATGTGTTTTTTATCGTAAAAATCAAGTGTGATATGATTAAAACTCACAAATTCTTTAAATAGAGGAAATGATAATGGAAAAAATAATTAAAGATTAAAGTGGTCAAGTTTTGATTGATCTATTAATATGATGATTGATTTGAATGAGAAATAAATGTTTTATTGTTTTTATTGATATATTTACATAATCCAGGCGATAGTAATAATTTGATTATGTACGTCTTCGTTAGTGAAATAAGAGTGATTCTTAAAGGATAATAACGGTGTTTTCGAGAAATTTAAAACGTAGTAGAATCATTGATGATGTTAATGCAGCAATAGCTGTTTTAGGACTTCCATCATTTAGTTCTTCTGTGATGTTTGAAAAAGCTAACATTGATGATCTTGAGAGGTATACGCCACTAATGCTGGCGTTGACCGCTATTGTATCACACGATATTTTGATGGATTGGGATTCCTCTCCTAGTGCGGAGTGTATAGATATTAGGGAGGTAGAAGGCATTAATCCTTCTGGTGCATCAACTAGTATTGTAACGGTTATTGTAGATAATCTTCCTTTCTTATACCAATCTGTCATAGGAGAGATAGTAGCAAGTCATCGTAATATTATGATGGCCATCCATCCAGTTTTGGTAAAAGATAAAAATAGTGATTGGCATTTATATTCTCCTGAAATCCATGATATTTCCCAACGACAAATCAGTTTAATACAAGTTCATATTCCGAAAATATCGCCGGCAGAAGCTGAAGATATTAAAAAACAACTGATCTTTATTATTGATCAACTCAAGTTAATCGCACAAGATTCACAGGCGATGCATTCGTCTATTGATGAGATACAAAATTCTCTTTCGCGTTTCACTAATGTTAGTAATAAAAACAAAGGAGAGGATATAGTTGAGGCTCTGACCTTTCTTGATTGGCTAAAAGAAGATAATTTTAAATTCATGGGAATGCGCTATTATTCTCAGGGAGTGGAACAAGAAAAAATAGGATTAAATCATGACGTTGCGTCAGGATTAGGGATTTTGAAGAATCCCGATCTTTTGATTTTGAGTTTTTATCGGGAAGACAAGCTAGTTGAGCCAGAAGTTCGTGATTTCTTAGAGGGTCCGGATTTTTTAATTGTCACGAAATCAAATGTTATGTCTGTTGTATATCGTCGTGCATATATGGACTTTATAGGCATTAAACATTTTGATGAAAAGGGTAAACTCATTGGCGAGTTACATGTTGTTGGATTTTTCACCCATTTGGCATATTCACAGAGAGCTACAAAGATCCCGTTGTTGCGTGAAAAAATTATTAAGGTTCAAAATCTTCTTAATTTTTATCCTGACAGTCATTCGGATCGTATGTTGCAAAATATGTTGGAAAGTTATCCAAGAGATGAGTTATTTCAAATTGATCCAATGCTCTTAGCATCTTTTTGTGAACAAATTATTGATATTATTGATAGGCCGCGTACACGCGTTCTTCCTCGCATTGATCGTTTTAATCGATTTGTTTCGTTGCTTATCTATATACCGCGGGAATATTTTGATTCTTCTGTTCGCGAGAAGATTGGCAATTATCTATCAGAAGTTTACGTGGGTCATGTATCAGCGTTTTATTCTAGCTTTCTTGAAGAAGGATTGGTTAGGATTCATTTTGTTATAGGCCGTTCAGGGGGGGAGACGCCTAATCCATCTCAAGAGTATCTTGAAGAAGGAGTGCGTTCTATAGTCGCATATTGGGAAGAGAAATTTTATAAAAGCGCTGGAGATGGGATTCCGCGTTTTGTATTTTCTCAGACTTTTCAAGATGTATTTTCTCCTGAAAAAGCTGTAAAATATTTGCACTATATTACCAATTGTACTGAAGGAAAAGAAAAGCTATGCGTTGATTTTTCTAGTAAAGAAGATGGGGGCATTCAGATTAAAATTTTTCATGCAAATGAGCCTTTCTCGTTATCAAAACGTGTGCCATTGCTTGAAAACCTTGGTTTTACAGTCATTAGTGAAGATACTTTTGAAATTAAAATGATTGCAGATGATGGAGAACATCTTGTCGTTTTGTATCAGATGGATTTAAAGCCAGCTAATGCTGTACAGTTTGATCTTGAAAATCGCAGGGATGCTCTTGTTGAAGCTTTTAAATATATTTTCCAGGATAGAGTGGACAATGATTCTTTTAATCATTTGATTATGCTTACGGATTTGCGTGTATATGAGATAAGCGTTTTGCGTTCATATGCTCGGTATCTTCGGCAGACATCTGTTATATGGTCGCAAGACTTTATTGCACAGATTTTGAGTAAAAATCCTTCTATCAGTCAGTTATTGTTCAGTCTTTTCCACAGCCGTTTTGATCCCAATCTGTCTAATAAGGAGAGGGATAAGAGCATTAAGGGAATTTTGAAGGAAATAGATTCTTCTTTATTAAAGGTTTCTAGTTTAGATGACGACACTGTATTGCGTTGTTATGTCAATTTGATTATCGGGACACTGCGAACTAATTACTTTCAAAAACATCCTTATGATCTTGCACTCGTCTTTAAATTTGATTCTAGTCAAATAAAAAGTCTTGGCGCAGAAGAACTTCATCGAGAGATTTTTGTATATTGTGTTGAGGTTGAAGGTGTTCATCTTCGATGTGGAAAGATAGCGCGTGGTGGTTTGCGTTGGTCTGATAGAGCAGAAGATTATCGTACAGAAGTTCTTGGATTAGTGAGGGCTCAAAAAGTTAAGAATGCTGTTATTGTGCCCGTTGGTGCTAAGGGAGGATTTTATCCGAAGAGATTGCCATCTGAGGGTCCACGCGATGAAATTATTAAAATAGGGCGTAAAGCGTACAAGACCTATATTCGTGCATTGCTATCTGTAACAGATAATTTTGAAGGACAAAAGATTATTCATCCTGCAAATACTGTGTGTTTGGATGGGGATGATCCTTATTTTGTTGTTGCTGCAGACAAAGGAACAGCAACTTTTTCGGATACAGCAAATAGCTTGTCTCAAGAGGCAAAATTTTGGTTAGATGATGCCTTCGCTTCAGGTGGGTCAAAGGGTTATGATCATAAAAAAATGGCGATTACAGCACGTGGTGCTTGGGAAACAGTTAAGAGACACTTTCGTGAGATGGATATTGACATTCAAACCATGCCTTTTACGGTAGCTGGTGTTGGTGATATGTCCGGAGATGTGTTCGGAAATGGCATGCTTTTATCTAGGCAGATTAAACTTGTTGCTGCTTTTGATCGTAGCGATATATTTATTGATCCAGATCCAGATTTGGAAACTACTTTTAATGAACGTAAAAGGCTTTTTAATGCCCCTTCTTCAAGTTGGCAGGATTTTGATCGGAAAGTTTTATCTAAGGGTGGGATGATTATTTCGAGAAGAGAGAAATCCGTTCGGTTGACTCCGGAAGCTGCTGCTGTAATAGGAGTTTCGAAGGCGATAAACACCTCTTCTGAGATTGTATCGGCAATTTTGATGGCTCCGGTAGACCTTTTGTGGTTTGGAGGTATTGGAACTTATATTAGTTCATCTCAAGACAGTGACGCAGATATAGGGGATAAAGCAAATAATATTGTGCGTGTAACTGCTGATAATGTACAGGCAAAGGTTATAGGAGAAGGAGCTAATCTTGGTCTTACGCAGAGAGCTCGTATTGTTTACTCATTAAGTGGCGGGCGCATTAATTCTGATGCAATTGATAATTCAGCTGGAGTGAATTGTTCTGATTTAGAGGTCAATATAAAAATTGCATTAGCTTCGGCGATGCGTGATGGAAGGCTTACTTTAGAGGATCGTAATAAACTTTTAAGCTCGATGACTTCTGAAGTGATAGCTCTTGTTTTGCGTAATAATTATTTGCAGTCTTTAGCCATATCTTTGGAAGTTCGTAAGGGTATGGCGATGATGTGGAATTTTGCACAACTTATGAAGTTTTTGGAAAAAGAGGGTTCTCTTGATCGAAAAATTGAACATTTGCCAAGCATTGCGGCTTTTGAAGAGCGTATTAGTGCGGATATTCCTCTTAGTCGTCCGGAAGTTGGAATTTTACTCTCGTATGCTAAGCTTAAATTATCAGAAAAATTATTGGAGGGTACTCTTATAGATGATCCATGGTTTACTAATCTATTACTGAACTATTTTCCTGAGAAGTTAAGCCAATTATATTCTGAAGACATTATGAATCATCAACTGCGTAGGGCGATAATTGCGACAGTTTTGGCTAATAGGATTATTAATAAAGGAGGGTCTTGCTTTGTTGTAAGCTTATCTAAAGAAACTAGTTCTTCAATTGAAAATGTTGTTCGTTCTGCTGTGATAGCGTATGCTGGTTATGAATTGGATTATCTTTGGAAAGAGGTAGATCGATTGGATAACCAGATTAGTGGTGAGCTACAGAACAAGATATATGAAGAGATTAGATTTATTTTTATTAATCTTACACGTCTTCTCATAAAAAATGGAACGTTTATTGGGGATATAGGTAATGCGGTCAAGCGCCTTCTGACAGCATTTCATAAGCTTGATGCCTTATTGCAGGAAAAGATACCAGAGGAATGGTCGGAGCGCTTCAATAAACGTGTTATGAATCTCATTAGCAATGGTTTTCCACCCGATATTGCCAACAAAATTGTTCGTATGCAATTTTTAATGGTTGTCCCAGATTTAATTGATATATCAGAAACATGTAATACGAGTTTGTTAGTAGTTCTAGATATGTGGTCGGCTATTTCAGCGGGATTAGGTGTTGATAGATTGCTATCTGTGGCTAACAACGTTGTTGTAGACGATCATTATGAGAATCTTGCATTGTCTGCGGGTTTAGATTGGATGTATTCTGCGCGACGTGAGATGATTGCTAAGGCTATTACTGCTGGTAGTTCTGTTGCTACTATTATGCAAAATGAGAAATGGCAAGAAGTAAAAGATCAGGTTTTTGACATTCTTTCTACTGAAGAGGAAGAAGTGACTGTTGCTCAGATCACTGTTGCGACTCATCTCTTATCAGGATTTCTCTTGAAGATTTAATGGGTTTATCAAAAGAGATATTCTAGCGTAAAGATTTCTTGTCATTTGCGTAGAATTATTGGTTGCAGTATATGAATAAGATGCTCATTCTGTTGGTAGCCTATTTTACTTTTATTCAGTGTTGGGATTTGACAGAAATATCAATATTATCTTTATGAAATCAAGAAAAGTATTCTCTGCTTGGTTTATTATTTTAAAAAGATATAATTTTTGCATCTTTATGGAGTTTTAACCTGAAATGGATCACTTTGTAATATATGATTATGAAACATTTGGTCTGGATGTGGCTCGGGATCGTCCAGCACAGTTTGCTGGTATTCGCATTGATCACCAATTGGAAACAATACAGAGTAAAGAAGTATTTTTTTGCAAGCCTTCTGATGATTATTTAGTAGATCCAGAATCAGTATTAATAACGGGGATTACGCCACAAAAAGCATTGCGTGATGGTGTTGTAGAGCATGAATTTGCCCAACGCGTGTATCAATTTTTTTGCAAGCCTAATACTTGTATCTTTGGGTATAACAACATTCGATTTGATGATAAATATAGTCAGAACATTTTTTATCGTAATTTTTATGATCCTTATGGTTGGAGTTATAAGAATGGTAATTCTCGATGGGATTTAATAAATGTTATGCGTGCTATTTATGCTTTTTCTCCTGATGGGATTCAATGGCCACATAGAGACGATGGATTCCCTAGTTTTAAGCTTCAGGATTTAGCGCTTGCTAATGGCATTGAATATGTCAATGCACATGATGCAGAGCAAGATGTTGATGCTACTCTTGCGCTAGCTCGGTTAGTGCGTCGAGAAAAGCCTAAATTATTTAATTATTTATATAATTCGCGGAATAAAATGCATCTAAAAAGTTTGATAGATATCAGGAATTTAACTCCATTAGTACATGTTTCGAGTAAGTTCGGGGCTGCTCAGGCAAATACTGCTTTGATTGCTCCTATAGCATGGCATCCTCGTAATGCTAATGAAATAATCGCCTGTAATTTGAGTGGGGATATGCAGGTATTACAAGATTTGGATAGCATCGAATTAGGTAAACGGTTATTTACACGTCATGATCAATTGAATGGATTATCTCCTGTTCCTCTAAAATCAGTACATATTAACCGATGTCCAGTTCTTTTCCCTATTGGTTCTTTCCATTCAAAAAAATTTGAACGTTTAGGGATTGATGATAAGCGTTGTGTAGACAATTTGAAATTATTGCGTCAACAAGTCGACTTACAAGAAAAAGTCATTGCGATATATGATAAGCCTTTTGTTTCTTTATCAGAAGACGTAGATTCTCGTTTGTATGATGGTTTTTTGAGTGATGAAGATTGTAAAATGAGAGATTGTATACCGTTGACTGAACCAGAAAAATTATCGACGTTAAATTTTCAATTTACTGATCAGAGATTGCCTGAGTTATTGTTTCGGTATAGAGCGCGTAATTTTCCTCATACATTAGATAGTAAAGAGAAGCAGGCTTGGCTAGAACATCGCAAGGCGATTTTTACTCGGTCTCGAATTGAAGAATATGAGAACAAGCTACATACTCTCCTTAACGCTTATAAAAGCAACGAGCGGGAAGAGCGCTTGGTTCAATTGCTTTTTGATTATCTCCAACTGATTGTTCCAAAAGTTTATGCCTAATCAATAAAATATTTTGACTGAAAAAGGAGCTAGTATAAAATTGGGCTAATGGATAAGTTTTAACATATCGTTTTAAAATGATTATTTTCTGTCTTCTATAGAATAAAATGCTTGATTATTTGATGAAATCTCAACATATTCGTTAGTTAGATGGAGAGGTGGCCGAGTGGTTGAAGGCGCGCCCCTGCTAAGGGCGTATGCGGAAACGTATCGAGGGTTCGAATCCCTTCCTCTCCTCCAGTAATCGATCGTTGTTTCTTTTTTTGATTGAAATTCAGTGTTTTTAAGTTTTGTCATAGAAGTTCTTGAGATAACAAGGAGCATTGCTACGGTATTAGGTCTTGTTTTTATATCTTGTTTTTCTATGGACTGATTGAATTTTGAACAAATTTAGGAAATTAAGTGTTCTGAAGATCATTAGATTATAGTAAGCCGAAAAGCTCAATTTAGTGCCATAAAGCTAGCGGCATAATGATCAAAAACAAGATAAGCGTTGGATCGGCTCCAACTACTTTATCCTTTTAATGACATATATTTTTCATTATGTCATCGGGAATATCAAGGTTGGAATATACGTCTTGGACATCTTCATCATTTTCAAAATTATCAATCATTTTGATAATAGATTTTGCTTTATTTTCGTCCGATATTTGTATTAAGTTTAGAGGTTTCCATATAATTTTAATACTTTTCGCTTCTCCAAATTTTTGTTCTAATTGTTTCGATATTTGCCCTACATTGCTGAAATCACAGTGAAAGATATATTCTTTATCTTCGTCTAGAAATTCGTTGGCACCGACTTCAATAGCTGCCTCCATAGCTGTATCAGGATCTCCAACTGTTGAATGGTAAATAATTTCTCCAATTTGCTCAAAGAAACGAGTTGTGGATCCTATGGCGCCAAGAGATCCATTGGCTTTAGTAAAAATAGCGCGGATGTTAGATGCAGTACGGTTACGATTATCAGTTAGGGTTTCAATAATTATAGCAATGCCTTCAGGGCCATAGCCTTCGTATCGAATGTTAGTATAATTGTTTAGATCATTGTTCCCAGCTTTTTTAATGGCACGTTCAATATTTTCTTTGGGCATCGATTGACTCTTAGCATTTTGAATAGCCAATCTTAGACGTGGATTTTCTAATGGATTAGGTCCAGATAATTTTGCCGAAACTGTTATTTCACGAGATAACTTAGAGAATATTTTTGATCGCATAGCATCTTTTCGTTCTTTGCGATGCATAATATTTTTAAATTGAGAATGTCCAGCCATGAATATAATCTCGTTTGAATTGTGAAGTTACTAAGATGTAAAATTAAATTTATTTCTTTAATTTTTGTTTATTATGTCCAAAAATCTGGGCTTGTTTGTTGAAGACGAGCGCCAATACGTATGGGGGCAATCTTTTCGGTTAGTCCAGTGACATCGGAAATATCGGCACAGATACCACATAACGTTGCGGGTCCATTCGCAACAACGAAGCGATTATGTGGAATTTGTGAAATAAAACGATTAATAGGCTCTTCTTTATCCAAGCCGATAGATGAATTATAATCGCCGCACATTCCGAGATCGGATATATAGCCAGTACCACCATCAAGAATCTGTGCATCAGCAGTAGGAATATGAGTATGGGTTCCTACTACAAGGCTAGCGCGACTGTCTACAAAATGGGCAAAGCATTGTTTTTCACTGGTTGTTTCGGCATGAAAGTCAAAGACTATAACATCGGCTTGTTCTTTTAAAGGACATGTTTCTAAAATTTTATCAGATGTTCTAAATGGATCGTCTAATATAGGATTCATAAAAATTCTCCCCATAATATTTGAGACCAAGACATTCGCACCGTTTTTAGCTTTATAAAGTCCAGATCCATTGCCAGGAGTATCAAGAGGATAATTTGCGGGGCGTAAGAAATGGTGGTGACGTTGAGAAAATATAAGGGCTTCTCGTTTGTCCCAAGAATGGTTCCCTGTGGTTATGACATCTATTCCAATCTCTATCATTTCAAGGAATATTTTTTCAGTGATACCAAAACCACCAGCACTATTTTCTCCATTTGCTACCACGAAATCAAGTTTAAAATCTCGAATGAGGCGAGGTAGTGTGTCATATACAATAGATCTGCCTGCTTTTCCAACTATGTCACCAAGGAATAAAAGTCTCATACTTTTCCTATATCTAATTAAATTGATCAAATCTACTTTCAGTTAGAATTGCATGTAAGCGAATATCAGTAGATTCCACTTTTATGTAGGAGGTTTCCTGAACATCAAATGCAATACCTACGAGATAAGGATTTTTCCCCTCAAGGCGAGCATTAGCTATAGCATGATCATAATATCCTTTACCATATCCTATACGATTGCCATGAGAATCAAAAGCAACAAGTGGCATCAAGATGAGATCTGGATTAATTTCCTGAGCATGTCGTGGTGGGGATAGGATGCCAAATTTTTCCTTCACCAGATATTTTGGATCATCGTATTGGCGAAAAATCATTTTGTTTCCTTTTATTGCTGGGAGACAGAAAGAACATCCTTTGTTTCTTATTTTTTCGATAAAGATTTTTACATTGACTTCGGACTGAATAGGGTAAAAAGTAGCAATTTTCATACCATTTTTCAACGGTATTTTTTTTGCTCCGAGCGTTGCTAGAGCAACGCTTCTCGTGTGATGATATGTGGGGGAGAGAAGATTACGTATTATTTTTTTTTTTGCGTATTAGCTTCTTATGGTCTTTCGAGATCATGTGAAATCCTCAACATGGCTGCATAATAAGAGGGCGGTTTTCTGAGACGGCTTATTTTAGCATTCAATTTATATTTTATAGATCTCATTTTTACGATACTATTGTATGCTGTCAAGATTAATATCAATCAATTAATTTTTAATAATACTATAAGCAAAGGTTTAAGTTCTTGTTTTCTTTTGCGCTTATAAAGTATTAATAAAGAGTATTCCCGATAGTCGATTCGATATTCTCATAGAGGTATTAAGCATCTTACAACAATTATAATATTTTCTTCAGTAAATTCTAGTGTTCTTATTGAGCAAATTATTTTATTGGTTTAGTGTAGATTTCTAGGTCATGATCATAAAAAAAAGGCATTAAAAAGGATGGGATTCATCAGTTGTATATTCGCGTAGATAATTGTCAATATTATCTTTGATTATGAAGGTATTCTTAGTTTTTTTGAGTAAAATTTTATGAGCCAAATCAAAGGAATGTAGTTTTGTCGTTGAGGAGATGTTGATGCGGTGCGATGGATATAAAAAGATGGCTAATGCCATTAGGTTTTTGTCAATGGATGCTATAGAGAACGTCAATTCTGGGCATCCAGGATTGCCTATGGGAATGGCAGATGTGATCACTGTTCTTTTCTCACAATTCATGGCGTTTGATCCTAAATGTCCATCATGGCCAAATCGTGATCGTTTTGTTTTGTCAGCGGGGCATGGCTCCATGTTGTATTACTCATTGCTCTATCTTTTAGGGTATCAGGACATAACAATTGATGACATCAAAAAATTTCGAACAATTGGCTCTAAAACAGCAGGGCATCCTGAATATGGATTTCTTTCTGGAATTGAGGCTACTACCGGACCTTTAGGGCAAGGAATTGCCAATGCTGTCGGCATGGCTATTGCCGAGCGTAAATTAAGAGATGAATTTAGTGATGCATTGATCAATCATTATACTTATGTATTGGTCGGTGATGGTTGTTTGATGGAAGGTATTAGTCAAGAAGCGATTTCTTTAGCAGGGCATCTTGGATTAAATAAACTGATCGTTCTTTGGGATAATAATGGTATTTCAATTGATGGTTCTATTTCCTTAGCTGATTCTACAGATCAGCATGCTCGTTTCCGTGCGTCTGGATGGAATACATTGTCTGTTAATGGACATGATTATAATGCTATTGCATCTATCTTGAGAGAAGCCCAAGAATCCAACAAACCTACGATGATTGCTTGTGAGACGGTTATTGGTTTTGGATCTCCAAATAAAGCGGGGACGAATAAAGTCCATGGTTCTGCTTTGGGTAAAGAAGAAATAAAAGCTACTCGTAAGGCTCTGAATTGGAATTTAGATCCTTTTTTGATTCCTGATGAAATAATGAAAGAATGGCGTTCGGTTGGATTACGCTCTTCTCAAATAAGGGCAGATTGGCAATCCCATCTTTCTTCTATTGAGAGTGATGTGCAAAAAGAATTTAATCGTCGTTTTTCAGATGAATTGCCTGATTGTTTTGATAATACTATTATGCAATTGAAGAAAAAGATTGGGGAATCTAAGCCAGAAGTTGCTACACGCAAATCTTCTGAAATGGTACTAGAAGTGATTAATGATTGTTTGCCAGAGATCATCGGAGGATCGGCAGATCTTACTGGTTCTAACGGCACGAAAACCAGTCAAATGAAATCTATTTCTAGGAGTGATTTTTCAGGTCGTTACTTACACTATGGTGTGCGTGAACATGCTATGGCTGCGGTGATGAATGGCATAGCATTGCATAAGGGATTAGTGCCATACTCGGGAACGTTTATGGTATTTTCTGATTACAGTCGCCCTTCTATAAGGTTGGCGTCTTTAATGGGAATAAGGGTTGTTCATGTTTTAACACATGATTCTATAGGGGTAGGTGAAGATGGACCTACACATCAACCCGTAGAACATATGGCGGCATTGAGAGCTATACCTAATCTTCTTGTTTTTAGACCTGCGGATTCGATAGAAACATTAGAATGTTGGCAGGTAGCTCTTAAGAAGAAAAGTTGTCCATCTGTATTATCTTTGTCTAGACAAAATTTGCCTTTTCTCCGTACTCAATATGAAGAAAAAAATTTATGTTCTTTAGGTGCTTATGATTATATTGCTTGTCCTAATGCACAAGTAGCGATTTTTGCTTCAGGTTCTGAATTAAAGATTGCTGTAGAAGCGCGTAATCTTTTATCTGCTAGGAATATTTCTGCTCGTGTGATTTCAGTTCCTTGTTTTGAATTGTTTTTTGAACAATCAGACGCATACCGTGCACAAATTATAGGGACATCTCCCGTTAAGATTGCTGTTGAGGCAGGATTGCGTCAAGGGTGGGATTCTTTGATAGGAAGTGATGGGGATTTTGTTGGCATGAAAGGTTTTGGATCTTCAGGATCTTGCGATCTTCTTTATCAACATTTTGGTATAACTGCTACTGCAATAGTGGCTTTGGTGGAGAGGAAATTATTAACATAATTTTTAATTGTTTTAGATGTTTCTTTTTTAAAGTACAAGGGGAAGAAAAGATATGGTTAGCAAGGTTTCTATAAATGGTTTTGGTCGTATTGGACGATGTGTTTTGCGTTCAGCAGTTGAGTCTGGGCGTGATGATATTAGAATTGTAGCTATTAATGATCTTAATTCCATAGAAACAATTGCTCACTTGTTCCGTTATGATTCGGTGCATGGAAGATTCCCAGGAGAAGTGAAGATTTCGGGGGATACTATAGATGTTGGGTTTGGGGCAATAAAAGTAACAAGCATTCGTGATCCGCAGAATCTGCCATGGAATGATGTTGATATAGCTATGGAGTGTACTGGTTTTTTTACAACGAAGGAAAAAGCCTCGCTGCATTTATCTAATGGTTCTAAACGTGTTTTGGTTTCTGCTCCGTGTAAGGGGGCGGATAAGACTATTGTCTATGGTATCAATCATACATCGTTAAATGAAAGAGATGTTATTATTTCGAATGCTTCTTGTACTACAAATTGTTTGGTTCCAATAGTTTATGTTCTAGATAAAATGTTTGGGATTGAAAAAGGATATATGACGACTGTTCATTCTTATACGGGTGATCAACATATTCTAGATGCAGGGCATGATGATCCTTATCGTTCGCGTGCAGCAGCGATATCAATGATTCCTACGTCGACTGGAGCAGCTAAATCTGTGGAATTGGTTTTGCCTCATCTTAAAGGAAAATTGGATGGTTCGTCCGTTCGAGTTCCTACGCCTAATGTATCAATGGTAGATTTGAAATGTGTAACCAGTCGCAATGTGAATGTTGATGAAATCAATGCGGCGATGAGAGATTTTGCTGAAGGGGATATGAAAAATATTCTGGATTATGTTGCTCTGCCTTTAGTATCGATAGATTTTAATCATAATGCCTATTCGTCTATATTTGCAGCTGATCAGACGAAGGTAGTCGCTAACAATCTTGTGCGTGTTTTGGCTTGGTATGATAATGAATGGGGTTTTTCCAATCGTATGTTGGATACTGCATCAGCAATTGCAAAGTTGTTGTAGAGGTGAGAGCTTTTTTCATCGCAGATTCTTTTAAAAAAAGAAATGAGAAATTTATTATGAGATTGATCTAATTTTCATGTGTTCTGAGTTTTGTATGGAAAGGTTGAAGTTATGAGTTATCTTAGGACCATGGATGACCTTAATGATATAAGAGGGCGTCGTTGTTTGTTGCGTGTTGATTGGAACGTTCCTTTTATAGAGGGTAAGATTGCAGATGTTACGCGTATTGAGCGTTCAGTTCCTACAATCCTTGAGCTTGTAAGGAAAAAAGCAAAAATTGTGATTCTGTCTCATCTAGGGCGTCCCAACAATAAGTCAGATAAAGATAGTTCTTTATGTCAAGTAATTCCTATTGCAGAATCCATCCTTAAAAAAAAGATTCTTTTTGTTGAAGACTGCATTGGTTTTTCATTGTCTCAATCGGTATCCTCTTTGTCAGAAGGCGGTATTATTCTTACTGAGAATGTTCGTTTTTATCCAGGAGAAGAGAATAATGATCCAGATTTTGTCAATATGTTGGCGGAAAACGGAGATTTTTATATAAATGATGCTTTTTCTGTTTCTCATAGGGTTCATGCTTCTATTGAGGGTTTATCTCGTTTATTGCCTTCTTATATGGGTCGTGCCATGCAAAAAGAGCTTAGTATGCTAGAAGTTTGTTTTAGCGTATCAAAAAAACCTTTGGTTGCAATTATCGGGGGTTCTAAAGTTTCTACAAAGATTGATTTGCTGGGTAATCTGGTGAAAAAAGTTGATAAGCTAGTGATCGGCGGTGGTATGGCTAATAGTTTTTTAGTGGCGGATGGAATGGGAGTGGGCAGATCATTGTGTCAACGTGATTTTTCTGAAAGTGTGCGCCAGATAGTCTTTGAAGCTCAGAAATCTTCTTGTGAAATTATTTTGCCGCAAGATGTTGTGGTCGCTAAAGAAATGAAAAAAGGTATTGCTACACAAAGTGTTTCAACGAGGTCTGTGCCATCAGATTCTATGATTTTGGACATTGGTTTTAAAACGATAGAGTATATTAAACAGGTAATTTCACAAGCTAAAACAGTTATATGGAATGGGCCGCTTGGTGTTTTTGAAATAGAACCTTTCGACTTGGCTACGGTTGAGATAGCGCGTTATGTGGCTAAACTTACAAAAGAAAAAAAAATTATTTCAATTGCAGGGGGAGGGGATACTATAACCGCACTTTCTCATGCAGGTATTGTTGATGAATTTACTTATGCTTCCACGGCTGGAGGAGCTTTTTTTGAATGGTTAGAAGGAAAAGATTTACCTGGTCTAGCAGCATTATCTTCTAGTGATGGACGCTTACTCCTTAGGGAAAGAGATTTTGTCGTATGTAAGAATCAGGTATCCGTTGAGTTGTAACTAAACTACAATAAACAAATTATTGCCGGAAAATATTTTATGGAGAGAACAGATAATGGTCGAAGAACTGAAAAGGAATGTTGCTACAATACTTCAAGAAGGGAAAGGAATCCTTGCCGCTGATGAGTCTAATGCTACTATACAAAAGCGTTTTAATGCGATCAATGTAGAATCAACAGAAAATTTGAGACGTGATTATCGAGAAATGTTGTTTCGTTCAAAAGATGCTATGCAATACATTTCTAGTATTCTCCTTTATGAAGAAACCCTTTATCAGAAATCTCAGGATGGTACGCCATTAGTGGATCTTATATCTTCTTCTGGTGTATTGATCGGGATCAAAGTTGATCGTGGATTAAAGCCTTGTCCGCTATATCCAGGGGAATGTATTACTATAGGCCTAGATGATTTAGATGTGAGATTAAAGTTGTATAAAGATGCTGGGGCTCGTGTTGCTAAATGGCGCGTGGTCTTGTCTGTTTCTGATGTATTACCAAGTGTGGCTGTTGTTAAAGCAAATATGCACATATTAGCGCGCTATGCTGCTCTTTGTCAGAGTGCTGGAATTGTTCCGATAGTTGAGCCTGAAGTTCTTATGGATGGAGATCATACAATTGAACGTTGTGCGGAAGTGACAGAATTTGTGTTACGTACGTTATTTGATGAATTATACACCATGAGAGTTTGTTTTGAAGGTTTGGTTCTAAAATCAAATATGATTCTTCCAGGAAAAGATGCTCCTCAAGTATCAGATGAAGAAATTGCGAACAAGACCATACGAATACTTAAGCGTGTAGTTCCTTGTTCTGTCCAAGGTATAGCATTTCTATCTGGGGGACAGTCTGAACAAGATGCTACAGCACGTTTGTCGGCAATGAATGCTATGGGAAACTCTCCTTGGCGATTAAGTTTTTCCTATGGTCGTGCATTACAGGAATCTGCATTACGTGTATGGAACGGAAAACAGGAAAATATCATTGCTGCACAACGTGTTTTATCACATCGTGCTCAGATGAATAGTTTGGCAACTAAAGGATGTTGGGAAAGACATCTAGAAAGAAATAATGATAAATAATTTTGGAAAAAGAATGATAGGCTATTTAAAAATCATAAGAAGTGGTCTTCTATTGGAAAGATATTCTTTCTCAATAATGTTGTAGTAATGGTGACCTTTCATTTTAAAGTGTGAGTAGAGATACTCACTTTCTTGAAAATTGATATATTTAGGGCATTTTAGATAAGGATTAATCTATGTCTAATCGTATTTCGGGTGCAATTAGTTTTATGGATAGAACGGTATCTTCTATTCGATTGAAAGTTCTTTATAAAGAGTGTATGTCTCTTGTAGAAGAGACGTCTTGTTATTTTGATGAAGAGGGACTTTCATTATCCAAAACATTGTCACGTGTAGTTTCATCGTTATATACTTCTGAATCAGTACTGTTAACAACGCGCTTAATGCAGATGGTTTCTTGGTTATTGCTGCGGCGTGCTTTAGAAGATGGGAATATGACTCTGGAACAGGTTATAGCAGAGAAAAAGAAAATAAAATTTGATTCTTCTCATTTGGATTATACTATTCCTGAGTGGAGCGATCTTCCATCTTTTTTTAGAAATCTTGTGGAACGTTCTTTACAACTTCAAAAGCGAGTAGTTTTGCTAGATAAAGAAATATACCGGACAGATCTCAATGATGTATCGCATAAGCCCAATCATGTTCAAACACAAATTAAATTATTAGAAGCCTGTTTTGAAAATTTTTAGATTTATGCTATTTGTTATTTAGATGGGTATCTCGTAATGGATATAAGTTATAAGTATCCTAAACTATTTTCTTGTAAAATATTTTTTATCTTGTGATTTAGATTTTTTAAAGTAATCGAAAAATTCTTTTTTTAAATTACTTTATTTTTTTGATCATATCTTCTTGTAATCTTGCCCGTATCCATTTAAACAGATATGTGTTTTATAAGCGCCCGTAGCTCAGCTGGATAGAGTACCAGACTACGAATCTGGGGGTCAGGAGTTCGAATCTCTTCGGGCGCACCATTACTTACTAGTATAACATTTCGGATAACATATAACTTTTATTTTATATGATTATTGCTATTATATCGCCATTAAAAATCGTTTTTTCTCTCCATAGTTCTCTTTTTTTACAAGTACAAGATAGTGACTGCAACAGTATATCATCTGTTCTTTTGGTGGTTTGTGATTTTTATTTCTTTGCTTGTGTATATTCAATTCAAAAGAGGGATGTTGTCATAATTGAATCATTACAGTCAATCAATATAAGTGTTGATTGAGTTATTGTTTTTGATGCTGTATTTATTTTCCTCTAATTGTTGTTTTCGAATAGCTGTAGAGCTTATGATGTGATGTTTATCATGAATAAACGTCCAAGAAGGCGGAGGTGTTTCGCATAAGGTATGACTTAATGATTCGTCTAGTCGAGCATGTTCAAATGTTTTTGCCATCGGAGATGATATATAGTTGAATGTTACGTCAAATCTATCAATGATTGCGATAGGAACTGTCATGACAATTCTTTTCCAGTGATGCCAGTGATGAAAACTTTTTATATTATCTGCTCCCATAATCCAGATAAAATTCACTAATTTATTATGTTTTTTGACTTGAAGTATTGTGTGAAAAGTCTGTGTATGATTAAGAGAAAGAGGTTTTTCAAAAGCAGTAATACGGATACGTGGATTTTTGACTAGCGACTTGCTTAAAGCAATCCGTTTTATCAACGGAGAAGGGGAGTTATAACTTTTAATAGGATGATATGGGCTTATTATCCACCATAATTGATCTAAATTGAGTTTTTTAATAGCAATATGAGCTATTTCTATGTGTCCGTAATGTGGAGGGTTGAAAGTTCCTCCGAATAGACCAATCTTCATGCCGGCTTCTACTTTTGGCATGCGTGTAATGTCTTTAAGGGATTGATAGTACTGCATTATTGCGACTCTAATTTTTTTAGATCTATTATGTTAAAGAGAGTAAGCTATTCAATTGAATATGTTTGAGATACTCGCCCCCAAGTATTTTTTCAGAATATTTATTTTTGTTTTTTAATAAATGACATATAAATAAATGTATTCAATGATTTTTTATCACGTATTCAGTAGTTAATAACGCAGAATACTTTCGATAGTATTTTTTATATTTTTTTATTTCCTTATAGATACAATTTTATCATGAAGACATTCTAGTATCTGTGGTATTCCACTTCCTGTAATAGATGAAAATGCAAAAGGCATCTGTCCGCATATAGAAGCAAGTTCATTCTTTTTTCTGATCAGAGTATCGCTATCTACCGTGTCTATTTGAGAAAGTCCGACTATCTCTATTTTTTGGCGTAATTCGCTATTATAAGAATGCAACTCATGTAAGATAGATTGATATGCCTCTTGAATATTCTCTTCAAGGGCAGAAATTATATGTAGTAAGATATAGGTGCGTTCGGTATGTTTTAGAAATCGATCTCCAATGCCTGCGCCCTTATGGGCATTTTTTATGATTCCAGGAATATCGGCTAGTACGAATTCTTCGTATCCTACCTTTGCGATTCCTAAGTTGGGATATAAGGTGGTAAATGGATAATCGGCAATTTTAGGTTTTGCCCTGGTTACAGATGCTAAGAAAGTAGATTTTCCTGCATTAGGAAGACCAATAATACCAATATCGGCAATTAACTTTAATTTAAGCCAAATAATTTTCTCTTGTCCCGGTATGCCAAGATTAGCATAACGAGGGGACTGATTAGTAGATGATTTAAAGTGAAGATTTCCAAAACCTCCGTTGCCACCAGGAGCTAATAAAACACATTGTCCTTCTTGGTCGAGATCACAGATGAGGCTTGTTCTATCTTCCTCAAAAACTTGTGTTCCAACGGGGACGGTAAGGACGACATCTGATCCCTTTGCTCCAGTTCGATTGCGTTTCATCCCTTTTGTTCCAGATTGGGCCTTAAAATGTTGTTGATAGCGGTAATCTACCAAGGTATTAAGATTATTAATTGCCTTTATCCATATGTCTCCGCCACGCCCACCTGATCCGCCATCTGGTCCACCGAACTCAATAAATTTTTCACGTCTAAAAGAAATACCTCCGGCACCTCCATCTCCTGATCTAATATAAACTTTTGCTTCGTCTAGAAATTTCATTAAATACCGCTAGGATTAGAATAATTTGTATAGCTGAATGGTTTAAGAAATATTCCTATAGAACACGCTAAGGTGATACAGGTATGTTTCCTATTTGTTTTAGAACATTATTTTATTTTAAATATCTCTTCAGAAATAGATATGGGCATCCAATAAAGGAATACGTATTTCTTTCAGCAGTGAAGGTGTTTGTAAATTAAGATAGAATCCTCATTGTTTAGCATCTTTTGTGTTTTGAATAACAGATACGCGTGGTCTTCCTTTAGCGATAGTTTTAAAATGCACATTGCCATCGACAAGTGCAAAAATAGTATGATCTTTCCCTATGCCTACATTTAATCCAGGATGATAACGTGTTCCACGTTGACGTACGATTATATTTCCTGCGGTGACGAATTCTCCACCAAATTTTTTTAAACCGAGCCTTCGTCCTGCAGAATCTCTTCCATTTTGCGTTGATCCACCAGATTTTTTATGTGCCATTATATTTTCCTATAGAATCTTAATTTTTTCAAAACACTTATCTTAAGCAACAATATTAGTAATACGTACCATTGTCATTTCTTGACGATGTCCTTGAGTTCGTTTGGAATTTTGCCGACGGCGTTTTTTGAAAATAATTACTTTTTTCGTACGGAGCTGTTTTATAACTTCAGCTTCAACATAAGCGCCTTCTACGCAAGGAGTCCCTATCGAAAGAGATTGATCATTTCCGATCGCAAGAACATTATCAAATCGTATATTATCACCGTCTTGAGCGACGATTTTTTCTACCGTGATGGTATCGGTAGCAGCCACACGACGCTGTTTCCCTCCATGTTTTATAATTGCAAACATAACGCATTTCCTTTCTTCTTCAATCATATTGAATATCGCGCGATTTTTTCGTTAGCACAATCAACAAATACTAGTGAAGACTAAATTATCCGTTGAAGTTAAGCAACAATCATGACATTCTATTTTATAATTTACTAATCTATCCTAACATAGTAGCTAATCAAACCTGAATTCTATGTCAAGGAAAGTATGAGATTTAAGGCAAGTTCGCATATTTATATTAAGTTATTAGTTTATTTAATGGAGAGATGACAGAGTGGTTGAATGTACCGCACTCGAAATGCGGAGTACCTAAGGGTATCGGGGGTTCGAATCCCCCTCTCTCCTCCATCAATTAACGCTTATCCCAATTTTATAGGAACGACTATTCTTAAAATATGATTATCTGCTTTTTTGCAAAAAAGGTTGATCAAATGGCTTTTGCGCTTGCGATATGTAATGGGTTATATAATTGGGATATGCGTCTTTTTGTGCTATTAATATCAATTTCCATGGGGATATTTTTAATGAATCGGGTAAAAACACATGGCTTGCTCCACTTTGAGCTATTCAATATGTCGTTTTCTGATGAAAGATAGCGGTTCTATTCTATGATACATTGTAGCAACTATGGCTGGATAATTATGCTATGTCCCATTATGAACCATAGTAAATTTATTTTATAAGAGAAAATGTGTTCGATACATTTTTAATCATTTGAGAGATCACTGTGTTTCCTAAAAAGTAATGTTCATTACTACTTTCGTTAAGCATATGATCAGTTTTATATCTTACTTCTCAGTGCTTGCGTGTACATGTTTAATTTTAGTGTAGTCTCTACATCATTATAGCCTTTTTAAAAGAATTTAAGTATTGATTTATACGGTTATCTTCCTAGAGAATCAAAAAAATCTTTCATTCGTACAAAAAAACCTGTAGATTGGGGATTATTATCTTTTGAAGATATTTGTTCGAATTCTTTTAATAGCTCACGCTGACGTTTGTTTAGTTTTTGTGGCGTTTCTACCTGAAGCTGAACGTAAAGATCTCCTTTGCGAGTAGAATTGACTACTGGCATACCCTTTCCCTTAAGGCGAAACTGTTTCCCAGTCTGAGTTCCCTCAGGAATATTAACACGCGAATGTGTGGCATCTAACGTTGCTACGTCAAAAGTTCCTCCAATTGCGGTAGTGACTATAGAAATGGGGACTGTACAGTACAAATCAGCTCCATCTCTTTGAAAAAATTGATGTTTCTTTACAGAGATAAAAATATACAAGTCTCCAGGAGGACCACCATGAATACCAGCTTCACCTTCGCCAGATAACCTAATACGTGTTCCATCATCAACACCAGGTGGAATGTTGACAGACAAGAGCTTTTCTTCTGCTATACGACCTTGACCATGACACTTAGAACAAGGATTAGAGATGATTTTTCCAGATCCTTGGCAGGTGACACATGCACGCTCAATAGAGAAAAAATTTTGAGCTGTAGTATAAACGCGTCCAGATCCGTTGCAAATATTACAAGTTTTTGGATTAGTTCCTGGTTTTGCTCCTGATCCAGAGCAAGAATTACATTTTACAGCAGTAGGGATATTAATTTGTATAGCTTTTCCAGAAAAAGCTTCTTCAAGAGAAATATCTAAATTATAACGAAGGTCTGCGCCGGCCTCTCCTGTTGCTGTGCTTCGTTTATGGCTACGCCCAGATCCCATCATACCGCCAAAAATATCTTCGAAAATTTCGGAAAAAACACTGCTTCCATGCATGTTATTTCCAAATCCTCCAGCGCTGTATGATTGCCCTCCATGTTCAAGAGCATCATGACCACCTTGATCATAAAGAGCACGTTTTTGAGGATCCCGTAGCACTTCATAGGCTTCGCTTATTTGTCCGAATCTCTCTTTTGCTTTAGGATCATTTTGATTCCGATCAGGATGATATTTCATTGCCAGAGATCGAAATGCAGATTTAAGCTCTTTATCATTAGCATTGCGCTCTACACCCAGTACTTGATAAAAATCAGGCTTTGTCATGCTAAATTTATCCTCCGATGATGGAAATCCGGTCATTTTAAAATGACCGGATTTCTTCTTATAATGTTACATATAATATTAAGAAATTAGGTTTTTTTCTTGTCATTTTTATCATCTTTAATTTCTTCATAATCAGCATCTACGACATCATCCTCAGCTTTTTTTTCTGTAGTAGTTGTAGTAGCATCTTCTGCTGCTGTTGCATCTTTTTTCGCTTGTGCTTCATAAATAGCTTTTCCAAGATTCATAGATACTTCCATCAGTTTTTGAGTTGCTTCTTTTATTTTCCCTTCTTCGGAATCCTTGTCATCGAGGATAGATTGTAGTGCATCAATCGATTCTCGGATAGACTTTTGATCTTCTTCAGAAATTTTATCGCCATGTTCTTTTAACGATTGTTCTGTTGAGTGTATCAAGTTTTCTGCTTGATTTTTTGATTCAACAGTTTCACGGCGTTTTTTGTCCATTTCAGCATGCATCTCTGCATCCTTGACCATATTCTCAATTTCTTCAGAAGAGAGACCGCCAGAGGCTTGAATGCTGATCTGTTGCTCTTTCCCTGTTCCTTTGTCTTTCGCAGATACTTGTACTATGCCGTTTGCGTCTATATCAAACGTCACGGCTATTTGCGGCATTCCTCTAGGTGCAGGGGGTATTCCTACAAGATCAAACTGACCTAATAACTTATTGTCAGTAAACATTTTTCTTTCACCTTGTCCGATTCGGATGGTAACTGCCGATTGATTATCAGTGGCAGTTGAAAATACTTGGGATTTCTTCGTTGGGATTGTACTATTACGTTCAATAAGAGTGGTGAAAACTCCTCCCAGGGTTTCAATACCAAGAGAAAGAGGCGTCACATCTAATAAAAGAACGTCTTTAACATCTCCTTGAAGGACTCCGGCTTGTATAGCGGCTCCCATCGCCACAACTTCGTCCGGATTAACTCCTTTGCTAGGAGTTTTATGGAAGAAATCCTCTACCGACTTTTGGATTTTTGGCATGCGAGTCATACCACCAACCAATACAACCTCATCAATATCGTTGGGGGATAATCCTGCGTCTTGTAAGCATTTCTTACATGGCTCAACAGTTTTTTGTATAAGATGATCAACTAAGCGTTCAAATTGAGCACGGGTTAGCTTCATGTTGAGATGCTGAGCACCTGCACTATTGGCAGAAATAAAAGGAAGATTAATTTCTGTTTGTTGTGCTGATGATAATTCAATCTTTGCTTTTTCCGCTGCTTCTTTTAAGCGTTGTAGAGCAAGGGTATCTTTTCTCAGGTCTATGCCATTTTCCTTTTGAAAATTGTCACAGATATGTTCGACAAGACATGAATCAAAGTCTTCTCCACCGAGAAATGTATCACCGTTAGTTGCTTTTACTTCAAAAACACCATCGCCCATTTCTAGAAGCGAAACGTCAAAAGTTCCACCACCAAAATCAAAAACGATAATGATTTTTCCGTCTTTTTTATCTAATCCATATGCAAGTGCGGCAGCAGTTGGTTCATTGATGATACGCAATACATCAAGCCCAGCTATACGACCAGCATCTTTGGTTGCTTGTCGTTGAGCATCATTAAAGTATGCCGGCACGGTAATAACGGCTTGGTCAACTTTTTCTCCAAGGAAATTCTCAGCCGTTTCTTTCATTTTTTGCAATATAATTGCTGATATTTGAGATGGAGAATACTGTTTTCCATGGGCTTCAATCCACGCATCTCCATTTTTTCCTTCAATAATTTTAAAAGGAATTAAATTAGCGTCTTTTGATACAGTGCTATCAGCAAAACGTTGCCCTATAAGGCGTTTTACCGCATATATTGTATTGCAAGGATTGGTTACAGCTTGACGTTTTGCAGGCTGCCCTATAAGCCTTTCTCCTTCGTCAGTAAATGCTACCATAGAAGGCGTGGTGCGAGTTCCCTCGGCATTTTCGATTACTCTAACATTTTTCCCATCCATAATAGCAACACATGAATTGGTTGTGCCGAGGTCAATACCTATGACTTTTGACATGGTCTTTTCTCCTTTAAGCAGGCTGCTTGGACCTCTTCAAGAGCATTCCATTGACAGCCCCTAATAAAAATACAGTGGATGAACGCAAATATGACTACTTGAATACATATAAGGAGGGAGTTTCATAACTACAAGAAGCAGTTTGAATAAGAATTCAGTAAAAGATGACATATTAGAAAAATTTTAATGCTTACCAAGGACATACAATGTTATTTTAAACTAAATATTTTTTCATTTTTCATTAGATAAGCGTTATTGAAATGAAAGATTGATACCATTAAAAATAGATGGTATCTTCTTTTTTTATATTTAGCAATAATTCTCATTTCAATTTTATGATATAGTTTTGGAAAGGTAAAATTTCATATTATGACAACTATACGTGTGCATAATGGGGATATTCCCACTGAATGTATTGCAAGATATACTGGCCCTATTGCCGTTGATACGGAAACGCTTGGTCTGATTCCACGTCGAGATCGTCTGTGTGTTGTGCAGTTATCTCCAGGAGATGGGACCGCTGATATTATTCGGATTGCTGCTGAACAAAAAAATGCGCCTAATCTTGTAACAATGCTTGCAAATGAAACGCAAGAAAAAATTTTTCATTATGCTCGCTTTGATATAGCAGTATTATTTTATACTTTTGGAGTAAGGGTAAAACCAATTTTTTGTACAAAGATTGCTTCACGGTTGACTAGAACTTATATAGATCGTCATGGGTTGAAGGATAATTTGAGAGAATTGTTAGGGGTGGATATATCGAAAAAACAACAATTATCTGACTGGAGTGAGGATGATTTATCTCATGAACAGCTCCAATACGCTGCTTCGGATGTAGTGCATTTGCATGCACTGCGTGAGAAATTCATAGCAAAACTTCAAAGTCTAGGGCGTTCAGACGTTGCTTCAGCTTGTTTTAATTTTTTAATGAGTAGGGCCGAATTAGATCTATTAGGCTGGGATAATATTGATATTTTTTCACACGGCTCAGATTAGTTTAAACAAGTATACATATGCAATATTTTCAGGGAAAATAGCATACATTAGATGCCATCTTTAAGGATTATTGCACTTATATTTATTGGGCATAAGATGCGAAAGCCAAGAAAGCACAAATTTTGGAGCGGGCGAAGGGATTCGAACCCTCGACCACAACCTTGGCAAGGTTGTGCTCTACCCCTGAGCTACACCCGCTCAACTTGACTTCCTTTAAAACAAAGAAAACATGGTATGGTATCGCCTAAAAAACATTTGGAAGCAATAGTAAAAGTAATAATTTCCAATATTTTCAAATAATCAATTTTTTTTCTAAGGGAGGTTGCCCTATAAATCGTTTATTTCTTTTAAATCCAATGCTATGCGTAATTTTTTCAATGAATTTGTTTGTGTAATGAGATCATCTATAAGATTGAGTACTATTTTATTCCCTTCAGGATTATTTGCACTGATCATTTGATCGTAGGATTCGATATGTTCAGCACGTTCTGCTAGGGCATAAAAATCTTTCATAGTATGAGCAAATTTATTTTTTATCTCTGCAGATAAATTCTTGTTCTTGTTTTTTATTAAATCGTGTATTGATGGTCCATGGATTTCTTCTCCATTAATGCGTGTATATTCTCCTGTATAGCTGGAGAGTATCCCAATAACATTATTTAAATAAGATGCATATGTATTGTCTGAAAAACAATCAAGTTCTTGTTTAGGGTCATGTAGTATAAGACCAAGATTCATACGTTCTCCGGCCAATTCATTGTAAGATAGAGATGTCATGCCAGTAATGATGGTATCTAATCCTAGGTTGGTATCTTTCATAATATTTAAGGTTTCTTCTCCATCAGGCTTCCAAACTTTCATTAACTCTTCCAGATCCGATACGAGAATTTTTGAGACAACTTTGAGATATTCTATGCGTCTTTGGCAATTTCCACCTGTGCATTTTTTTATATCAAAATCAGTATAAGGTCTCTCACCTGATCCGTGAACATTTGTTTTTAAGTCCTGTCCCCATAAGAGAAATTCTATAACATGATAACCAGTTGTAATATTGGTATCTATGCCATTTATGAAATGTAATTTCCTGAGCAATTTAGGGGATATAATGGATGTGTCAATTTCTTTTCCGTCGAAGGAAATTTTGGTATTAGCTATGATGTTGGCAGCGTATAGTTCGTTTTCATCATTATGTTTGCCATATGAGATATCAACATAATCTATAACTCCTTCATCAATAGGCCATGCATTGATCTTTTTATCCCATGCATTAACGATAGTACTTCCAAAGCGATATATCTCGGATTGTTGATATGGAATTCGTGCTTTAATCCATTGCAGACGTGCGTTATCGAGATTCTTCTGACTAGGAGAGGAAACAAGGGTTTCGATAGCACGATTTAACGTACGGGCAGATATAACAGCATCTTCATATTTTGCATGTGCGATGGTGGCATAATTGCGCAATACATCTATTGGATCAACGTCTATTACAACACTCAACACATTGGATGGAAAAGTTAATATGAAAGTAATAATAGTAAAAAAATGCATAAATAATTTTTTTTTCATTATTTTCTCCATAAGAGATTCGACTTTTTGCATTTGAATAGAAAAGATACTGTCTTTCAAATGTTATTGTCCTTTTCTCCATGCTGCCTGAGCACCGTAGCGCTGAATAAAGAAAAAATAAAAAGCAAAGTGAGCAGTATGCTTTCTTTCCAATAACTTTGAAATGTATACATGTCTTTGCTTGTCTATGGCTTAAAACCATCTCTTTTGTATTTTTATTTTTCTATCTCTAGGCAAGGATTGTTTTTTATATACTCTTGCTTAATTGCCTAATTTAAAAACTCTATATACGACAAAGAATATGTTGCTGAAATTCAGGTTATTTTGAATCAGGTAAACAAGTGTGTTTTCCACCTTGATGGTAAAAGTAAAATATTTATCTTCCATGGCGAGTATATTTTTGATACAACAACATCTCGTACTGCTTCAATTGTTACATGGTTTTATTTTAATATTTTAGTAAAATATAGTATTTGAAATAGAAGAATATTAGAATCCAAAATGAATAGGTTTAGAAAATGTTATTTCTTGAAATTATTATCAGAAAATGAAGATGTTTTTCCCGCAGCTATGTAGGAAAGAACAGAAAGCATAAAGCTCAAGATGACATTCCAAAAAGCAAGGGATAATCCTAGAATATACAACTTTGTTTGATTGCACCGTAGAATATGTTCTCGTTCCATGTGGGTCAGTAAATCTATTGTATTTTTAACCGATTCTATTTTAGAATCGTTCGTACAAATTGTGTTTTCTCTCCATATATTCCATTCAATTCCAACATGAATAATGCTAATGATTGTGTCATACAGCATAACCAAGGAAATTGTCATTAATAGAAAAAAAGTAGTTCTGTATAGGCGGTTATTTTGGATAGAAAAGTTTGCGGCTATGGCCATTAAAAAGCAATAGTAATAGGGTCTTTGTTCGCGGAGGCAAAAATCGCAAGGAGCATATCCTCCAACGTGTTGAATGGTTAAAAAAGAGATAATTATTCCTGCAATGATTGTTGTTATAATTCTTATAATATATATATTTTCTAATTTAGATAACAACGATTTAATCATTGGAAAGATTCTCCCATTGAGGAAAGACAATTTATTTTTTGAGTATGTGCACTCAAGTAGGTGTGAATATTTCAATATACTATGAAGGATGTTAAGTTATTATTTGATAAAAAGTATCTTTATTTTAGGGTTTTTATCGTTTTATATATTTTAATGGAGCGTTTTGTGTCTTTTTTCTAAAGGGAATAGTTTTTTCCCCTGAAACATTTTTTTAGATGACATAATTATGGTCGGAGCGACTGGAATCGAACCAGCGACCTCTTGACCCCCAGCCAAGCGCGCTACCAGGCTGCGCTACGCCCCGATGGTTACTTGAGAATTGCAGGCGCAAGTAAAATGATTGTTCTATCTTCGAATATTGTATATTATAATAGCGCAAAAAGTATTTGTCCTGTTTTTTGTGAAAAATAATTTGATTCCCACAATACCTAATAAAGATGAAAAATAAATAATTAAGCGTATGCTCAGGGTTTGTTCTTTGTCAGGATAATATTGCTAGAAGAAGACGGTTATTTTTGGGTAAGGCTATGTTTTGTAGATAGATTTTAGTGACGATTGATCAAAAATGTCTTTTTTATGGTGATGGTATTCCATGTTATAACTGACAGTAAAAAACATATCTGTAGATAGAAAATATCTAAGAGGATGAGAAAAGAAATACAATGGAGTCGTTTAAAAAGATTCAAAAAGCTGTTTTTCCTATTGCGGGCTTTGGAATGCGTTTTCTTCCTATTTCTAAAGTAGTTCCTAAGGAAATGCTGGCTATAGTGGATAAGCCTGTTATTCAATATGTTGTAGAGGAAGCTTTGGAAGCTGGATTGCGGCATTTTGTATTTGTTACAGGACGTGGAAAAAATTTGATCGAAGATTATTTCGACATTCAATTTGAGTTGGAACAATCTCTTAAAAAAAGAGAAAAAACAGCTGAATTAACGTTGTTGACAGAAGCTGTTCCAAAAATTGAAAATGCTGTATTTACAAGACAATATGAGAGAAAAGGTCTAGGGCATGCAGTATGGTGTGCTCGGCATATTATTGGAGATGATCCTTTTGCTCTGTTGCTTCCCGATATGATTATATCTCCTTTTGAAGGGGAAAATTGTATGAAAAATATGGTACAATTATATGAAAAAAAAGGCGCAAATATTATAGCTGTTTCAGAATGTGATCCTAAAATGTCCTATAAATATGGGATGGTTAAAGTAGGAGAATCAGTAGATGATCAAGCTTTTCTTATATCCGACATGGTTGAAAAGCCAAATCCAGATACATTTTTTTCTAAATTTTATATTAATGGTCGCTATATTTTACATCCTGATATTTTTGGAATTTTAGAAAATTGGAAGCAACAGAAAGATAAAGGTGAAATAAATCTCACAGATTCTATGCGACAGTTGTCTGAAAGGCAGATTTTTTTTGCATATCATTTTAAAGGGCGTACATATGATTGTGGCTCGAAAGAAGGATTTGTTCTCGCAAATATTGTTTTTGCTCTTGCTAGACAAGATATTTGCTCTGATATAGAGACTGATCTAAAGGCGCTTGTATCCGCATTGAAATAGTGGAATTTATAATATGCACATTGATTGTGGTGATTATAGGTAGTTGATAAAAATATGAGAGTATTAATGTCTGAGAGGTTTAAATACCATTAAAAATCAATTTTTAGATGCGAAGCATTGACTGTGGATGACTTTTATTTTTATCTCTGGGCAACGATAGGGCAATCTTGGGATTGCTTCTTTATTGCCTGGTTGTTGGAATAGGGATATACTGGAATCAGGGTATAGACTATAATAAATGGACTTTTTAAAAACGATGTATGATGTTCCTACTAAACAACCTGCAAATGTGTACTGTGAAAATGTTATATGGGTCAAGCATTATACAGATAAATTATTTGGCTTTTGCATAACCCGCCCAAAGGGTTTCCGTTTTCGATCTGGTGAATTCGTGATGCTTGGTCTTACGATAAATGGAAAACGGATATTTCGTGCCTATTCTATTGCAAGTCCTTGTTGGGATGATAAATTAGAATTTTTTTCTATAAAAGTAGAGAATGGTCCGTTAACAACGCATCTTCAGAATGTTCAATGTGGCGATGTTATCTTGTTGAACAAGAAATCTACAGGGACTTTGGTATTAGATGCTTTAATTCCTGGGAAAAGGCTATATTTATTTTCCACTGGCACAGGTATTGCTCCTTTTGCAAGTGTGATTCGTGATCCTGAAACATATGAAAAATTTAATGAAGTTATAGTTACGCATACTTGTCGCAAGGTTTCTGAATTGCAATATGGGATTGATGTGATACGTGAAATATCTGAAAATGATATTTTCAAAGAATTTGTTGGTCAAAAGCTTAAATACTATACGACGGTTACTCAAGAAGATTATTTGTATAAAGGCCGTATTACTGATCAAATATTATCAGGGGAATTTTATCGCAATATGGATCTTTCCCCGCTGAATCCCGAAACTGATAGGGTAATGATTTGTGGCTCTCCTAGTATGATAGTTGATATGAAGAATTTGTTGATAACACAAAAATTCAGAGAAGGATCTAATAGTAGGGCTGGAACTTTTGTTATAGAACGCGCGTTTTCTCTTAAATAGATTGTAGTGAAATTCAGAATTATCCAAGATTTTTTCTAGATATCACTTTTCTGTTCCAAGGATATTTTAGCACTAAATAAGAAAATATTCCTGATATTATAGAAGCTAATAGAATTCCGACTTTTGCTTTTTCTTGCATGTCATTGGCATTTGGAAAGGCTTGTACAGTTAAAAATAAGCTCATTGTAAAGCCTATTCCACATAGAATAGATCCTCCGTATAGTAGATTCCAGCTGGAGTTTTTGGGGATATCTCCCCATCCTATTTTTACGGTAGCAAAAGAAAATAAAAAAATGCCCATTTGTTTCCCGATGAAAAGTCCTAGTGTTATTCCCCATATAATAGGATTAGAGATATCTGTGTACGATATCGTAGATATGGTAAAACCAGTATTAACGAATACAAATGCGGGTAATATAAGAAGATTGACCCAATATTTTAGTCCATCTCCTAGTAAATAAAATGATAATTTATTGGCTCGTCCACAACAGCTCTTTATGTCAGGAAGAAGCATGGCAAAAATAATTCCAAAGACTGTTGTATGTATTCCGGATTGGAATATGAAATACCATAGCCAAAATCCTAAAAATCCATATATAAAGCAGTGAGTGATACCAGAGAGATTTAATAAAAAAATCCAAGAGATTAGTGCAATTGCAATGCTCAAAGCAGATAAATTTATATTTTGAGTATAAAAAATTGCCATGATGGCAACAGCGGAGAAGTCATCAATAATTGTGAGAGCTGTAAAAAATATTTTGAGAGAAGGGGGAAAATTTGATCCTATCAATGATAATATTCCTAGTGTGAATGCAATATCTGTTGCTGTAGGAATAGCCCATCCTCTCATTGCAGTTTCTGTATGGCGGTTAATGAGCAGGTATATGCAAGCGGGGCATATTATCCCTCCGATGGCTCCTAATAAGGGGAGAGAACGTTTTGTCCAGCTTGATAATTCTCCGTGGATGAGTGCATGTTTGAGATCTAATCCAATCATGAAGAAGTAAAATACCATCAGGATATCATTAATCCAATCCTTAAGAGTGAGATGAAAGATCTTAAACTCTAAAGAATCAAAGTAATATGAAGAAGAAAACGATATATTAGCAACTATGATTGTCATGATAGTCGTACTGATCAATAAGATGCCAGTAAAATTATCTTGACGTATAAGGGATTGAATATTTGTTAGTAATCGATTTGCTGGAACATAAAAATGATACATAAGAAAATGCCCCCCTATAATAAATAGTATTGGAAAATTATTTCATTGGTTTTAGATAACAGGTAAATTGCATATTTTGTAATCTTGTTATAAAAGAGATTATAGTAATTTTTATGTGCATGTAAATTGAGTGTAGAGAAATGCTATATGTTGTTTCCTTCTTTTTAAATTGCGCAATTATAATGATTGAGATATGGTTTATCTGTTCCCTATAACTTTGATGCTTTAAAATAAATATTAGAAAACTATGCAATCCAAAAGGGTTATGTGGTTTTTTTTGGAAAGGGATTTGGGGCGTATCAGATCGGTTTTTAGATTTAAAGATGGTATTTTGAATTTTGTAATGAAGGAGTAATTTTATATGGCTGTACCTAAGAGAAAAACTAGTCCATCAAAACGAGGTATGCGTCGCTCTGCAGATGCTCTACCTCCTTCTTCTTATGTAGAGGATAAAAAATCAGGAGAGTTACGGCGTCCCCATCATGTTGACATGAAAACAGGTATGTATCGTGGGCGTCAGGTTTTTGTTGTAAAGAATAAAGAATAACTGGGATCATTGTCTTTATAGATGAACCTAATCATTTTTAGTTTGGTTAGATGAACAATATAAAATACAGAATACAGGTTTGAAGGGGGCGGATTAATCTGGTTTAGTGTTTTTATATAGAGTTGTTCATTCTAATTAAAATATCTTGGATCTACAGGGATTTTTGAGCATTTTTAGATTATTGCAAACATGTTTAAATAGAAAAAATTATTAGAAATATTATGTTTTTTGATTAAAATATTTCTATAAGCCTTTGAAGAGAAAAGATCATTATTGTCGCTTCTACAGAGATGATATTCCTTGTAGCGCTCGTTTGCATATCCACCCATAATGGTTTGTATCAGCTTCCAATATGGCAGGATGATAGTTGTCTTTACTTTGGTACGTACTATACTGGTATTACATTTTGCACAGACTTTCTTCAATGGAAGATTTATAATTCGTATTTAGATTGACTATGATAGTAATTCAGTCTGTTTTAAATATTTGACGATGTAACGAGATAGCTATGAGCAAGGTTTCTAGTACCAAATCCTATGGAATTGGGGGATAAGGAAATGCATTTTGAAGGGTTGAGGATTAATTTTTTTATTACCCTTCTTAAACCACGCGTTATGTCTTTGGCAGTGTATACTGCTCTTGTTGGAATTGTTTTAGCGTCCGGACATATTAGTTTTTTAAAGGGTATTATTAGTATTTTTGCTATAGCCATGGGAGCAGGAGCTTCTGGTGCTTTAAATATGTACTATGATTCCGATATTGATAAAGTGATGATGCGTACAGCATCTCGGCCTATTCCAATAGGTAAAATTGCGCCATGGGAAGCGTTAGTATTTGGAATTTTTCTTGCAATTCTTTCAATAACGATAATGGGTCTAGCTATCAATTGGATGTCAGCGACATTGCTCTTTTTATCTATTTTTTTCTATATTATTATATACACGGTTTGGTTAAAACGTCGTACTCCGCAAAATATTGTAATTGGAGGAATAGCCGGCGCTATTCCTCCAATGATTGGTTGGTCTTCTGTTACTGGTGATATATCTATAGAAGGCTTGGTTATGTTTTTAATCATTTTTTTGTGGACGCCGCCGCATTTTTGGTCTTTAGCGTTGTTATATAAAAATGATTATGAAATGGCTGGCGTCCCCATGTTGCCAAATGTTTCCACGGATAGGACAACTAAAATACATATTCTTGTATATACAGTTTTGACTTCTATTGTTGGATTTCTTCCAACAATACTGGGTTTTGCGAGTATTTTATATGGAATTATAGTATTCTTTTTGGGATGTAATTTTGTCTTATGGGCATTACGTGCAACATTTTTGTGCACAGAAGAACAAAGTATTATTGTTATAAAAAAACTTTTTTTAACATCTATAAGCTACCTTTTTATATTATTTTCAATTTTGATGGTTGATCACCTTATAGGTATAAAAACAATAGAATACTATTTTTTATAGAATATTATCAAATTTTATGATCTAATCCAATACTCTGCGAGATTCTACCTAATAGGAAAACTTGTTGTACGGGGTAGATAACAAACAGTATAGTAAAATTCGATTATTTATTTACAATAGGAAAGAAGTGTACTGAAAATATAATTTATGCGATTGGACAAGTGGTTTTTCTGGATACGTTTTATATATTTTAGATTTTATTTCTATTCACATGGAGTAGAATGGCATGTTCAATAATAGTTTTTTACTTATGAAAAATTAGAAATTGTTTTTTGGGCAGACCTTACCTGTTGCTCTCTCTAGAAAATATTAAAGGATAGATTATACTTTTTTTTGTTGACGCCAAGCAATTAAATCTTTGATTGAAATAATTTTTAATCCATGTTTTATTGAAAATTCAATGACTTGCTTTCCTTTTTTGATTGTTCCATCATCATTGACTAGTTCACAAATAACCGCTACTTGGGGCAGTCCTGCAATTTTACATAAGTCGACAGATGCCTCTGTATGACCAGGACGGATTAGCACTCCTCCATCACGAGAGATGAGGGGAAAGATGTGTCCTGGACGGACAAAATCATTTGCAGTGCTTTGTGGATTAGTAAGATTTTTGACAGTATGTGTCCTATCAGCAGAAGATATACCTGTAGTAATACCATGTTTAGAGTCAACGGATACAGTAAAAGCAGTTTTATGGACTGATTCGTTTTCTAATACCATAGGATTAAGTCCGAGTTTACGTGCATTTTGGGAAGGCATGGGTGTGCAAACGATTCCACAGGTATGGCGAATAATAAACGCCATTTTATCGGACGTGCAATGTATAGCTGGAAGTACTAAATCAGCTTCATTTTCACGATCATCTTCATCTGTCACGATAACCATGTTACCTTTTTGAAAATTCTGGATTACATTTGAAATATGTTGTTCATTCAATGGCATTTTTTGTTCCATATTTTTCCTATTCCCCCCTAGAGACAAGTAAGTCTTCGTTAATATAGCTATTATGATTTTTTGTATTAGTACGCTATATATTTTTACGTAGTAAAATGAATATTACATGCGCCTTTCTTTGAAAAATTTTTGCATAATTTGTTTACTACGTTTTTCTGCTATTCCAGAATATATTTCTGGTTTATGATGACATGTTGCAAGCGTATAAAATTCGATTCCATTTTCTATCGCTCCTCCTTTGGGATTAGAGGCGCCATAATAAAGCCTACGAATGCGTGCAAAAGAGATAGCTGCCGCACACATTGTGCAGGGTTCTAATGTTACATAAAGATCGACTCCGGGTAAAGTTTCTTGTGACAATGTTTGGCAGCTCATACGGATAGCTAATATTTCAGCATGTGCAGTAACATCTTTCAGTTCACGGTTTCTATTTCCTGCTCTGCCAATAATTTTATTATTCAAGACAGCTACTGCTCCGACAGGAATCTCGTTACGTAAAGAAGCATTCAGTGCTTCTTCTAAGGCAAGGGACATAAAATTATTTTTGAGGATCATGATGGTTTTTCAAGTTATAATGCTTATATAGAAATGAATTGTATCGTAAAACATGCTACTAAGTATCTGTCTATTTTACAAGATAAGGTAGCATAGGAGTATGAATAAGGAGATTGAATTCTTGAAAGATGGGCAAATAGTACCAGAAGATTTAATGCCAGAAAGAGTATCGAAAGTTATTGCCCGTGCTGGCATTGCTTCTCGGCGTGAGGTAGAGCGCATGATCACGCAGAAAAGAGTAAAGGTAAATGGTGTTTGCCTGGAAAGAGCGGCAGTAAATGTTATTTCTACTGATTGTATTGAGGTAGATGATGTTCCTCTACGAAAAGCAGAAAGAACACGTTTATGGCTTTACCATAAACCTGTGGGATTAGTAACGACTCATTCCGATCCTACTGGACGCTCGACTGTATTTGATAATGTACCTAGTATCGTTTCGCGTGTCGTTTCGGTGGGTCGTCTTGATATCAATACAGAAGGACTCCTTCTGCTGACCAATGATGGGGGACTTGCTCGTATTCTTGAATTGCCTTCTACACAATGGTTGCGTGTCTATCGTGTGCGTGCTTATGGGCAAATAGATCAAGAGAAGCTGGATTTATTAAAGGAAGGCATAGTCATTAAAGGTATTCATTATAGGGGAATGCAGGTCACTATTGATTCGCAAAAAGGTGCAAATGTTTGGCTTACAGTAGGTCTACGTGAAGGTAAAAATAGAGAAATAAAAAAGGTTTTTGAATTTTTTAATTGGAAAGTAAATCGTCTTATTCGTATTTCATATGGCCCTTTTCAATTGGGAGAATTGTTAGAAGGGGATACGAGGGAAGTTGCAAAGAAAGTATTGCGTGAGCAGTTGGGTGCAAATCTTTTAAAAGAAGCAAGAGTTAATTTAGAAGGACTCGTTTATTCTTCTGAAACGCCAATTCGGGATCATTCGAAGATGAAAGTAAAGTCTGACGATATTTCGAAAACAAAGAATAAGAAAAGTAAAGTCCATGGATTTAATAAGAAAAAACATGTGGATTTTCCAATACAAAGAAGGAATCGTTCTTCTAATGTATGGATGGCACAAGGTATTCATTCGTCTCTTCCATATGAGAAGCAGGGAGAGAAGGATTATCAATCGATGCATGATACCGGTTTTAAAAAAAGGAAGTACTCTCATAAAAGAAATAAAAAATTGCATAAGAAAAGTCCATTAGATATTGTCAATAAATTTTTGCCCATAAAGAGGCAAAGACATCATTCCCATGATAATAATTGTGTAGATAACAAAAGTTAGTGAGATGCGGATTGTTGGAGGTAAGTTTCGAGGACGTTTGCTATATACGCCTAAGAATCGATCTATTCGTCCTAGTGATAGTCGGACAAAAAAAGCCCTTTTTGATATTTTAACGCATGTTTATCCTGATTATTTGGCTTCCACACGCATGTTAGATATGTTTGCAGGTACAGGATCCGTGGGGTTCGAAGCTTTATCTCGGGGTTGCCATTATGTTTTATTTGTCGATAATAATGCTGAAAGCATAAGGTTGATTCGTAAAAATTCTGAATTTTTAGGTGTAGAAAAGAGCTGTAATATTTTTTTTAAAGATGTTTTGCATTTAAGGAAGATCGGAAATATAAAGCCGTTTAAATTGTTGTATTTAGACCCTCCATATGGGCAAGGATTTGTTCAGGAAGTACTAGATACAGTAGATGAAGAGGGATGGTTGGAGCCGAATGCTTTGGTTGTTGTAGAAGAATATGCAGGAAGTGATGTATCAGTTGGGTCTGCGTTTAAGTTTCTTCAATATCGTAAATATGGTGATACGAAAATCCATTTTTTCTATTATCATCCTGTGTGAGGATTGAGAGGACTCAAATATATTTATTGATGAAAAACATTTTTCTTATTCATGCACAGAGGTGCTTTGAAAAAATTGTGTTCTGAGAATGTTTTTTAATGTCTTACGGTAATTTTATAATGTAAGAACTTATAATTTGACGATTGTTTCCATTTGTATAGTGTTAAAAATATTTTTACAATATACAAGTATGAATTATTTAGATGATAATATATATTATATTGGTTCTTATTTTTGCTTGCGATGCAATTTTTTAGTAATGGTAAAAATTACAACAGGGTAATTTGATATTACTATCTAAATTTAAAAATTATTTTTATTATCTAAGAAAATATATTCAATTTTTCGCAAAGATAATGATATTATCAATTAATGTCAATGTTGCAGAGTATGTTTGATAAGATGGATTTGTACTAGTGCGGAAAAATTGTGTTTGATGGATACGAGTTTTATGTATGAATGGGAAAAAGACCTTGATATAGTTAGATCAGCGGTTCAAGGAGCCAGTGCGATAGCTATGCGGTATTTCCTTCACTCTCCTAATGTTTGGTGGAAGAACGAAGGATCTTCTCCGGTATGTGATGCTGATATTGCCGTCAATGATTATCTTGAATCATTTTTAAGGCCTTTGCGTCCTTCGTATGGATGGCTTTCTGAAGAAACGGATGATGATCTACAGCGGTTAAATTGTGAGACTCTTTTTGTAGTTGATCCTATCGATGGGACAAGAGCATTTATTGATGGTAGAAAAGAATGGTGTATTAGCGTTGCAGTTGTTCATCGCGGTCGTCCTGTGACTAGTGTGGTGCATGCGTCAGCTTTTGATAAGGAATTTTTTGTTTCTGTTGGGATGAAACCAATTTGTAATGGGAAAAATATATCTGTTGCTTCTTCCGCAATAGGAGATTGTTTAATGGTAATGGCAGGGGATTTTTTATTAAAGGGACTAGAATCTTATATTCACTTCCAACAAAAACCTTGTGTATCATCGTTGTGTTTACGATTAGTTATGGTTGCAAGTGGGGAAATAGATGCCGTTATTGTTAATCGAAATTCTAATGATTGGGATCTTGCCGCTGCTGACTTATTGCTTCAATGTGCTGGAGGTGAACTAGTTGATGTGGATGGAAAATTATTAACATATAACCGTTCTCAGGTCAGTCATGACGTATTATTTGCTTCTACTAAATGTCATTTTGCGTCTTTTAAACCGCATTTATCAACTTTATAGATGGAGTTGAGCAAATATTTTCTTATTTTTAATCAGAATAGCAATAGTTGTAATTAATGGAGAGTAATGATTGTGACTAAAGATATCGATAAAGAGCAAGCTTTATATCTTGTATTTGGTGGAGAGTTAGAAGAAATCACAAAGAAAAAAATTCGTAATCTTGATGATATAGATGTTGTCGGAATATTTTCTAGCTATTCTAGCGCTTACGATGCTTGGAAGGAAAAATCTCAACAGACAGTCGATAATGCATTAATGCGTTATTTTGTCGTAGATATTTCTCGTTTTCCGTATTGTGATTTGGAAAAAAAATAGATCTAATATTTTTTAATCTGTTAAAGTGGGGATATGGACGTATTTTTTTTTGATTGTTTCTCATATCCAGTAGAATTTACAACAGAAAAATAAATATTTGGTACGCAAGGAATTTATTTTATTGGATGTTATAGTAAGTTATATACTTTTTGGAATATATCGCTGGGGTGGCATTCTATTAATGCCTTTTCTATCGTTTTATCTACATTTTCAGAAATTATTTGATAAGGAAAAAGCCACAATAGGGATAGAGAAGTTAGGTTATCCTAGTTCTTTTCGTCCTATGGGTCCGCTTATTTGGTTTCATGCTGTAAGTGTTGGAGAAACTATAGCGCTTATCGGACTTATTCGTGCGATACGAAATCGTAATATTAATGTTTTATTAACGACGAGAACTCTCACCTCTGCTAGAGTAGCGCGAAAATATTTGGGTCAAGAAGTAATCCATCAATACGCTCCTTTTGATATACAGCCTGTTCTTTTGCGTTTTTTAAAATATTGGCATCCAGATTATTTCATATTGTCGGAATCAGAAATATGGCCATTAACTGTCTTTGAATTATCTAAGAAACGCATTCCTCAGATTATCGTTAATGCACGCATGTCTGATCGTTCTTTTAGAAATTGGCGTATTCTTCCTTATTTTTCAAAAAAAATTTTTAGTCAATTTTCTTTGGTTGTTGTTCAATCTGAGAGTGATTTTATACATTATAAAGAGTTAGGGACAAAGAAATTAGTTGTATCCGGTAATCTTAAAGTAGATATCGTCCCCCTTCCATGTGATGATAAATTACTTTCTGTATATCAGAAAGAAATTGCAGGACGATGTACTTGGGCAGCAATTTCAACTTTTGAAGGGGAAGAAGATGCAGCGGTATATGTTCATAATTTGATTAGATCTCGTCAGGATATTCTAACTATCCTCGTGCCGCGTCATCCTGAGCGTTGTAATGCGATAGAACGAAGACTCGTTTCTAAAGGACTAAAAGTTGCTCGACATACTCGAAGAGATGCTTTGAGTGCAGATGTAGATATCTTTTTAGGGGATACGATTGGTGAAATGGGTCTTTATTTGCGTATGACTGAAATTGCTTTTGTAGGTCGATCTTTATCTTCTAATGGAGGGCAAAATCCTCTTGAACCAGCTATGCTTGGCTGTGCTATTCTATCCGGTCCGAATGTAGAAAATTTTCGAAATATTTATCAAAAAATGGTATCTTCTGGTGCTGTGCGGATAATAGAAGATGTTGAAAAATTGGCTAGTATGGTACATTCGTTGCTATCTGATCCCACAATGCGAGATGAAATGATTAATACGGCTATGAATGAAGTAAAAAAGATGCAGGGTCCTCTTAAAATAACGTTATGTGCCTTAGATCCTTATATTAGTTCTCTTGTTTTGCAACCTCATTTGTTGTCTCAGGAATTGTATTGTGGTAGATAAAATATTTTTTGGATAAGTTGAAAATATAAAAAAATTTTCATTTCAGTTGTTTTTACACAAACTTGTTGGGAGTGGTGTTGAAGATATTTGATGTGCGTTACATGATTAAGACTCCGTTATTTTGGTGGAAATCACAAGGGTTGTGTTCATTATTTCTTTATCCCATCTCTTTAATTTATGGTGCTATTTCATCGATACGTATGAAATATGGTCAGCGTTGGAATGCTCCAATTCCTATTATTTGTGTTGGTGGTTTTGTTATGGGGGGGACAGGAAAGACGCCTACTGCGTTGGCACTTGCTTCAGCCGTCATTGATAAAAATCTCAAACCAGGCTTTTTATCACGTGGATATGGTCGAAAATCAACTCTATCTCTTCGTGTTGATTTAGAAAAACATGGAGCTTATGATGTTGGAGATGAGCCACTTTTGCTCGCCCAACGAGCAACAGTCGTTGTTACGAATGATCGAAAAATGGGAGTTAAAATGTTACTCCAAGAAAGAGTGGATATTATCATTATGGATGATGGTTTCCATTCTGCTGATTTACGAGCAGATTTCTCTCTTATAGTGGTGGATTCTCATCGTGGATTAGGGAACGGATTAGTATTTCCAGCAGGACCTTTAAGAGTTCCGTTGTCAAGACAACTTTTGTATGTTGATGCTATTCTTTATGTAGGTGATACAAAAAATATAATTCCTAGCATTAAGAATAAACTTATTTATTTTTCTAAATTAGAACCACGTTTAAAATTTGACTTTTCTAAGACAAGAGTTCTTGCTTTTTCTGGTATTGCAGATACAAAAAAATTTTTTACTACTATTCAAAAATTAGGTGCAATTATTGAAAAACATTACTCTTTTGGAGATCATGCGCATCTTAGCGACAAGAAGATAGAGTGTATTCTTGATCAAGCTCAACAGGATAACTTAGTTTTGGTAACGACTGAGAAAGATGCAATGCGTTTATACAAACGTTCTGGAATAGCTGAAAAACTTTTGTCTATAAGTATAGTCATTGGAGTCGATATGATTTTTCAAGACCCAACTAATCTTTCAGATATAGTTGATAAGACGATTCTTTCTTTTGATAATAGAAATTCATGTATTTAATCAACAATTGTGCCAGCACGTCTTTCGGCTTCTAAAGAAGATTTTGAATCGGCATAAGGAACTTGTCTATCAACATTCCAATAACAAAGTTTTTGTAAAGGAATACGTTGTCCTGTAATTGCACATATTACATATGTTCCAGGACGTATAACCTTAAATGTGCCATCTTTATATTGAATGACTGCTTCATTTTCATTCGAGTCAATTTTATTATACATATTGCTCATCTTCTTTCTATATTAGTATGGAACAGGTAATTTGTTATTTTTAACGTCCAAATAATTTTTCTATATCAGATAATTTAAGTTTGATAAAAGTAGGGCGTCCATGATTACACTGACTACTATTATTATTTTGTTCCATTTCTCTTAATAATCTATTCATTTCTGTAAGATGCATTTTTCTCCCTGAACGGATAGATCCATAGCAAGCCATGGTTGCAAGAATTTTATCTATTTTATCGGTCAAATTATTCTTCGTATTGTTTTCTATAATTTCATCAACAATATCTCGTAAGAGTTGTGAGACATTGTTTTTAGAAAGAATTGCAGGGATCTCACGAATAGCAATGGCATTAAGTCCAAAACGTTCAACTGTTACTCCTAGTCGACGAAGATCTTCATCATGCTCTAAGATTAGTGCACATTCCCCTTCAAGAAGATCAATTATTTCTGGTATTAATAACGTTTGCGAAGTAATTTTATCATTTATATTAAAATCCTGTCGCATTTTTTCAAAAATGAGTCGCTCATGTGCAGCGTGTTGATCAACAATGATTAATTCATCGTAGGTTTGAGAAATAATATAATTTTGGTGAATTTGTGCACATGCCATCCCAAGCGGATAATTTGATGTTGTGGTATCGTTAATAGAATTATCATCCATAAAATATTTATTATTAGTAGTTAACAACTCTTTTGTAGATAAATTATTTTCTTGAAGTACAAGTTTTTCTTGAGAATGTGAGGGTATAGCCTTATGTTCATATGTTATAGGGCGAAATTTTTCTGCATTTTCTTGATGAAAAGAAGAAATCATTTTATTAGAAAGAATAGAAGAAGTGAAGTTTCTTTTCTTATTAATTGATTTCTGAATGCTTTGAATAATAAAATTACGTACCATAGAAGGATCACGAAAACGGACATCAGATTTTGCAGGATGGACGTTGACGTCTACTTGTGTTGGATTAATCTCTAATAAAAGCACAATAACAGGATAGCGTCTTAGTGGTATAGTTTCAGAATAAGCTATTCGAATTGTTGAAAGAATCAATTTATCTTGAATAATTCTACCATTGACAAAAACATATAATTGATTTGCATTTCCTCGATTAAAAGTAGGAATGCCTGCGTATCCCCGAAGGGTAATATTAGGGGATGTTTCATTTATTTCAACTGCATTGTTAATAAAATCTTCTCCAATGACCTGAGAAATACGATCGGGGAAATTGCCATCAGTAGATTTAAAATCCATTGTATAACGATTATTCTTAGTCGTTGAAAATGTGAATCGTACTGCGGGATAAGCAATGGCCATGCGTCGGATGACATTAGCAATTAAGTTAGTTTCTATCTGTTCGCTTTTTAAAAAATTTAATCTTGCAGGTATTGTAAAAAAAAGATCTCGAACTTCTACAATAGTACCAGGATTCATAGCAACAGGACGAACAGAGGATATTTTTTCTCCAGAAATGGTGATTTGTGCGCCAGTGTTATTTTGAGGAGAACGACTCATCAACGTAAGATGAGCTACAGCGCCGATTGAAGGAAGTGCTTCTCCTCTGAAACCAAATGTGCATATATTGGAAAAATTATCAAATATTTTCGATGTACAATGGCGTTGTACTGCCATTTGGATTTCTTCCGATGTCATGCCGAAACCATTGTCAGTGATCTGAAAGAAGGATTTTCCTCCCCCTGAAATCACAGTTTCAATGCAAGTAGATTCTGCATCAAGAGAATTTTCTATTAATTCTTTGATAGCAATAGCAGGTCTTTCAATAATTTCACCAGCAGCGATTTGATTAACGATTTTTTCAGAAAGTTTTCTAATTTTCATGGAGCGCGACATTTTGAATGAAACATACTTGATTATACAAGTTTATCAGGAGTTGCAAAGCAATAATTATTGATAGAAATAAATACTAGCGCATAATTATATTACTTTATCTCGAAATATAAGTAATTTCTATAACGGAGTTGCTGTTGTTTTATCACGAAACATTGTTATTTTCAGAAAATATATTTGTGATACGGCAAAAATCTTCTATGGAAAGATTTTCAGCTCTGAGGCTTGATTCTATTCCTGCTTGGCGCAATAAATTTTCACCTTCTAGTGGTTTTAAACTTTGTCTTAGTGTTTTTCGTCTTTTCCCAAAAGCTTCTTGAGTGATTTTTTTAAGAGATTCTAGGCAGCAGGGGATAGGATTTAAATGTGGAGTGAAGTGAACAACAGTTGATGTTATTTTAGGTTTAGGGAAAAAAACATGAGGAGGAATATCAAACATTATCTTGGCTTTTGTCCTCCAACTGGTGAGGATACTTAATCTTCCATAATGAGGATCATTTTTTTGAGCTGTTATACGTTTTCCTACTTCTTTTTGAAAAAGTAGTGTTAATGATTCCCAAAAAGGTGGCCAAGTAGAAGAAGTAATCCAGTTAAATAATAACCGTGTTCCAATATTATATGGAAGATTTGAAATGATGCGAATAGGGGCAGGGATGTGCGATAATTCTTTGAAGTCAATTTTCAAGGCATCGCCTTGTATGATTTCTAGTCGATTGGGATATTGTAAAGAAATATTGTTTAAAATTGGCAAAAACTGTGGATCTTTTTCTACAACGATGACTTTTTGCGCTCCTAGTTCAAGCAGAATCTGAGTTAAGTTTCCTGGTCCTGGTCCAATTTCTATAGCGGTAACACCATTCAATGAACCGGATGTTGTTGCAATTTTTTTAAGCAAATTGATATCAAAAAGAAAATTTTGTCCCATGTTTTTATGAGGTACAATATCGTAACGAGAGAGAATATTTTTGAGGGAATTTTTTTTATTTTTTGAGATCATCACAATGAGTTCTTTTGATATCCAAGTTGTGCAGCGATTTTAAGAGCCGAAACTAGGCTTTCTTCATGAACATTAGGGCCTCCTGCAATGTCAAAGGCAGTGCCGTGATCAGGGGATGTGCGTATGAAAGGCAAGCCGAGTGTGATGTTGACCGTTTGATTAAAACTAAGAGTTTTAACTGGAATAAGAGCTTGATCATGGTACATACATATAGCGACGTCATAGTTTTGGCGGGCACTATGATGAAACATGCTGTCGGCGGGAAGGGGTCCTATAATATTCTTGTTTTCTTTTTTCAATTGCACAATGGCTGGAGAAATTATATCTTTTTCTTCCATGCCAATAGTTGCATTTTCTCCCGCATGTGGATTGAGACCTGATATAGCAATACGAGGATGGTTGATTTTAAAGTTTTTTTCCATTGCGTTATGAACAGTGTGGCATGTTTCTATAATTAATTTTTTTGATAGAATATGGACAATATTTGCAAGCGGTATGTGGATTGTTACTGGGACAGTTCGCAATTGTGGATTAGACAACATCATAACTGGTTTATAAGTTATACCTGTGTTTTTTTTTGCTAGCTCAGCTAAAAATTCTGTATGTCCAAGAAAATTGAATTTTTCTTTATATAATAAAAACTTTGAAACTGGATTGGTAACCATTGCTAGTGCCTGGCCAGATAGAGTGAGAGAAACAGCTTTTTCAATATTAGCAATAGTATTAGATGCCGTTTTGGGCTGGGGTATTCCTGTTATAATTTTAAAACCACATGGAGAACTAATGATTGGCAATGCTTTTTCAAAAGATGAAACCGCATGCGCACAATCTGTTTCATAGAGAGGAATATTAAGGTTAAGTTGTTTTGCTCGCTCATTTAATACGTCTGGATCTCCAATATAAATAAAAGGAGGGATTGATCTTATTCGACGATTTGCCCATGCTTTAAGAGATATATCAGGGCCAATGCCCGCAGGATCTCCTTGCGTAAGGATAAGAGGCAACGAAAAAAAAGATTTGTCCATAAAGTATATTCAATCTATTGGTAGAATTGGATAATTGCATTTGCACGTAGAGTTTTCATATATTCTTCATCGTATTTTTTCATTTTTTTAGGGATTTCTTGAGTGTTAAAATATGCTTTTAAAGCAAGTTCACCGCCAATATCTCTTATATTGCAAATAGCAATATATTCGACGCCTTTTTCTGTAACATAGGTATTTGTTGTATTATTCTTTGTTTTTTTTAAAAGAATTTTTAATTGAGGTTGTAAATCAGATTCTAAAAAGTATTGAGGATTGCTAACAGATACATCATGCATCGCAGAGGCAAATTCTTCGACTCTATTGCAATTTGTCGGGAAGTGAAAACGAGATTTTTCTGCTTCATCGATTCTTTTTTGAATAAAATCTTCATTTTTATGTTTGTTATAAGGAACTGAAAAAATAATTTTTTTTACAAGGTATTCTCGAACAGTTAGGTTCTTTCCCCTTCCTTTTATAGAAGGCGGCATTTCCATTCCCAAACCTCTATATTTCATTATAAAAGTGTTTCTTACGATTTCATCCCATGCTAGTTGTATCGCAAGGTATTGTTTGAAATGATTTTCTCCAATTCCTAGATGTTCCAACATATCACTGAATTCTTCTGCTGAGATTCCAGTATTTCTAGCATATTGTGCAAAAAAATAATTCATAGAATTGGGATTTAATATAATACCGAAACCTTCTGATTCTTGTTTTTTTAAGGCTTCCGCTATAAGTTCTTGTTTCGCTATTTTTTTAAGATCACCATTGATCTTCCGTAGTTTTAAAAAAGCTATGCGTTTTGAAATATCACCATCAGTAATTGCCTCCCCATTCACCGTAATGGATATTTGGCTGGATATAGCCGATGATTCATATGGATAAAAACATGCTATTAATACAACACATACCGCTAATAGTTTTGAGAAACCATTAAAAGAACTACAACCTAGTAAGATCATCTAAATACCTTATGTTTAACTCGTATCTTGAGACTTTAAAAAATATTATGCAGATATATTCTATAGATTAAAAATAAATGATTGAACATATCTTAATCGTCGTTGAACTAAGGAGACGATTCGATTTCTCCAATGGTTCTAAGGGATAATTCAGCCTTAATTGTATAATTATTTATTTTTGACGATAGATTGTTATAAGAAATATTAAAGGTAGTACAGTCATTTTGATAAGACAATCCAATTGAATGGGATGGGATATAGTTAGCATTCTGATTATTTATATTCCATTTTAAAGATGCGTTTGCAGAAAAAACATTGTTTATTTTAAATTTTACTTTGGATTGAACCATATCGCGGACATCATTGTGATGATACAAAGAATATCGGGGAATATGTGTAAAATTCAAGCTACTTTGGAATGAATTCAAAGTATAGTCAATACTTGTATCCATGCGGCGTACAGTTAATTTTTTCTGGTTAATCAAAGCTTGAATAGAAAGCATGATATTAGAAGGAAGAGATAGTTTTGCTGCCCCAACATAATCAGATAATTTATCTTCAAGTCCTGAGTTTTGTTCTATTCCGATAGGATCTGGCAAAGAAAAAGAATTTTTCCCAAACAAATGAATCGACTGTCCTAATATTCCGTGAATTGTAAATTTATCTTTAAAAACTCCTGTATAGCGTACTCCTATATTAGCACGGCTTCCGCCTTCTATCCGATCAAAACCTGAAAATTTATTTCGCGTAAAGAGAGATGTAGAGTTAAGCATAAGGCTTTGGGCATCTTCATTAGGTATATTTTTGATAGATTGTTCGTTTGTTCCTAGGTAAACTTGCGATATTCCTTCCAAAACATGTCGCGATGCTTGTGTGATAGCAACAATTGGATATCGTATATCGATTCCTAGGGTTGTCATGCCACGTACAATAAAATTTTTATTATCTCGTAAGAGACTATGATTTAAGGAATCTTTTTTACTAGAAAGACTATGAAGATCTCCTCTTAGATTTAAAAGGGGGGTTAAAGATATGCCGAGAGGCGTTATAAAATTACGTTTAAAGTCCAAATCCATGCTTAATCTTTTATTTAAGCCATAAGGAAACCTTATTTCATAAGGATTCGTTGAATTAACAATAGTTTTTGGTTCTGCACGAGATATTGCGGTAATATTCCCAGTAATTGATAGTTCTTCTCTTTTAGAATATTGGGGATTAACGTAGAGATAGTCTATTAAAGGATAAACATTAGCTTGTGTAAGTTGTGATTCTCGCGGTGAGAGTGATCCCTGTGTGTAATAGTGTAATGCTCGTATATCAATGCTATTTTTTTCCCCTGTCCCTGTAAGATAAATTTTATTTTCTTTTGTTTTTAGGGAAAGGGGGGATGAATAGTAGATATAGGAAGTTTGGTGAGGAGTTTGTGCAGTGAGGTTCCATCCAAAATTCCATATAGGATTTATTTGGAATTTTGCAATGGATGATAACATTGCTTGATGGCGTGGTTCTTCTTGATTATTAGCAACATTAAATGCATTATACATATACGCAGCGTGCAATGTATGCATACCACTTTTAAAGCATTTACGAACTTCGATTTCATTTAAAATCCCTTTTCGAGGATAAGGAGAAAAAGTAATGGTTGCGTCTGAACTATCAGATATAACTACATAATAGGGTATTCCAAATCCAAATTTTTGCATTGATCCAATGGAAAATATTGGTGTCAGAAGCCCTGTTTTCCGCGTTACGGTTTCATCTGGAATTTCAATCATAGGAAGATAGATTACAGGATATCCAAAGAATTCTAAATACGTTTTTTCTAAGCGTATCATATGCGTTTGTCTATTGAGTATAATTTTTTTAGATTTCACCATCCAAAAAAGAGGGGAATTGGGTGATTGGACACATTTAGCGCAAGCAGTATATGTGCCTTGAGTAAAAATAGTATTTTTTTCATTTATGAGCTTTGCTTTTGATGCGGTAATATAGGTTTTGTTAGGTAAATCAATAGTGAGATTTTTAATGATACCATTTTTAAAATCTTGAGTTATATTAAGGTATTCTGCATGTATTATATGTTTATTAGGTTTAATAATTTTAATACCGCCATTAGCAACAATTCTTTTATTCTGACGATTCAGCATTATATGATCGGCAAACATATGATAACCATTATATTCTATCTTTATTTTGCCCTTGATAGTGGTCTTGTTAAGATCAAATACAAGCGTATCTGACGATACCAGTAGGTTGTTGTCAAGAATGTATTCCCGATCATTTTTATTAGGGGAAGAATTATTAATAACCTTTTTATTTGATGACGTCTCTTCTTGAGCGACTGTAAAGATTGTACTAAGCGCTAGAAATATTATTATGGTTACTAAAAATTTATAACTGTATTGCACCTTAACCATCCTCTTTTTTAAGAAGAATAAATATACTCAGACAAATTATAGAAATAATGGGAATTAATGCGGCGGCAAAAGGAAGTAAAATGCCGCTTTTCCCAAATGATTTCATAAGCGTTATAATTGTATAAAGCATAAATCCAGCACATACCCCATATGTGACGATAATGCGAGGTTGATTAGATCGGTTAAATTCTAAAGAGACAGCAGCGGCTATCAACGTCATTGCAACAAGCATGAAAGGTATAGATATCATAAAATAGAATTGAGTTTCTGAAAAATAATTTCGAAAAACACTCGATTGATGAGAAAAAATGACTTTTTTGATGATTTCGTAGAAAGAATGAGATGTGAATTGTTCGGTAAATTTCTGAAAATAATTCATTTTGATAGCGATATTGAGTATCGTTGAATTTTTAAAAACAGGGAGAGCTCCATATTTGTATTCCACTACTTCTTTAAGATAGATATTATTCTTTTGCACAATAGCGAAATGAGCATCCTGTCGAAAAATAGTATCGTTTTCTTTATTAACCGTGATAAAAGTGAAATCTTCTAAAATATTTTTTTCTGGCAATATTTTTTTTGCACCTATGAAGAAATCTTCTTTTTTATTTTCTATATGAATCCAAGGAATTATCTCTAGTGTTTTTTGATCATGAGTTCTCCAGTTGTTGACCATAGATATTCCCATTTTTTCTCCGGAAACAGCCATTGGATTGATAACTAATATTGTAAACATTCCTAATAAAAAAGATCCAGTTGTAAAAGGAGATAGCAATTGCCATATAGAAACTCCTACGGCGCGCGTTATAACTAATTCATTCGTTCTATTAAGATTAAAAAAAACAATCATACTAACAATTAAGCTTATAAATGGAATGGTTTGTTGGATGATTAATGGTAAACGTGTGACTGATAACATAGCCCCGCGGGATGTGCTGTATCCAGGAAGCTCACTCATGTTAACTTGTACTTCGTTCAAGTCAACGACGAAAATTACTACGGTAATGCCCAATATAAAATAACAGGTAATTTTCAGATAGTATTTGAAAAAATACCGCCATAAGATGCCCAATATAAAATCTCCGCCGGGTTCATAAACATGTTTTATATCTTGCTATATTTTCACATATTTTTTCTTAATCAAAAGAACAAGTATGCTGGATAAGACAAAAAAGAATAGGTATAGGATGGGAATATAAGAAGGGCTTTGCTCAATTCCTTGTATAATATAGGAAAATCCCGAGAAAACGCAAAAAGATAACAAAAGCGCTATCAATGAAGGGTGTACTTTCCTATAGTGACGTAGGGAGCTTGTTTTTTCGATAGATAATATAGAAATTAACCCAAATACTATAGGGAATAGCCACTGCGTTAATCGTTTATGCAATTCGGAACGGTATTTCCCGATAAAGTTTTCTCGATAACTAGGATTATTAGGATCAGGATTTAAGAGAAAGGATAGATTTTGATCATGAGCCTTTAGAGTAATATCTTGTTTAGCTAATAAAGATTGCATATCCAAGGCATAAGAATCAAATTTCATAATTGATATATCCTTAGATACAGATGATTTTCTATGCACTTCACCTTTTTGTAAGATTATGATTTTTTTTTCTAAATCTACAAACCCACTTTTTGCATAGTATATTCTATGTATGATGGGATCACTTGAGTCTATTGCGAAAATTCCTTGCATTGTATTATTGGGATTTCGTTTTGAAACTTTGATATAAAAATTATTATTAAGATTGAAAAATAGGTTTTCTTCTAAAGAAGACAATGTAAGGTTTAGGTATGCTTGTGCACCGAGTCTTTTTATTTCAGTACGATATTTAGGTTCTAGTGTATTTTCTAAGATGAATAAGAATATACTTAATAAGATAGCAAAAAACAAAACAGGTTTTATGAGTGTAATGCGGGATGTTCCTGTATTATCAATGATAAAAAGTTCTGCGTTTCTATTCATGGCAGTGAGGACGTTAGTAGTTTCCATGGTAAAGCAAAAAGGCACTGTCATTGGGATAACTGTTGGAAAAATTAGGTAGGATATCTGGCATAAAATGGTTATTGATTCAGCATTATTTGATACAAGGTTGATACGTTGTAAGATTTGCATTGTCCATGCAATCAACATTATGAATAAGCATGAAAGCAGAAACGACCAGCATATGCGACGCAATATATAAAGTTCAAATAATTTCATAGAGACAATAAATAATCCATATAAGGTTTATGTGAATTGTTGATAACCCAAGGGTATTGAAATTGTTGATAAAAAAATAGTATGATTTGTTTGTATAACTGAGCGGTTACCGATTCTACCTTATTACATATAGGAAGAATTGTCAGCCATATTTTTGTATTTTATAGAGAAAGAAGATTTCTCATAAGATAGTAACACAAATAGGTGAAATCAAAATTATGGATATAAAGTTTTCATTCGCAAGGAATCCTTTTATTAAAAAAGGGGGTATGGCGATTCTTTTAAAAACAAATTTTTCTGATGTGACAGGTCTTTCTTTTGTTGGTTCTCTAGGTGTTGTGGAGCGGGCAGCATCTGTTAAAAATTTTACGGGTGAATCTAAATCACATTTAAATATTCTAGTTCCCGAGGGTTGTGTTTGGGATCGCTTGGTTGTTGTCGGGATAGGTGATCCTAGGATTAAAGATGAAAAATTTTCTTGGTTAAAGGCAGGTGGGAATGCAGCTTCTTTCATTGAAGAAGATAAGAATATTGAAATATTTGTTGATGTTCCTGAGTATCCTATAACAAAAGAAGAAATAAGAGATTTTACTCTTGGATTTATATTGAAGCTTTATAATTTTGATCGGTATAAGACCAAGAAGAAAGAAGACAGTTCTCTTCAGTCTAATGATAGTATTAATGATAGTATTTCTGTCACGTTTATAACACAAACGTTTGAGCAATCTAATCCAGTTGTAGCAGATATTAAATCCGTTGTTAACGGAGTAAATCTAGCTCGAGATATTGTTAATGAGCCTGCAAATGTTTTGGGAACAGATGAGTTTTGTGAGCAGGTGAAAAAACTTGAAAGCCTTGGCGTTGAAGTGGATATTCTTGATAAGGATACTATGGCTCAGCTTGGAATGAATGCCCTTTTAGCTGTTTCTCAAGGATCATCTCGTCCTCCATATTTAGTGGTTATGAAATGGAATGGTGGAAATCAATGTGATCAGCCTCTTGCCTTTATAGGCAAAGGAGTGGTTTTTGATAGTGGGGGTATTTCTCTTAAACCATCTAATGGTATGGAAGAAATGAAAGGTGATTTAGCGGGAGCTGCGGCTGTTACTGGATTGCTGAGCGTTTTAGCAGAACGAAAGGCAAAGGTCAATGCAATCGGTATTTTAGCTCTTGTTGAGAATATGCCAGATTCTTCTGCGCAGCGTCCTGGGGATATAGTGAGGTCACTTTCTGGACAGAGCATTGAAGTTATTAATACTGATGCAGAAGGAAGACTTATTCTTGCGGATGCCTTATGGTACTGTCATACCCATTATAAGCCTGCTTTAATGATTGATCTAGCGACGTTAACTGGTGCAATGGTTGTTGCTTTAGGAAATGTTTATGCTGGATTATTTGCAAATAATAATCCGTTGGCAGAACAATTGCTTTCTGCGGGATTGTCTACGGAAGAGCTTCTCTGGCGTATGCCTATGAATGATGAGTATAATAAACTCATTGAAAGTAAATTTGCTGATATGAAAAATATTGGGGGACGAGGTGCTGGATCTATCGTTGCCGCTCAGTTTTTAGAAAAATTCGTAAAGGATACTTCGTGGGCACATATAGATATTGCTGGAACAGCTACGGGCAATCATCCTAAAGAAATTAATCAATCTTGGGCATCAGGGTTTGGAGTACGTTTATTAGATACATTTGTGAGAGACTTTTATGAGAAATGACAGATTTTCTTTTCTGTCGTTTCAAGCATAATTGGCAAAATGACTTTCTTATTTTGTTGGAAAGCGAATACCAAAATGGTTTGCGAATCTCTATCCAATGTGGCTCTGAAAGAATACGAGATGCATTGAATGAGCGGTTGTGGACTTGGAAAAAAGACAGTTTTATGCCTCATGGTATAGATGTAGGGGAGGAAGAAGCCCTTGCCTCTTTTCAGCCAATTTTATTAACAGTAAGTTCTAATAACGCTAATGCATCTATGGTACGATTTTTTGTTGATCAAGCATCTATGCATATAGGAGATATGGATCATTATAAAAAAATAATTTTTATTATTGATACCGATGATCAGGCAAGTCTTAAATGGGGGCGTGCAAATTGGAAAAACCTGAAAAGTAATGGGTATAAACTAACTTTTTTATAATGATGGTAGTAAGTTATTGGAAAATAATGCTTTGGGATATAAAATATAATTGCAATGTAACGCAATATAGCATGATATGCTCATGATATTTGGAGATAGGTTAAAAAGGATATTTCGCAGTGAATTTAATGTGGAATTCGATGATAAGTAGAAGATTATAGAGTTAAGGATAGGATTGATATGGGTATAGAAAGAACTTTTTCGATGATAAAGCCTGATGCTGTAAAGCGTAATTTAATAGGTTCTATTATTAAAGAATTAGAGGATAATGGGTTACGGATGGTTGCTGCTAAGTTTTGTTTGATGAATAAAAAGCAGGCTGAGGATTTTTATATTATTCATAAAGATCGATCTTTTTTTTCTGAATTAGTACAGGCAATGACTTCAGGTCCAGTTTTTTTACAGGTTCTTGAAGGAGAAAATGCTGTATCTAAAAACCGTGAGATTATGGGTGATACTGATCCTAAGAAGGCATTTAAGGGTAGTATTCGCAATCAATATGGTCTTTCAATTGGTGAAAATTCAATTCATGGATCGGATTCTTTGCAAACTGCTGTAGAAGAAATATCCTATTGGTTTGCTAAAAATGAAATTTTCGGGTAGCGCAGTCTGCGTTTTATACCAGTAGATTATAATATTTTTTAATTTATTTGTGGCGTATGGAGGGTATTCCTTACCTTTCGTACTGCAACATGAAAATTTATTCTTTTTGTATTGAGCATTCAATACAACTGATATTCTATTATATTTTGGGATATGCAAAAAATATAATATTAGAGATATGCTAAGATGATCAAATTAATTATTCCATCAATTAAATGGCATCGACTATTTAAAAATTGGATTTGTATTATTGGGCTATTAGATCCTTGTTAAAATCGAATAACAATAGATCTATATCTGAATATTTTATGATAATATCTCTTTTTGTGTTTGGAAGAGAGCATTGACGATATCTATCATGACTAGATTAGTTATACACGTAATATTTTTTTTCTACTTTTAATAGAGATTAAATGAAACAAGAAATCAAAAAAACTATATTTTATACAAGCCATTATTCCTTGTTGTTTTTTAATAAAAACATTTCATCTGTACATTTTGTTGAGTTATTGACTATAAAGATGAAAGCTATCTTGTTATTGTGGATTAATTAGTTTTATAGTCCAAAGACAATTTTTTTATTTTAAGAAATATATATTCCAAAAAATTTATTACGGGAACAATTTATGGTTTTTAACAAAAGTCTTTTTTTCAATTTCAAACGGTTAAAGAAATGTTACAACGGCAGTTTTTTTGTGATTTCTGCATTGCTATTACCAGTTATATTTATGGTAATTGGTCTACTTATTGATCTTGTTCGTTGGGGATATTATCACAACTCTTTGGTGCAAGCAGTGAATACAGCAGCTCTTTCTGCTTCAGTTCAATTATTAAACTCCGTGGAAGATAAATCTAAAGAAAAAGCATTATCTTCTGTGCTGGGAGAAAACAATATAAAGCAATATTTGCTTAATAATTTAAAAATTAGTCTATACAATAATTTTGGAGAGATGGATAGTCAACGTATTATTCAGCATACGAAGGTAAATATTTATAATAGAAAAGGCACCCATATAATTAACGTATATTCGCACTATAATTTACCGTTAAATCCATTTTCCTTGTTTTTTATGAATCTTATAAACATAAAATCATGGCCAATAACAACAGTGGGTGAAGCAGAGGTAACGAGTAAGAAGAATTATCACAAAGAAGAGGGAGTGTCGGTTCAATGGTTAATAGATGACTCTGGCTCCATGGGTAGTATTATAGATAGAGCTTGTTTTGGTAGTAAGCAGTTAAAATCACAATATAATGTCGGTAGTAAAATTGGAATTGTTAGAAATGAGAATGCTGATACTTCGGATTCGTTTTATCCGATTGTTGGTGAGCTGGTTTCTTGTGATAGATCTTTGTATTATGTATTGAATGATAAAAAGATACTAGAGGATGATGATTTAGAAGAAAAAAACCTTGATAATCATAGCCAGTATTATATTCGTAAAAGATATCTTGTACGCGATGCTTTAGCAACATTTATCAAGCGTGTAAGGAAGATTGATAATCTTAAAGATAAATTGCGGATGTCATTCATGTATTTTAATGAAAGGATTGATCATTATTTTCCTATGACTTGGGGAATAAAAGAGTTTAAACAAGAGGTTTCCTCACATTATAAAAGAAAGCACGAGAATACCGCGACAGATATCCATCCTATTTTACAGGAAGCATATAATAAACTTCATAGTAAAAATGAAGATGATGAGCATAAAAAGAAAAATTCTGTTGAGGTGAAAAAATTTATAGTATTGCTGACAGATGGTGCACAGAATGAGGGCGTTCATTCTGTTGATTCTGTGTTAAAAATTTGTGATGCTGCCAAAGAAGAAGGAATAAAAATATTTACAATAAGTTATTCAGTGGATTCCTCTGAGAGAAAAAAAGCAAATGATTTCCTAAGTAGATGTGCCAGTCCAGATAAGTTTTTTGAAGCTTATGATGCCGATAAGCTCAATATGATTTTTAAGGAGCATATAGGTGATGCTATTTTTGAACGATTAGTAAAAATTAGGAGATAAAGAATTATTTTCCCAAAGAACGCTAAGAGTAAATAATTATTTATGATGAGATCATTCTTGGAATAGTAAAGGAATTTTTAATATTGAGAGATATAGTAGATAAATTAGTTTGAATAAAAGTCGGGAAAAATATAATGTTTGATATTCTATTACTCAATTTATGAGGATAGGAAGATGGTTGCAATCTAATTAGATACATCTAAATATTATTCTCTTCTATATACGTAAAAAGAGGAGCTTTCTCATAATTAATATTTTTTATATCTTAAGATTATTTGATGTTAAAAGGTACGAAAGTGGTATAGTATAAAAAACCTATAAATCAAGATCCCCTGATTCAGAGTTAGACTATCATAAGTTGTTGTTTTTTTTACTAATTAGTACATATTTTTTATGAGTATATAACCTGTAAGGTATTTATATAATATTTGAAATATTGATGACGTAACAAGACGTTTTTAGGAAAGAAGAGATAGATCATATAGATTTTTTGTACTTTATTAATATTCCTATTTGTTTTTTTCCATCACTTTCTAATAAAAAATCATAACTTTAAATGGATGCATTCAGCATACCGATTATAAATCGTTCTTCATAACTTATATTAAGTGGGAAAGACTATTTTCTATCCTATAAAAAATTATTCAACGCTGACATTGCTTGTTAAAGGTTTTAAAAGTAGTTTTACTGGATAGATAAGAGATATTATTCAAAATAATTAATCAATTAATACGATGGATTTACTCGATCCCGATATGTTTTTTAAATTCTTTTTGATCTAATTTATTTTCCCATTTGCTTACAACAACTGTCATAATTGCATTACCAATAAAATTTGTCACTGAGCGGCATTCTGACATAAATCTATCTACCCCTAATATCAATGTCATTCCAGCAATGGGGAGCGATGGAAACAAAGATATTGTTGCGGCTAGCGTTATAAATGCTGATCCTGTAACTCCTGCTGCTCCCTTTGATGATACCATTGCAATAAGGACGAGGGAAATTTGTTCTTCTAAGCTCATGGGAATATTTGTCGCTTGTGCAATGAATAACGTTGCCAACGTCATATAGATATTACTTCCATCAAGATTAAAAGAATATCCTGTAGGAACAACCATACTCACGATTGAACGGTCACATCCAGCCTCCTCCATTTTTTTCATTAAACCTGGTAAGGCAGATTCTGAAGAAGAAGTGCTTAAAACCAAAAGAATTTCTTCTTTTAAAAAGAGTATTAATTTGATTACAGAAAATTTAAAGAAACGTGCTAAAGATCCCAGTATGACCAGAATAAAAAAAGCAGATGTCATATATAAACAGGCGACTAAAAAGATAAGATTATAAACTGAAGATAGACCATACTTTCCTATTGTAAAGGACATTGCACCAAATGCTCCCACAGGTGCAGCTCGCATAACGATAGAGACCATTTTAAAAACTGGAAAATTAATTTCTTCGAGACATTTCGTAATAGTGCTTGATTTTTTACCAACGAGAGAGAGAGAGATTCCAAACAACAAGGCAACGACTAGTGTTTGCAATATATTTCCAGACGTCAAAGCGCTGAGAGCTGTATGAGGAATCATATCCTCTAAAAAATGAACAAAAGATTTTGAATGAGATGACCCGATAGGCATTGATATGCCCGTTTGATTCAATGATTTTAAGTCGACATTCATTCCGACTCCAGGACCTGCTATATTCCCAACAACTAATCCAATCACCAGTGCTAATAATGAAAATATAGTGAATAGGACCATAGACTTCCAGAAAATCCTTCCGATGACTTTCATGTCTGTCATGCGTGCCATACCTGTAGAAACGGTAAGGAATATAATTGGTGTAATAAGCATTTTTGTGATTTTTATAAAAATTTCACCCAATGGTTGCATTTGCACGCCTATTTGTGGGAAAAAATGACCGAGCGCTATGCCTATGGAAATTGCTACAAGTACTTGGATGTAAAGACGTTTGTATAGGGGAGGAGGTTGGCGATCTTCATAAACCTTAATATTCATGGTATGCCTCTTATAAATATCTGTAAAATAATTCTTAAATTCTAAAGGAACATAATTGCATATAATTTATGTAAAATCTATAAAAATTTCTCACTAGCAAAAAATATTACCAATTATACTATATTACTTTTTAAGGTATCTCTTACAACATAATGACGTATTAGAGAAGTTATATTTTATGTAAAAATAATATTTTTGTATATTATGTAAGGATTCCTACTGGAAAAAATTGTTTTATATTGAATGTTTGATAGGGATTGATGTCAAATGTTTTTTATTCGAACTTCCTCTCAATCTTTTCATCGTTCAAATATTTTAGGCCAGTTATTAGTAATAGGGCGGATGATTTCTTTAGCAAGTGTGGTGTATTCGGCTGTAAATAGAATTTCGGCAAGATATCCATTACGCAGTTCTATTTTATTGTCGAAGTAAGCAGGATCAATAATTTTTAAAATAACTTCATAATAGTTTTGCGTTTGCGAAGAATCATTGTTCCTTTGTGAAATAATTGGATTAATTGTTTCGATTATTGCTTTGAATTTTTTTTCTCTGATGTCAGGATAATGTGGAAAACGCACGGTAGCTATCTGACCATTTTTGACGCTTTGAATTTGTTGTGGAGCGACTTTTGCTCTGATATGAGTAAGATCACAACGAGGAACTATTTTCATTAAGAGCTGTGATTCTTGTATATAGTTACTAGAAGAAAAACTTTGGTTGTATACAATTGTTCCCATAATCGGAGACAGAATTGTGTGTTGGGATATTTTTTTTTCGAGTATAGTGGCTTTTGAGATTTCATCTATGAGAGTGCGTTGATTATGGTCTAAATCGCGTGATATGTCTTTCAAGTAGTTAGCAAACTCTACATTGGCTTCATCATATAGTTCATTTATATGGCGCAACATAGCTTTCTGTGCATTGAGATCTGTTGTTAATTCAAGTGCACTTTTATGTACAACTCTCTCTTGTTGATTTAATTCGTTTTTGCTAACAACATTATCTTTAAAAAGATTTTTTGTTATTGTTAAATCTTTTTTATGAGATAATAACAGCATATTTGATAGAGATATTTTATCTTCTAGGTCAAGATAATTGGAATAAAGATTGTGCGTACGAGTTAATTTTAGTTTTAATGATCTATATAATTTGGATATCTCATAATTAAAAACCTTGGAACAAGTAGGTGGATAATTACGCAGAAAATCTAATAGTTGTTCGTCGCGTATATCAAAAGCCCTTTTGATGACATCATATTTACTATTTAGGAAATTTAATGCTGAATTGGCGGTATCTATTCGGCATTTGAGATCCGTAATTGATGATTTTTTTAGGTTAAGAAGATCGTTTGTTTCGGTATCTTCAAATGTTAAAAGAGGATCTCCTTGTAGAACTTGGGCACCATTATTCACCTGGAATTTGTTGATGATACCAGAAAAAGGAGATTTTATTTCAACAATATCATTATCATATAAAATTTCTCCAAGAGAAGAAACGCGTATTTCTATAGGAAGCAGAATCGACCATATTATAAGCCCGACGATTCCAATAGTAGAAAGAATAATCGTTTTTGCAAGAGTTGTAAGGTGATGTTTTTTAAAATTTTTCCAAAAAATATTGTACATTATTTTAAGTTTTTATTTGAGTGTTAGCAGATACTTTGGTGTTAAAAATATCTTGTATTGATCCAAAAAAGGGGTCTGTTATAGGATTAAATATCAACGCAAAATCTGATATGTCGATAATTTTAGGATCATGAGAGGCGATGATTATTGTTTTTTTGTTTTCTTTAAATTTTTTGAGAAGCATGTAAAAATTATTTTTCGTTACATTATCTAATTGATGGAGCGATTCATCGATCAAAAGGATTTGAGGATTATGTGCTATGATGCGTGATAAACATATTTTTTGTGCGAGGTTATCGGATATTGCCTGAGAAGGACAAATGGTTTGATATCCATCCTTTAGAGAAGAGATATCATCGTCGCATCCTATAGTTTTTGTTGCTTTTTGTGCTATTTTTAATGAATTTTCATCATTAGATAGGGTAATATTTTCTATAATGTTCATTGGGAACAAAGTGCAATTTTGTGAAAGATAACCAATTTGTGTAGGGAAATATTCGATAAAGTTGCGGGATATCTCTCTATCTCCACATGATATAGTTCCGTTTTCTAAAGAATGTAGTCCAAGCATACAAAGAAAAAAACTAGTTTTTCCGCAATAATTTGGCCCAGAAACAACACAACATGTTCCTTCTGGAATGGTAAAAGATAAATTTTTACAAATAAGGCGAGATGTTTTTTTGTGTCGTAGTGTTATGTTGTTGAAGATGATAGTACTATTTGGTAGTTGTGTGGTGATGGGATGATTTGTTTGATTGGATGAATTTAAAAGATCAGAATTTTTTTTTAAATCTATGAGATATTTCAAAGATTCAAAGCCAATTTTAAGATATTTTTTAGCATTCATCATTTGTTCTAAAGGAGCAATTGCTCGAGTAGTGATAATAGAAGTTGCGATAATGGAGCCGGCTGATAAATTTTGATGGATAACCAACCAAGCACCTGTTCCTAGAATTGATGATTGCAAAGTCATGCGGAGTGTTTTGATCAAGGATATTCCAAAAAAGTTTTTCTTCGCTATGAGTGATTGAGAAGCCTGTGAGGAAAAACGCCTTTGATCCCAGTGTGTTAATAGAAAATCACGTGTAGTAGGAATATGCATGTATTCTGGATTGCTCAGTATTGCTTTGCTAAAATTTATTTCATTTTGTTTATTGGTGGCGTTCCTTTGCTCCAATCGTTCATTCTTTTTTTGAAACAAATAGCTTGTTGTAAGGAGAAGAATTGCGCTTACTATCGCCCAAGATCCTAGCAATGGATGGATACAAAGACTTGATATAATAAATATAGGAGTGAACAGGAGGTCGAAAAAAGCGGGTAAAACAGGTGATCTAATAAATTGTTTGAGTTGATCTAACGCAGAAACTGTTGATAGCAGGGAAGTATGGTCTGAATCATGTTTTTTTATGGTAGTTATGATATAAAATTTAAAAAGACGTTCTATTGAATGAGAGGATTCAATAAACATTCTTGAGCGTATCAAGTCAAAGCCAAAAAAAAGTGCGTAAAGAAAAAGTGTTATAACGCTTAGGGCGATAAGGTTAGTTTGGCTCTGTGCCCCGATGACGCTATCATAAATATGCATCATGTAGAGGGGATTAGTCAAATAAAGAATATTTATGAAAAGACTTGGAAATATAGTAAGAAAAAAAAGAATAATATATTTCTCTAATTTTAAATAAGTATTTTAAATAATACATAAAAATTCCTTTTTATACTATTATAATTAAAAAATTTATTTTAATCATAATATAAAAATTTTATAAAAATTATTTTTAAAAAAAATATGTTGTAAAAATAGATTGTAATGCTATAAAATATATTACTTGAGCTAATTTAGCAATAATGAAAATATATAATATTTATTTAATGGCACTTAATTATAAATAGTCGAAGAATATCATTGGTATAAATTTTAACTTTATTTGAAATATCAATTTGGTAAAAAATAAAATATTAATAATTTCTAGCGGAAGGAGATTCTTATGTTTTTTATTTTAGATATTATAGCTATGAGGTATTGAAAAAGTGGATGATATCAAGCCTGTGTATACCACAGAAAGCATAGCAGATTACTTATTGCGAGATTCATATTGGGCTAATTATTTTTTAAAATATCAGCCTACTGTATATACAGATCATCGATTATCTTTTGACGTGACCGAATTGAATGCTAATGGACAAGAGATTGTTCGTTGGGCGTTTAGAGAATGGTCTAAAGTTGTAAATATTACTTTTGAAGAAACCTCGAATCTATCTGATATTCAATTTAAAAGTAATGATTTTGGGTATATATGTATCCCTAAGAATAATTTCAGATATTTTATGGAAATTAACCTAGATGCGAGAGATGTAGATTTTTATGGAATAGATAAAGGAACTATTTTATCGCATAATGCAATTCATGAAATTGGGCATGCCTTAGGATTGCTTCATGCAGGACCATATAATGGAGGATCGCCAACATATGGGGTTGATAATCAATATGCAAATGATTCTTTTTTAACGTCAGTTATGTCTTACTTTGATCAAAATGAGAATCGTACGACAGATGCTTCTTTTGGTTATTGTGCTACGCCAATGGTTGCTGATATTGTCGCTGTGCAAAAGATATATGGCGCTCCTAAAACACTTGTTGGAGATACTATTCATAAAATTGAAGTTAAACAAGGTTATAGTCCTTTTATTCAAACAATTTATGATTCAGGTGGCAGTGATTTATTAGATGTGCAATCTGTTGGAACGTTTGATAATTATATTGATCTCAATCCAGAATCTTGGTCTAGTATTGGTGGTTACAAGAAAAATGTGACCATCGCACGGGATACTATTATAGAATCGGTTATAGGAGGGGCTGGTAATGACACCATAATTGGCAATAGTGCGAATAATACTCTATTTAAATCTGGTGGGAATGATACTTTCTATGGCGCTGATGGATGGGATGTAATGGTCTATTCTATGCTAAAGAATGACTATAAAATATATCGTTTTAAGAATGAAGCTATTATTTATGATATGTTCAGAAATGAAGTGGATGATATAATAGATGTTGAGTCATTACGTTTTTCTAATGACCAAATTGATTTAGCTGATATAAAACAACAATCTATCTTAGAATATACTGCTTCTTATGGAGATTTGGTACAATGTATAGGCAATGATGTAAATGCATCTAAGAAACATTTTGTTGATTTTGGTCTGCGAGAAGGAAGAGATATCACTTTTAATCCATATTTATATCTTGGTAGTTATGATGATTTACGCCAGGTCTTTGGTTCTGATAAGGATTCTGCGACTCGACACTATATTACTCATGGATTTCGAGAAGGGCGTAATCCAGGATTTATGTATAGGGATGATTCCATGCAACATAGTTTTAGTTTGTCGGAAAAATCGCAAGAGCACAAATATACATCTACTTTTTTTGATCCGAAAGAAGATTTGAGTGAAAATTTTTTTGAATGGCCCAATAGTTTTCAAGATACGATCTTTGATTTTAGTGAATAAATATAAATTGATCAGAAAATAAATTTTTATAGGCTATTGTTGTACTCGTTTGCAAATATTAGAAATAACACACGATTGGCATTGTGGTTTGCGGGCTTTGCAAACATATCGTCCGTGTAGGACAAGCCAATAGTGGGCGTTGTATTGGTGTTTTTGAGGAATAATACGTAATAAAGATTGTTCAACTTGATTAGGAGTTTTGCCAGGGGCCAGTCCAATTCTATTGGCGATGCGAAATATATGTGTGTCTACGCCGATAGTTGGAATTCCAAAAGCCATAGATAGGATAACATTTGCTCCTTTTCGTCCTATTCCAGAGAGTCTTGTTAGTTCTTCTAGTGTTTTGGGTATTTCGCTGTCAAATTCATTGATAAGCGTATGTGATAGGGAAATGATATTTTTTGCTTTTCTACGATAAATCCCGATAGTTTTTATATGATTCTGGAGGTTTTTCTCTCCTATTGCGAGCATTTTTTGAGGTGTATCCGCTATATCAAATAGGGATTTTGTCGCTTTATTGACATTGACATCTGTAGATTGCGCTGACAGTAATACGGCTATGGCCAATGTAAAGTTATTGACATAATATAGTTCTCCTTTAGGTGATGGCCACTTTAAGGAAAAAGGTAAAAAATTTTTTCTAATTCTTCTTGGTTATACAAACATCCTAAGGAATTATTTTCTTGATAACGCTCGTTTTTTTCTGACGAAACCATCATGATCCTCAGCTATAACAAAGAGAAAACTATTCAAGACTATATTATGATCAAAATAGATGATCAGCAAATTATTTTTCAAGATATAATGCGTAAAAGATCAGGATTATATTTATGTTTTAGCAAAAGCCTATAACCTTTAAAGTTCTTCGGGATTTGCTCTTTATATATCCCTCCAGAATGACGGGATTTTACGGTGATCTTTGGTAATTTAAATTTTCTTTTCTCTAGGAAGCATAAATGCAGGAACATTCCCCTTGAATCCTACGGCGCCGATGTCATGTTCTTGGGTATCTTGATACGGCTGAGATATAACCACTTCTTCTTTTGATGGGATACGCGATGTTTGAGAAGAGTATTTTTTTTTCTTATGAGATAATTTCGTTGAAGTGTTTTGTATGTTTTTATTTTTAGTAGTATTACTCCGTTGTGTCTCATCCAATTTTTCTGAGGGTTGTAGAGTCGATAGATCTCCATCGAGCCAACTAATCTTTTTTTCTATTAGCTTTTCAATGGCGTCAATATATTTAACATCTTCGCTTGTGACAAGCGTAAAAGCCTTTCCGGAGCGTCCTGCGCGCCCTGTGCGCCCGATTCTGTGAATATAATTTTCAGGGCGATTTGGAACATCAAAATTGAATACATGTCCAACATCAGGGATATCCAATCCACGTGCTGCTAGATCAGATGCAACCATTAGCTGGATAGTTCCCTCTTTAAAACTATCCAATATTTTAATGCGGGATCTCTGATCCATGTTCCCGTGAATAGCGCAAACTGAAAACCCTTGCTTTTCTAATGCGCAACAAAGACTTGCAACATCTTTTTTTTGATTACAAAAGATAATAGCATTCTTAATTGCATCTTGCTCACGTATTAATTTTTGTACGAGGCCAAATTTTTTAGAATATTGTGGATATGTTGCAACAAAGCAGTGTTCTATAGTTTCAGCAGTCGAATAAGGTGTATTCACTTCAATCCGCTTAGGATTTTGCAAAAATTTTTCAGATACTTTTTGCAACTCTTCTGTCATTGTCGCTGAAAATAGAAGGGTTTGACGAGTAAATGGTATGAGACTGGTAATACTCTGAATATCAGGGATAAAACCCATATCAAGCATTCTATCGGCTTCATCAATAACAAGGATTTCAATGTTGTTCATCAACAATTTGCCTCGATTGAAATGATCAAGAATTCTTCCTGGGGTACATATCAAGACATCTGCGCCTCGTTCTAATTTTTTATTTTGCGTTTCAAAGGGGATGCCGCCGATGAGGAGGGCGATATTTAAATTATAATTCTTCCCATATTTTTGAAAGTTATCTGCAACCTGTGATGCAAGCTCTCTTGTGGGTTCCAATATAAGAGTGCGAGGCATACGAGCACGAGCTCTACCTTTTTCAAGGATAGTCAACATAGGCAATACAAAAGATGCTGTTTTCCCCGTGCCGGTCTGCGCAATGCCACATACATCGTGTCTTTGGAGAACTAAAGGAATGGTTTTAACCTGTATAGGCGTAGGATCAACATATCCCGCGTCTGCAACGGCACAAACAACCTTTGGGCTCAGGCCGAGATCAGAAAAATTCATAAAAAAGCTCTATAAAAACCACAAAAAGGCCCAAATATCCTTATAAAATTACACTTTCTAAGTCTATATCGAAAAAATAAAATATGCAAGGCTATTCTTGCAATATTGAAGAAAAGAAAAGCAGTTAGTTTTCCTTTTCGGTTTGAATATAACTCCTAATTTCCACGATTATTTATACATCTCAGGATGAGGAGATATTGATAAGGATATTTATTGGTCGCTTTTTTGAGTGTAAGATGTTTTTTCAAGAAATGCTATAGGATCTACTGCTATTGCATTTTGTCTTAATTCAAAATGTACTTTTGATATTTTTTTATCATCGCTGATTCTTGAAATGCCAATCGTATGTCCGCGAGATACTTTTTGCCCTTTTTGGACATACGGCGTATTGATATGGCTGTAAACAGTTACCATCTCATTATCATGACGGATTAAAATCATATCTCCCAATTCTATAAGATCATTTCCTACATAAATAACGATACCATCTTTTGCTGCTCTTATTGGTGTATTAGGAGGAACCAAAACATCAATACCATTATTATTTTTTACAAAATTGACTATATTTCCTTTAACCGGCCATAAATAACCTTCAGATTTATTTTGGTTATTTTCAATAGTTTTTACAGTACTTTTGGGAAAATTGTTTTTTGTTTTTTGATTTTTTATCGGGTGAATCTGGGGGGAATAGTTATTTTTTTTATACTGAATATGTTTGATTTTTTGGTTATTTTTCACTTTAAAAGCGGGGGCTATATTTCCTGATTTTTTTGGATTGTTTTTTTTATATTTTGGTATTTTTCTTGTATGCGAAATATTTTTTTTACTAGAATTCGGTGATTTATTTTCTATACAATTATTAAGATGCAAGCTATTGTTATCAGGAGGAAATAATAAACATTTATTCGGTAAAGGAATTTTTTTACTTAAATACATGCTACTATAAAGGTTATTTTTATCAACAAAACCTTTTTTTGCAAGAAGGGTATTTTGATCAATTGTTTTATTATTAGTATTACTTGGATATTCCTGTTTAGTTGGAAGTGGAATTGGAATAACCTGTTTTTCAGGGTTGTTTTTTTGTTCTACTAATCTATTATGATAGTTGGTAATTTTACTAGGTAGTACTAAAATATTTTCTGCATTTGTTTTGTCACTTGTCGAAACTAATATTAACAGAAAACAGAAAATAGTCTTCGCTAAAATTTTATAATATTTATTTATATATCTATAAAATACGTTCATTGGCTTCCCTTTATTTATATGGGGAATATAAGGTTATCAAAGTTTATATTTGAGTGAAAATATAAAAATCTACTTCATTTCATAAATATATTTTCCTAAAGATCAGAAATTTCTTTCTTATAAAAGAAACTTATTAGGGCAAATGTTTGTTTATTTTATACTGCAAAATAATTTTTTGAGAGTATTTTTATTATTTTATAAAAAAGATCCTATTATTCCGCACCATGATTATTCTCCCTCAAAATAATTTGACGAACATTCTATCGTTCTACGTATGTAAAATCATATTTCAAAAGATAGGGATATACATTTTTGCGAATCATAATCTGTAAGATCGGTTTTAATAGGAGTGACCGAAATCATGTCGTTTTGTATAGCAAAAACATCAGATTTTTCGCACATAGTTTCTGAACGATCACGAAAATCCAAGGAATAATGCGATAAATTTCCATCTTCAGAAATTTGTTTTGCGTCAATTGAAAAATAAGGCTTTCCTTGCGCTGTGACTACTGCTCCTCTTACGTTTTGTGGAGAACAGCGAGGAAAGTTGATATTAAAGAGAGTACTATTAGGAATATTGGCTTTCAATAATTGCTGTAGAATTTTAGGTGCATGTGTCTTTGCCACTCCCCAAGGAATCATATTTTCATAGGTATAAGCTTGACTCAGAGCAAAGGAGCGAATTCCTTGTAAACTTCCTTCAAAAGCAGCTGCTAATGTTCCGGAATACGCAACATGGTTGGAGGTATTGGTCCCGACATTTACGCCAGATAAGATTAAATCTGGTTTTTTCCCAGGTATTTTCTGGAGAGCTACGACGACACAATCAACAGGTGTTCCATGGATTGCAAAGCGTTTTTCACTGATTGTACGGCAAGCTAAACTTCTAGAGACTGTTAAAGAATTTGCCAAACAGCTTTGATCCATTTCTGGAGCACATATCCATATATCGTTTGAGATGCTTCTGGCTATATCTTCTAAGGCTATTAATCCTTTGGATTGAATTCCATCATCATTGGTAAGTAGGATTCTCATCTATTACTCCATAATATGTTCTTTTTAATGACTTCTAAATTATGCATATATGGCCTCAGAATAGTTGGTATGGTAACTGATCCATCTTTATTAAGGTAGTTTTCTAAAATTGCAATAAGACAACGTCCTACTGCTACTCCTGAGCCATTGAGTGTATGGGTAAATTTTAAAGATTTATTGAATGAATCACGGTATCGAGAGTTCATGCGTCGAGACTGAAAGCTCCCGCAATTGGAACAAGAAGAAATTTCACGATAAAGATTTTGACCAGGCAACCATACTTCTAAATCATAGGTTTTACATGCACTAAATCCAAGGTCTCCTGAGCATAATGATACAATGCGATAATGCAAATCCAGCTTTTTAAGAACTTTTTCTGCACAAGATAACATACGTTCATGCTCTATATGGGACTCTTCTTCTTTAGTTATAGAGACGAGTTCGCATTTCCAAAATTGGTGTTGTCTTAACATGCCGCGTGTATCTCGACCGGCAGATCCAGCTTCTGATCTAAAAGAGGGGGCTAAGGCTACAAGACGTAACGGTAAAAGATTAAAATCTATTATTTCGTTAGAAAAGATGTTAGTCAAACTCACTTCAGACGTTGGAATAAGCCAGCGTCCATCGGTTGTACAAAACATATCATTTGCAAACTTGGGAAGCTGTCCTGTGCCATACATGGCTTCATCCCGCACTAATAAAGGGGCAGATACTTCCGTATAACCATGTTCTGAAGTATGAAGATCTAGCATAAATTGGCCTAATGCTCTCTCTAAAAGGGCAAGATGGCTTGCTAATATAGAAAAACGCGCTCCTGATAATTTAGCAGAACGATCAAAATCCATCAAGCCAAGCTCTTCTCCGATTTCAAAATGTTCTTTAGAAAGATGTATTGCATTGGGTTTATTTCCTACGGAACGTATCAAGATATTTTCTTTTTCATTTGCACCGATAGGAACATCTTCTAGGGGAATATTGGGGATACAGGAAAGAATTTGATTCAACGAAGATTTTATTTCATTCTCTTTTGCTTCAAGCAAGGGTAATTGTTCTTTTATAGTGGATACCTCGGCTTTTATTGTATCCGCAAGTAGTAGATTTCCTTTTGCTATAGCTTGTCCAATTTGTTCGGACTTGGAATTGCGCTGTGCTCTTATCTTTTCAATTTGTCTTATAAGGGAACGATACTGCGTATCTAAGGATAAAATGCATTCAGATTGAGGTTCAAGATTGCGTTTCTTTAAAGCTATATCAAATGTGTCTGGATTTTGGCGAATCCATTGTATATCCAGCATCTTATTTTCCTATAATCCGATAATAAAATAATAACTATTTTATAATTCAGAAATGTTTGTACAGAGGTTGGCATATTCTGCTGATTTTACGCTATAGATAGTTAATAGAGGAGGAGGTTAAAGAAGGCAAGTGCGATTTCCAAAAGATCATTACTATACTAAAAGATTCAAAAAAAATAATTTTGAAATAACACTATAACGCTTAATTAGAACAATAATCCGCAAAATAAACCTATACGTCTTGTCTGTTGGTCTATTTGTCTCTTTGCAAAAATTTTATTATCTTAGATAGGGATAGCTTACAAGGAGAATGGAATAGAAATATGTCTTTTATTTTACAATTCTTCTTTTCTCATTGCAAGATTTATTGGATGTTTTTTTTTATTTTCTTCTGTTGTATCTTTAGACGTTTGTTTTTTCCTCGTAGGTTTTATTTCCAAATCTTTTTTGAGGGGGGTGGAAGAGTTAGGAGATATATTGCGCTGACTTTTGTAAATTTCAGAAAAAGCTTTGCGTATTCTTTTATATGAATTTATGGGATTGCGTATTAATGACCAGAAATAGTGAAAATTAAGTGTCAATATAATACATAATACTACGATAGTTAAAATATCAAACACATTTACGTTTAACATCCTATTATTCCCTAATGTTCTACGATCTTCTTAAATACCAACGAACTTTATCATATTATGAAGAAGATATCCATCTATGATAATTTAATATATTAGATGTAGTATATGATTATTTTCTTTACGTGATGATAGTGCGGCATCTTTCAACGAGTGATGATTTGATAATCATGGGAGTTAATGAAATGAGTTCGTTGTTTTTTCAAAAAGCATTTGATATCTTATTTTTATCAGTATTTTCATGATCTTATAATTTTTCATTTCCCGATTAATTCGGATATTTCATTGATCATTAGCTAAATTATCAAGATAAATATGATGCAAAGAGGATTTCATTATAATTTTATAGCAGGTTTTTAACCTTATTAATACAAATATCTTTCAAGTGATATTTACAATGCATATTGTGTCTTTGAAATTTTGGTAGAAGCGTTTTCCACCGTGTAAACAGAGAAGTGTAATAGGAGATTTTCTTTGAATGATTGAAAAAGATTCCTTTGAAAATGCAATATTTAAAGCTCTTGTAAAAAGCTTACTTGAGGAAAAAATTATACTTTCAAAAGTTATTCGTAAGACAAGAATAGCAATGCGCAAGAGAAAAGCAGTATGATGAAAAAGAATTTTTCTATTATTATGTTTACCGTATTTTCTCTTAGTCTCTTTCTTTCTTTTTTCTTATTCTAGCATTTTTTTAAAAAAGAGATATGCAAAGAAATACTATATTTTTTGCTGATTTTTTTGTATTTTTGGCATTAATTATGGATTATTTTATTGGAATATACTTTTTTCTTTTAGCTCTAAGAGACTAAAACGGCTTCAAGTGGTGAGATCTAGGGATGTTCATACCCGTAGAATCTCTTTTTAATTGTAATATGAAAACAATTATTTTTCAGTGAATTTTTTATTTTCTAGGGATAAGGGAAAATATATTTTTTTTGCTCGTCTTTCAAATGCTTTCACAAAAGCAGAGAAAGCAGGTTCGAATATTGCTCTAAGCATTTTATCAAAAAGACGATTTTGGAGTTCATATTTTATAGAGAAGCGTACTATACATTTACTCCCAGAAATTTCTTCAAAATACCAATCATTTTCTAGAGAATTAAATAAGTTTTTAAGGTGTCTAACAGAGATGCGATTCTGATGTTCATCGATTTGTACCCGTGTTACGAAAGTTTCTTGTATTCCTACATAACTTATTTTCATACTGGCTATGAGTATTTTATCGCTACCTCGCTGCTCACTTTCATGGATTACGAGTTCTTTGCAAAGAGGTACAAATTCAGGGTATTTTTCTACATCAGCCACCAAGTCAAACATTTGTTTGGAACTATAGTTAACGATACGATCAGCCGTAAAATGATGCATGAGATGGATGATTAACCTTTGTGATCTTATATTAACGGAATGAAATGCTTTATTTTTTTGAAATTTGCCTTGATTTTTTCTTATGAAAATTGTTTTTCACGGGCTTTTTTCAATTTTAAGAAATCATCTCCCGCATGATAAGAAGAGCGGGTAAGGGGGCTTGCAGAAACCATTAAGAATCCCTTTGTATAAGCGATAGTTTCATAAGATTTAAAATCTTGTGGCGTGATAAAGGATTCTACTTTGTGATGTTTGCGTGTTGGTTGTAGATATTGCCCCATAGTTAAAAAATCGACTTCAGCAATACGTAAATCGTCCATTAGTTGCAATATTTCATTTCTTGTTTCTCCTAGACCAAGCATGATACCGGACTTAGTGAACATAAGAGGATCTAATTCTTTTACACGTTGCAGTATTCTTAGCGAATGGAAATAACGAGCGCCAGGACGAACCGTCAGATATTTTGAGGCTACTGTTTCGAGATTGTGATTGAATACATCGGGTTTTGCTAAAACAACTTTTTCCAAGGCATGGGGTTTGCGTAAAAAATCAGGTGTAAGCACTTCAATGGTTGTGGATGGAGAAGTTTTTCTTATCGCAGAAATTACTTCTGCAAAATGTTGTGCGCCACCATCTTCAAGGTCATCACGATCCACCGATGTAATAACTACATGGGATAAACCCATGGATTTAACGGCCCAAGATATGTTTGTAGGTTCTTGCAAATCTAATGATTTTGGTTTTCCTGTAGCAACATTGCAAAATGCACAAGCCCTTGTGCAAATTGATCCCATGATCATAAAAGTAGCATGGTTTTTATTCCAACATTCTCCAATATTAGGACAACCTGCTTCTTCGCAAACAGTAGTTAAGTTACGAGATCGTAGAATTTTATAAGTATCTTTATATCCGTCTGATACGGAGGCGCGAACACGAATCCAAGCAGGTTTCTCCATTCTTTCTGTATCAGCATTAGATGCTTTTTCAGGATGTCGAATCCTTTCTCTACTTGCAGTCACATGTGATGCATGTTTTTTTCTATCGATTGTATTAAATACTGTAACCATAAATTTTTCCAATAGATCTGAGAGAATGCGAAGTATTTTTGTTACCTAATTAACAGACAATTTCTTTTTACAACAAAAACATTGTAATGCGACGATTACTTAATAAACGATAATCATTGATTTCAACAAATAATCATCTGATTTTCCCCGTAAAGTTGGTGAGAATAAATTTTAGAATGTTTCATTATTAGATCTAAATAATTTTTTTCTAAAAATGGTAGTAATAGTCATTATTTTAAGAATGAATAGCACGTCCATAAGCATCAAGAATACTTTCTTTCATTGTTTCAGAGAGTGTAGGATGTGGGAAAATAGTATGCATCAACTCTTCCTCTGTAGTTTCTAGATTCATCGCAATAGAAACACCTTGAATAAGTTCAGTGACCTCTGGTCCAACCATATGAACCCCTAACAATTCTCCCGTCTTATTGTCAAAAATGGTTTTTATCATCCCAGCATCTTCTCCAAGTGTGATAGCTTTGCCATTTGCGGAAAAATTGTGTTTACCAACGCGAATATCCAGACCTTGCTCTCTAGCCTTTTCTTCTGTAAGACCAATAGATGCAATCTGAGGATTACAATAGGTACATCCAGGAATTTTTGTTTTATCAATCGGAGAAACATTGGATATTCCAGCTATTTTTTCGATGCATATTATTCCTTCATGTTCAGCCTTATGAGCTAACATTGGTGCTCCAGCCACATCTCCAATAGCATAAATACCGGGAATATTAGTGTTTCCATAATCATCTATAACAATGCAGCCATTATTGGTTTTAACACCTAATTCTTCCAAGCCAATGTTTTCAATGTTGCCCTGAACACCAGCAGATAATAAAAGCCGTTCGGCCTTTAAAGAAGAAACTGAACCATCTTTATTTTCCACTTGAACAGATACTGTATCTCCTTTTGTTTTTATATTAGAAATTTTTGATTCAGTTAGTATTTTAATCCCTCTATTCTGGAGAGATTTCTGGACAAACTGTGATATTTCTAAATCTTCTGTAGGTAAAATTCGGTCTTTTACCTCGATGAGAGACACGTCTACATTTAAAGATTTATAGAAAGAAGAAAATTCAACTCCAATAGCACCGGATCCCATAACAATAAGGGATTTAGGTGTTTTAGATGGTTTTAATGCATCAAAATAAGTCCATACTAAATGACCATCTGGTTCTATCCCCGATATATTGCGTGGACGAGCTCCTGTAGCAATAATAATATGCTTAGCTGTGTAAGTATCTTCCCCTAAGATTTTTTTAGGAATAGGGTGTTGTGGTTGTACTGCTGGCTTAGAAGATTTTGATACGACGATTTCGGATGGAGTTTTTAAAACCGCCTTACCCCAAATAATATCAATTTTGTTTTTATGCATTAAAAACTCTACGCCGCGGTTTAATCGATGTGAAATATTGCGAGAACGCTTGACGATATCTTCTATATTGGATTTAATTTTTCCCTCTATGTTTATCCCATAATGTTGTGCATTCTTGATGTGATCAAACATTTCAGCGGAACGTAAAAGGGATTTGGTTGGAATACATCCCCAATTTAAGCAAATACCCCCTAGGCTGTCATATTCAACGATAGCTACCTTGAAGCCCAATTGTGCAGCGCGTATGGCGCAAACATATCCAGCAGGCCCTGAGCCGATTACAATTACTTCATAGGATTTTGACACTAATTCCTCCGTTTTATGGCCTCTGATTAGTTTATACAAAAAATTGCTATAGTAACATCCAAGCAGGATTTTCTATGTATTCTTTAAATTTAGCTAATAATTTTGACGCAACAGCTCCATCAACTGAACGATGATCTGCTGATAGAGTGGCGTTCATGATCGTTACTACTTTTATTGCACCATTCTGGAATATAGGTTTCTGCACTCCAGCTCCTATAGCGAGGATCGTTGATTGAGGTGGATTAATCACAGCGCAAAAATTACTGATACCAAACATACCCATATTGGATACCGAAGTTGTTCCCCCTTGATATTCTTGGGGTTTAAGTTTTCGTTGTTTGGCTCGTTGAACGAGCTGTTTAACTTCCAAAGAAATATCAGAAATACTTTTTTTATTTACTTGACGAACAATAGGGGTCACAAGCCCTCCTGGAATGCTTACGGCAACGCTGATGTCAATATTCTTATGACGAATGAGAGCATTTGTCGTCCAAGAAACATTAGCTTCTGGAACTTGTAACATTGCTAAGGAAAAAGCCTTTAAAATCACATCATTTACAGAAATCTTGTTAATATTTTCCTTTTTATTAGATTGTGCAAATAGATTCATTTGCTGTCTTAAAGAAAGAAGATTATCAATATTACAATCAATAGACACATAGAAATGCGGTATAGTCTGTTTAGATTGCTGAAGTCGAGAAGCAATAGTTTTGCGCATGTTATCATGCGGGATGATCTCATAGGAATTAGGGGCAAAGAGTCTCATAATATCGTCATCAACAGATGAATTCATCGATTCTATACTTGCAGATTGTGCGGTTGATGCATGTTTGACGCCTGTATTGTGTAAAATAAGCTGTTCAATATCATTTTTAACTATGCGACCGCGTGGCCCAGAACCGGAGACCGATGAAAGGTCAATGCCGTTTTCTTTTGCAAGACGACGCGCAAGAGGTGAAGAGGCGGGAAAGTCTTGTCCGCATACTTTTTTTTCTGTGGGGGCAAAAGAAGAGATAGCGGGATCAGAGGATTCTTTTTCTATTTCGACGAAATTTTTTTCTGGCAAAATAGGAGCAGGAGCGCCCCCATCACAATCTATCAAAATATTCAATATAGGACTATTCACCTTAATGTTTTCAGTTCCTTCTGAGGTAAGGATTTCGTGCACGACTCCTTCATCTACAGATTCAAACTCCATGATTGCTTTATCTGTTTCAATTTCACAGATAATATCTCCTGGATATATTTTATCGCCCTTTTTTACCAGCCATTTTGCCAATTTACCTGTTTTCATAGTTGGGGATAAAGAAGGCATAGTTATTGTATTTATCATAATTAGACTTTCGCTTTTCGTTTGTAACAAACAGATTCAATAGATTCAATGATTTCGTCCACATTAGGAAGAGCGAGTTTTTCAAGATTTGAAGCATACGGCATTGGAACATCCTTACCTGTAATTGTCAGTATAGGGGCATCAAGATAATCAAAAACCTCTCTTTGTACGCGATTAGCGATTTCAGAGCCAACCGATGATTGAGGATAGCCCTCTTCAACGGTTACCAGTCTCCCTGTTTTTTTCACTGATTCAAATATTGTTTGCCAATCTATTGGGCGGAGAGTACGAAGATCAATCAGCTCTACATCTATGCCAATTTCTTTTAATTCAGTCATTGCTTTGAGGGCATATGTCATTCCAATGCCAAAAGAGACTAAAGTAACATCATTCCCTGGACGATGGATGCGCGCCTTACCAATTGGAATTATAAAATTATCCGCCACAGGAACTTCGAAACTGGAGCCATAGAGAATCTCATTTTCGAGAAAAATAACAGGATTAGGATCACGAATAGCTGCTTTCAGAAGCCCTTTAGCATCAGATGCCGTATATGGCATGATAACCTTTAAGCCTGGAATATGACTATACCAAGCAGCATAACATTGAGAATGTTGCGCCCCAACGCGTGCTGCAGCTCCATTAGGACCACGAAATACAATGGAAGTTGTGATTTGTCCACCAGACATGTAGCGAGTTTTAGCCGCTGAATTAATAATTTGATCGATTGCTTGCATCGCAAAATTAAACGTCATAAATTCTACAATTGGTTTTAAGCCTGCAAGGCTTGCTCCGATTCCAATACCTGTAAATCCATGCTCAGTAATAGGTGTGTCAATAATTCTTTCAGAGCCAAATTCTTGTAAAAGCCCCTGGGTTACTTTATAAGCCCCCTGATATTCAGCTACTTCTTCGCCCATGACAAATACATCTTTGTCGTGACGCATTTCTTCCGCCATAGCATCACGCAATGCCTCTCGTACAGTCATAGAAACTGTCGGGATATTTTCATATGATTCAAGTGTATTTGAAGAATCTTTAGTATTTTTCTGAGAGACTTGATAATTAATAGTATCATCTTTTTTGATGGGAACGGATGGTACTGAGCGTTCGATTTTTTTAGATATCGTAATAGAATCTGACTGTTTTGATAGGATTTTTTCAATATCTGCAACAGTTTCGCCCTCTTGGAGAATGGCGGCAATAGGAGTGTTGACCTTTACGTTCTGCGAACCTTTTGGAAAAAATATCTTTCCAAGAAATCCCTCGTCTATGGACTCAACTTCCATAACTGCTTTATCAGTTTCGACCTCACAAATGATATCCCCCTGTTTGATAGGGTCTCCTTCATTTTTTTTCCACTCAGCGATATTCCCTTCCGTCATTGTGGGAGAAAGAGAAGGCATTGTTATTAAAATCGGCATTTTTATTTACTCCCGATCAGATCAGAATATCTGAGTAAAGCTCCGAAGAATTGGGCTCTTCATCAGATTGGGCAAATTCTACACTATCATTTACAATTTTACGGACACTCATTTCTATTGCTTTTAAGTCACTTTCACTAGCCCATTTTTTTTGTAACAATCGTTCACGAACTTGCTCAATTGGATCATGGTTGGTACGCATGTCATTTACTTCATCACGAGTGCGGTAAGTTGCTGGATCAGACATAGAATGACCTCTATAACGGTAAGTTAGCATTTCTAGTATAATTGGACCCTTGTTAGCACGACAATATGCAGTTGCTTTTTCGATTGCGGCTTTAACAGATCGCACGTCCATGCCGTCGACTTGTATACCTGGTATATTAAAGGATATGCCTCTCTTTGACAAATTAGGTTGTGCAGATGCTCTAGCTACAGAAGTTCCCATGGCATATTGATTGTTTTCGATTACATAAATTACACCGAGCTTCCACAGTTCGGCCATATTAAAGCTTTCATAAACTTGTCCTTGATTTGCGGCACCATCTCCCAAACAAACAACACACACTTTATCAGATTTGCGATATTTATTTGCAAACGCAATTCCTGTTCCGAGGGAAACTTGCGCTCCTACAATCCCATGTCCTCCGTAAAATCCGTTTTCGGTAGAAAACATATGCATAGATCCACCCTTGCCCTTTGATATACCACCCTGGCGACCAGTCAATTCTGCCATGACTTTTGATGCTTCTACCCCACAAGAAAGAATATGTCCATGATCTCTATAGGCTGTAATCATTTGATCGCCTTCAGCCATAGCCATTTTCATCCCAATGATAACTGCCTCTTGACCAATACAGAGGTGGCAAAATCCTCCTATCAAACCCATACCGTATAATTGCCCTGTTTTTTCCTCAAAACGACGAATTAACAACATTTTTTGATAAGCCGACAATTCTTGCGTTTTATCAAATTCAGAAACTTTAAATTCTTTAAAAAAAGAAATATCCATATGATCTACTGAAGATATTCCATTTTCTTTACCGGATATAGATGTGTTAAGAGCCATTTTATATTTCCAACGTCACGTCTTGTTTTTGCCTACATAAATCATAGTAAACTTAATTTTTTTTTAGAATATACCTCATACCAATAAAATAACATCGTTAATTCGCACAAAGTTAAGCATAAAATACTTTTTTTAACATAAGTAGGAGACATAATTATATCTAAAAATTAGGATAGAACAAAATAATTTCATCACTACGAGATAAATTTAGATTGTAACGTGCCTTTTCATCTAAGAGATCTTTCTCTAAAGACCCATCGCTCATTAGTTTTACTTTACGTTCTAGTTTAGAGCGAACTTCTTGTAATTCGAAAAGAAATCGCTCTCGTTCAATGAGAGATTTTTCCAAGGATTTTGTTTCTTCCAAACCGCAATCATCTTTTATAGCATGATTAATAAAATAAATTACGGAAAAAAAAGCTATAACTCGAAAAACTATTCGGAAAAATTTACCCTTTTTATAATGTCTTGTCCACATATCTAAAAACTTTGCAATAAAACGCCTTCTTGAAATAAGATACACTCTTCACAGTAGTTTATATATGAATGCGTCATAAAATCTTCATGTCAACCAAACATCTGTGTTTGATGGTGTATTTATTGTTGAGTGAGAATAGAGTATCCAGCAAATTTTGCTTGCTTTCCAAGATTTTCTTCAATGCGAATTAATTGATTGTACTTTGCAAGCCTATCTGATCGCGCCAGAGACCCAGCTTTAATTTGCCCGCAATTGGTTGCTACCGCTAAATCTGCTATTGTATGATCTTCTGTTTCTCCTGATCGATGAGAAATAATGCTCGGATATCCCGCCATATGTGCTTTTTCTATCGTATTGAGCGTTTCAGAAACGGAACCAATTTGATTGGGTTTAATGAGTATTGAATTTGCAATTCCTGATTCTATTCCTTTATGTAAACGCGCAGGATTCGTAACAAATAAGTCGTCCCCCACTAGTTGGCAATGTGTTCCTATCTTATCAGTCAGAATTTTCCATCCATGCCAATCATCTTCCGACATGCCATCTTCTATAGAATAGATAGGATAACGCTTAACAAGATTGGCAAGATAATCAACCATCTCATTTGGTTGCAATTCTAAATTTTCACCCTCTAAGATATATTTACCGTCTTTAAAAAATGTAGTTGCGGCACAGTCAAGAGCAATAAATAAATCTTTCCCTGCAATATAGCCTGCTTTTTCTATAGAATGAACGATTAAATCAAGCGCAGAATCAGCAGTTTTGAGCTTGGGAGAAAATCCTCCTTCATCTCCTATATCGGTGCTATATCCTTGTGATTTTAATTCTTGTTTTAGGGTATGGAATACTTCTGCTCCCATGCGAATAGCTTCACGTATGTTTTCCGCCCCTACAGGGAGAATCATAAATTCTTGAAAATCAAGAGTATTATCGGCATGGAGACCGCCATTAAGAATATTCATTAGGGGGACTGGGAGAACGTGGGCATTACAACCGCCCCAATACTGGTATAAAGGCAAGTTAGAGGTTTGTGCGGCGGCTTTAGATACAGCAAGAGACACGCCGAGGATAGCATTGGCTCCAAGACGAGATTTATTGGGGGTACCGTCAAGATCAATCATTATTCTATCAATGAGAAGTTGGTTCCTAGCATCATACCCTAGCAATGCCGCGCGAATTTCATTATTAACGAATTCAACAGCTTTAAGGACCCCTTTACCAAAGTAGCGTTTTTCTTTGTCTCGCAGTTCAAAAGCTTCATGAATACCAGTAGATGCGCCGGATGGCACAATAGCATGGCCTGAACTTCCATCTTCAAGATAGACATCTACTTCAACAGTTGGGTTTCCTCGGCTATCAATAACTTCGCGGGCGATAATATTGTTAATGAACATAATGTCTTCTTCCAATTGATCCTAGAATAATGTTGTCATATTTGGACTATGGTTGTATCCGATCGATTCTATAGTGATTTTATAACTTTGTCGATAGAAAGCAATTGGGATAATAGTTTTGGAAGATCGTCTATGTTGATCATATTTGGGCCATCGGATGGGGCATTGTCAGGATCTTGATGTGTTTCTAAAAATATTCCAGCAATTCCTATAGCAACCGCAGCTTTTGCAAGGGGGGCGATGAATTCTCTTTCTCCTCCGGAACAATTTCCACGTATTCCAGGTTGTTGAACGGAATGGCTAGCATCAAAAATGACAGGCACTCCCATGGATGCCATGATAGGAAAAGAACGCATATCAGTAACTAGGTTATTATAGCCGAAAGAAGTTCCACGCTCACAAAAAAGCACGTCCATTGCTCCATTGGCATGGAGTTTTTGTAGAACATTATGCATTTCCCAAGGAGATAAAAATTGTCCTTTCTTGACGTTAATGACACGTCCTGTTTGAGCTGCCGCTATCAATAAATCAGTTTGGCGACAAAGGAAGGCGGGAATTTGCAAAATATCAACGCTATCTGCTATGGCTTTACATTGTTGCTCAGTATGAACATCTGTGAGTATAGGAAAGCCATATTTTTTTTTCAAATCCAGAAAAATTTCTCGTCCTTTTTCAAGCCCTATGCCGCGTTTTCCTGCCAGCGAACTGCGATTGGCTTTATCAAACGAAGATTTATATACCAATCCTATGTTGAGAGATTGACAAATTGCATACAGTTTTTCTGCCATCATAAAAGCATGTTCGCGGCTTTCTATTTGACATGGTCCAGCAATGAGTACAAGACGTTTTTGATTAGAAAATGTGACCTGTTTTTTACCATGTCCAAGTTGAATTTCTAGGTTAGTATGTGTCATGTTCTTCCTATTGATCTTAATTTTTACCGTGCATTGTGTAAATTAAAGAATATATAAGGAGTGTACAATCCTTTGTATAAAATAGAATTAGTAAAAGGTGGCTATCTTTTTTCTTTCAACACGATATATTCTTAAATGGGGGAAAAGTAGGGGGTATTTGAGTTTTGTTGTTAGTATTGTGTTTTTTCAGTATATGCCATGTGGATATTCGCTTGAGGAGAAATCCTTAAAATGTTGACGCTTAAGCAAAAAGAGCTTTTGGATTTTATTCAAGAATATTTTGAAGCTACAGGTCTTTCTCCGTCTTTTGATGAAATGAAAAAAGCTTTGAGCATTGCTTCTAAGTCTGGAATATATCGTCTTGTCCTTTCTTTGGAAGATCGAGGTTTTATTCGCAGAATTCCTAAACGAGCTCGTGCCTTGAAGATTGTTAAAATTCCAGAAAATTTGAAATTATCTGAACGATCTACGCAAGATTCTGGCGTAGGTGGGGAAAGGGGAAAAGAGAAATTTTGTTATTCACCGGTGCCCTTTATGGGCTGTATAGCGGCAGAAGTATCTATTTCTTCTGTTCAAAAAAGGATGCGTGATATTCTTGTTCCTTCGACAATGTTGAGGGAAGGAAAGCATTATGCTTTTGAAATGGAAGATGATTCGATGATTGGAGTTGGTATTTTACAAAGAGACATCGTCGTGATGTGTAGTAGTAAATCTGCTGATCCGGGAGATATAGTTTTGGCATTTTTAGATGATAAAAATGCTACTCTTAAGAGATTCCGACAAAAAGGTGATTCTATCGCTTTAGAATCCGCTCATCCTGCATATAAAACACGGATATTCCCCTTGAATAGTGTAAAAATTCAAGGAAAATTAGTAGGATTAATACGTCACTACTATTCGTAGAAAAAATTCTATTATAATCTATCATAGTTTTGACTTTTAAAATTCAAAATAAACTGTCTATTCTATTCTTAGTCCATGGAAGTTTGATATTTTCTATTGTTCTTTGAATAATAAATTTCACTCTATCATTGTTATTAGACGGTGGAATTATTGTTATTTCTAAAGATCCATTCTTATTTAACATTTCTGGTGAAATTAAGAGAGAAACATTGCATAATTTAGTATTTATATCCCTTATTGTCGTTATGAGAATATCGGATAATTGGCAAGCTAGGCGGATTGCTTCTTTCTTTTTAAGAGCGCCCACAATGATGCCACTTTTATGGTATCCGATGCAAAGTGATTTGTTGATGCAGATAAATTTTCCTGGCTGCATTGATTGAAGGATTTCTTTTAAGGTAGATTGACTTATGTTATGGATATCTTCTTTTTGTACCTGAGGTGCTTCGTGGAATGGAGTTACTAAGGCTGATTTCCATTGAGAAAATATAAAAGGTGGAGGATTTACATAATTGGACATAAGAGTGTTTTTGTTCACAAATGCAACAAGTTTTCCATCTTCGGATATGAGAAGGTCAGGGAGAGGGGGATAGGGATAAATAAAGAGAATGGCTATTGCAATCCCGATAATTGCAGTTCCAATATGGCGAATATTTGTTTTGAGAAACGCTAATAATAGAAATCCAATGACTATGCTAATGAATAAAGTTTGGGATATTCTTCCTATGCAGAATTCATTGCCTATTTTTGAAATTGTATGTGCAATGTGAATAATGATATTAATTCCCCAGCCCATCACATGTAAGGGGATATCATCTAAAGAAAAAATCATTAATAAGGCTGCTATAAGCCCTGCTGGCATAACAACAAATGATAGGATTGGTATCGCAAGAATATTTGCGATTAAACCGTATATAGGTATGCAGTGAAAATGTTTGATTAAAAAAATTGAAGCCGCAACGCTTCCTACTAACGATGTGAGAAAAATCACTTTAAAAAAATGGATTATTGCAGTCAGAATGATTCCTTGATCGGGCATCATTTTGAGTAAAGGGTGAGGATAATTTCGTTTTGCCAGATAGATCCGCTTGCTATGAGAGCGGCGGTTGTTGCAAAAGACATTTGAAAACTAGGTCCCATTACTTCTGAGGGAGCAATGCAAATCATGAAAATGGCGGTTACTGCTATACTACGTAATCCGATGAAATATGCGTCAAATAAGTAAGAAAATAGAATTATTACGGTCATAAAATAGGCTCTTTGAGCAGAGATACTCGCCCCCGATATTAAAAAATAAGTAGTTACTGTTAAAAGAGCGCCGAAAGATGATATTTTCTTGATTGAAAATCTTTCTGCAAAAATTGGAAAGCAAGCAAGGATTGAGCGCATGCCGAAAAAAAAAAGACCCGCCGCTATTGTCATATTGATTCCGGAAATGGCTATTATATGCGCCAATCCAGATTTGCGAAGAGATTCTATAGTTTCGCTAGATATGGCTCGGCGTTCATCGGTTATTAGAGCCGCAGCAAGAGCACCGATATCGCCGGAAAGTTTTGTGCGAATGTATATTCCTATTTTTGCTCGAATATCATACAAAAAAGATTGTGGTGTGATTAAAAATTGTTTCCAATTATTATGTGAATCAGAGAAAGGTATTGTTCTTGGAGTGGAATAGAAATAGCCAACAGCACCAATGCCCTTATAATAAGAAAAAAAACTAATGTCAAAAAGCCCCGGGAGGGCAGGTCCAGATGGAGGGGATAGTCTTGCGGTTCCTTCTATTATGTTTCCAGAAGGAAAGGGGTCATGTTTTTTAGTGACGGATAACATTACCTGTTGAGACAACAATTCTGAATGATAATGATTTGTTTCAAGGATTTTAACTAGATAACGCCATTTTCCATCTTGCATAGGTTCACGCCATTTTACTATTCCACGTAAAGTAGTTGTAATAGGGTGAGAAAGCATGATAGTAGGATTGCGTAGAGTTTCAATAACAGCAAGGGTCATTCCTGTTAGAAAATATGTCAGGATGCTTGCTATAAGAAATGTATTAGGGTGCGAATATCGAATTTTGAGTGATATGAGAGTTGTAATAATGCAACTAAATACAATTACCCAAGTGGGTATTTCTGTTTTTTTTGTAAACCAAAATGTTGCTCCAAATGCCATAAAAACAGGAATAAATAAGAAGAAACGTCCATATTCTTGTTCTAGTTGTATAAGGTGCTTTAAATGTTGTATAGTATAATGAAAATTATTAAAAATTTTTTTTTGAAGCATATGATTGATTGGTTTATGGAAGATAGGTTGTCTCGAAGTTATTTTTATAAGATTGAAATAATATTTTAGTATTTATATTAAGAACATTTCTATTATGTAGCATACACAATTTTGTGTATTCGGATACTAGGTATTTTGATTATTAATTTCGCTTTTAAATACGACATAAGATTATTTTGAGGAAAGTTGTTTATGATGGATAAATTTGCAAAACTCTATTTAGAAAATGAGCAGATGGATCTGCTTATAAGGAGAGGTAGTCTCGGCTCTTCTGTGATAGATATATCGTCTCTTAATAAGAGTGGGATTTTTACGTATGATCCTGCTTTTTCTGCCACAGCCTCTTGTGAATCGAAAATAACTTTTATTGACGGTAATAATGGAACATTGTTGTATCGCGGTTATCCGATTGAACAGTTGTCAGAGAAGAGTGATTTTTTAGAAGTTTGTTACTTATTGTTACATGGAGAGCTTCCCGACGCAGAACAAAAAAAGGACTTTGATTATAAAATCTCAAGGCACACTTTATTAAATGAGAATATGTCTCGTTTTTTTACAGGATTTCCAAGTAATGCACATCCTGTGGCCATGTTGGTTAGTGCGGTAGGTGCTTTGTCGGCTTTTTATTACAGTCCCTCCGATGTTCAAGATCTTGAGCAATGTGTGACTGTATCCTTGCGGATGATTGCCAAAATATCCACTATAGTTGCAATGATTTATAAGCATTCTATAGGGCAGCCCTTTGTATTTCCAAAAAACAATCTTGATTATGCGTCGAATTTTTTACACATGTGTTTTTCGGTTCCTTGTGAAGAATATCATGTTAATCCTTTGCTAGCCCGTGCTATGGATCGTATATTTATCTTGCATGCTGATCACGAACAAAATGCCTCTACATCTACGGTGCGTTTAGCGGGCTCTTCTGGGGCAGATCCTTTTGCATGCATTGCTGCTGGTATAGCTTGTCTTGGAGGGCGTGCACATGGTGGAGCGAATGAAGAAGCGCTTAATATGTTGAAGGAGATTGGTTCTCCCGAACGTATTCCTCAGTATATAATGCGCGCTAAAGATAAAAATGATTCATTTCGGATTATGGGTTTTGGGCATCGTATCTATAAAAATTATGATCCTAGATGTCGCATTATGCGAGAGACCATGTATGAAGTATTGGAGGCCACAGGGAATATCAATGACCCAATAGCACAAGTTGCAATTGAATTAGAAAAAATTGCTCTTAGCGATGAGTACTTTATTGAGCGAAAACTCTATCCGAATGTTGATTTTTACTCTGGGATAACATTAAAATCTTTAGGCTTTCCAACCAATTTATTCACGGCATTATTTGCATTGGCTCGTACGGCAGGTTGGGTTGCGCAGTGGAAAGAAATGATAATGGATCCATCTCGTCGAATAGGTCGTCCTCGTCAACTTTATACAGGATCTGTGAAGCGTGATTATGTGCCTTTAGAGGAAAGAGCTAAGAGAGATTAAAATGGAAAGGTGTTGTTGTAACGAGCATTAGAGGTTAGTGTTTTTCTATTGAACATTTCATTGTTTTTTGAAAGATGCGTTGTTTTTTGTTTTTTCTGATTTTAAGAAACAATATTGCGCATATATATCTTTTGTTAGAAATAAGTAATTGCGTGTCACACAGTCAGTGTTAAAAAATATATGAGAATAGATAACTTTTAGGGGGATTGATTGAGGTATTTTTCTATGATGGATGAGGTCTATGGGCTCTGATAAAACACCTAATTCAGATGATTTGGTTGAAGAGAATTTTAACTCTGTTTCTTTAAAATCAGCTCTTGAAGAGAGATATCTTGCCTATGCGCTATCTACAATTAAGGAGCGCGCAATTCCAGATTCTAGGGATGGGTTTAAGCCCGTACATAGACGTATTATCCATGCAATGAGTGAAATGGGTTTGGATTTCAATGCTGCTTTTAAAAAGAGTGCTCGTATTGTTGGCGAAGTGATAGGTAAGTTGCATCCGCATGGAGATCAATCGGTTTATGATTCGTTAGTACGTCTGGCCCAATCTTTTGTTCAAAGGTATCCGCTTATTAGGGGACAGGGTAATTTTGGTAATATTGATGGTGATAGTGCGGCAGCTTATCGTTATACAGAGGCACGTATGACTCAAGTCGCTGACTTGATCTTGCAGGGAGTAGATGAAAATGCGGTTGATTTTCGTGATACATATAATGAAGAAGATTCTGAACCGGTTGTTTTCCCAGGCAAGTTCCCCAATCTTTTAGCTAATGGTTCGTCTGGCATTGCTGTTGGGATGGCGACCTCTATTCCTTCACATAATGTTGAAGAAATTTGTGAAGCGGCTCTCATATTGATTAATGATCCAGAATCTTCGCTAGAAAAGTTGCTTGAGCATATTATTGGACCTGATTTTCCAACGGGTGGTATCATTGTTGAAAGTCGGGAAAGCATTTTTGAATCCTATCGTTCAGGACGAGGGGGATTCCGAGTCCGTGCAAAGTGGTGCGTTGAAGACCTTGGGCGTGGTTCATGGTGTATTGTGGTTAGTGAGATACCTTATCAAGTTCAAAAATCACGATTAATTGAAAAAATTGCTGATCTCATTATGACGAAGAGAATCCCTCTGTTAGAGGATATTCGTGATGAATCAGCTGAAGATATACGAATTGTATTGTTTCCTAAAAATCGTTCAGTAGATCCAGATTTATTGATGGAATCAATGTTTGTATTAAGTGATTTGGAAACACGATTTCCATTGAATATGAATGTTCTTTCAATGGGTCGCGTTCCTCAAGTTATGTCACTTGATGGGGTATTAAAAGAATGGCTTGTACATCGCCGGGAAGTTCTTTTGCGGAGATCATCTTTTCGTATGCAAGCGATTGATCGTCGAGTAGAAGTATTGAAAGGTCTCTCAATTGCATATCTGAATATTGATGAGATCATTGCTATTATTAGAAATGAAGATAAGCCAAAATCGGTGATGATATCACGTTTTTCTCTTACGGAGAATCAAGCTGATGCTATCCTCAATTTGAGATTGCGTTCGTTACGTAAGTTAGAAGAATATCAGATAAAATCGGAATTAGATAATTTGCTTCTTGAAAAAGACAATCTTAATTTATTGTTGAACTCAGAAAAAAAACAATGGGATCAAATAGCTTGCGAGATTCGTGAGGTGAAAGAGATTTTTTCTAAATCAACGGATTTGGGTAGAAGACGCACAGTATTTTGTGAGGCATTGAAAACTGATAAAGTAGCAGTGCAACAAGCTATGATTGAAAAAGAACCAGTAACGGTCGTGATTTCTAAAAGAGGTTGGATTCGATCTTTAAAAGGACATTCTATAGATTTATCTGCCCTTAATTTCAAAGAAGGTGATGGTTTAAAAATAGCATTCCATGCTTATACTACCGAAAGAATATTGCTTTTCTCAACTGATGGAAGAGCATATACCCTTCCTGTTGGAAATTTATTGAGTGGACGTGGTCATGGAGAAGCGATACAGCTTTTAATTGATATTAACCATAATCAAGACATCATGGCTGCATTTGTTCAGGATCCGACATGTAAATTATTGTTTGTATCCAATAAGGGCAACGCTTTTATAGTACAGGAATCGCAGATTATTCCCAATACTCGTAAAGGCAAACAATTTTTCAAGGTTTCTTCTGGAGATTCAATGAAGTTAGTTGTCAAAGTAATTGGTGATAATGTTGCTGTGGTTGGAGAAAATCGTAAGCTTTTGATATTTCCAATAGATCAGATTCCTGAAATGAATCGAGGAAAAGGTGTGCGTCTGCAATCATATAAAGATGGTGGTGTTTCTGATGTTGTATGTTTTAATATAAGTGAAGGGCTCACCTGGGTAGATAGTGCGGGGCGTTCTTTTAATCGATCCAAAGATGATTTGATAAGATGGTTGGGTAAGCGTGGAGGGGCAGGATCTCTAGTTCCGAAAGGATTCCCCCGTTCAGGTAATTTTTTTAGTAAATAATGTTATTGATTTTTTCTTGGGATATTTTTTAAAAACAAGATTTTTGTAGGGCGGATGTTTTAGATATTACGCGCGCTATTGTAATCGTGAACTGATTGTTTTTGGTATTTTAATCTGATGTTGCAATTAAGAATGATTAAGAATATGAGCTGCTTCCATTGCGAAATAAGTAAAGATACCGTCGCATCCTGCGCGTTTAAAAGATAACAGACTTTCCATCATTGCGTCATTTTGATCGATCCATCCTTGGATAGAAGCGGCTTTGATCATAGCGTATTCACCTGATACTTGATAAGCAAAAGTAGGTAATCCGAATTTTTCTTTGATACGAAAGCAGATATCTAGATAAGGCAATCCTGGCTTTATTAAAAGCATATCGGCGCCTTCTTGAATATCCATAGAGGCTTCACGAATTGCTTCTTGTGCGTTAGCAGGATCAAGATAATAAGTTTTCTTATCCTCTTTCAAAAGTCCTCGTGTAGAAATTGCATCGCGATATGGTCCATAGAAGGAAGAGTTAAATTTGACAGCATAAGGCATAATACAAACGTTTATATGTCCTTTATCATCAAGTCTTTTTCTAATTTCGCGCACGCGTCCATCCATCATTTCTGATGGAGCAATGATATCCGCACCTGCATCTGCTTGTATTACTGCTGCCTGTGAGATGATCTCTACGGTTTCATCATTAATAATTTGACCATTGCGTAATATGCCATCATGCCCATGTATAGTAAAAGGATCTAAGGCAACATCTGTGATGACACCTATATCAGGAATATTTTTTTTAATAGCATGAATACCTTCATTAATAAGATTATGAGGATCAATAATATGTGATCCTGTATTGTCGCGTAAGTCTATTGGTATGTTAGGGAATATGGCAATAGCGGGTATTCCTAAATCGGCAGCCTGTTTTATTTTTTCTACTGCCATATCAATGCTCATACGACTAATGCCAGGCATAGAGTCTATTGGTTCTATTATATTTTTCCCAGAAGTTAAAAACATAGGGAAGATGAGATCATTAACGGACAGCTGATGTTCACGAACAAGTTCTCGTATCCAGATGGCTTTACGATTGCGTCTCATACGTTTATGGCAGCATATATTATGACTCATTGTATTTGGCATCGCACAAATGCTTGTCCTCTCGTACTATTTAATCAAGGAGTATCATATAAAATATAAAGAGAAAAGTTAAAAATATCAAATTAAAATATACTGTTAATACTAATTTTTGGAGTGTAAGGATGGCTCATTGTATGTTTTTAAGCGATCTTAGAATGTGGTTTTTTGACTCTGCTCATTTTGTTATTTGTCCAGATTAACATTTAAAAATTTAAAAACCAGATGATGGGAATGAGCGATTTTTTTTGACAAATATTTATTTTGATATATTAATTTTAATATATTAAAAGTAAATGTGTATTTTTAACATGTAACATTTATAACATTTTGGTATGTAGGAATAAAATTCATATTAATAATATAAATATTATATTTGATAACGAGGAATTAAGGCTGAGTTTTAATTAGAACTTGAATAGTTATGCGTTAATATCTCTCTTTACATGGTTCCGAGAACTATGATTTTTAAAACCAAAGAGGCATATTTATGAAAAATAATATAGGATCAAAAATAATTTTAAAAACAGATGGTAATATGGAAAATAATATATCCTCTTTATATGTGGAATGTTTGCGTTTAGTTGAACGTTTACACAGAGGTCTTTTGGATGTTACAAGAGACGAATTTGAGAGGCAGGGTCGCAGTGATGTCAATGCTGTACAAGCTCTTTTACTTTTTAATATTGGTGACCTTGAATTAACTGCTGGTGAATTGCGTTCGAGAGGATACTATTTGGGGTCTAATGTATCCTATAATTTAAAGAAAATGATAGATCTTGACTTCATTAAGTGCCAAAGATCACATATTGATAAGAGGTCGATTCGGATTAGTCTCACTCCATCGGGGAAAGAGGTGGCAGAAACTATTTCTAAGCTCTATCAACGTCATATAGAGTCGATTGATAAAGTAGGAGGATTGTCTGTTGATGACTTTATTGAAATGAACAAACTATTACAGCGTTTAAATCGTTTTTGGGGAGATCAAATTGCATATCGTCTTTGACAAATAGAGATATAATTTATGAGAATAATTGATTAGGTATTTATTGCTTAAGTTAGCAATTTTCCCTTTCCATGCATAATATTCCGTAGTTTGCTTTGTATTTATAATTATGTTCGCGATTTTATTTTATTTTATGTTATTGTTGCAAATATGTAATATTATTTTCGCATAATGTTCTAGTTACAAGGCTTGTATAGGGAAGGGAATATGATTAGTTATTTAAAAATAATTAATGTTGTACATCGTTTTTTTACTTATTTAATATTACTTATGGGTTTATTTCTTGTGAAATATCCTGTTCGTGCTGATATATTAGATGAAATTACTAAAGAATCGTATCATGCTAATGTGGATAATCGTTTTGATACGTTGCTTTCTCGTCCGGATATTGGGATTGATTCATATGCTGCAATTGTTAGTAATGAAACAATTACCAATACTGAAAAGGCGATTGTATTTTATCAAGATATAGTTAGCAGGGGTGGCTGGCAACAATTGGCAAATCGTCCTTTGCGTTTAGGTGATTCTAGTGTTTTAGTACAGAAATTACGCGAAAGATTAATAATTTCAGGTGATCTTGATTCTTCAAAAGGATTTTCTTCGGTATTTGATTCATATGTTGAATCTGCGGTAAAATTTTTTCAAGCTAGGCATGGGCTATTTCCTGATGGAGTTGTTGATATAGCAACTCTCAAGGCTATCAACGTTCCTGCGGATCTGAGACTTAGACAATTGCGTGTAAATCTTTTGCGCATTAGCAATCTTTTAAAAAGAAAGATGGGTAGTCGTTATGTGTTAATTAATATTCCTTCTGCGTCGATGGAAGCTGTTGAAAATGATAAGGTGGCATTACGTAGTGTCGCTATAGTTGGAAGAATTGATCGTCAGACTCCTATTCTGCATTCTAAAATAGATCGTATTATGTTAAATCCATATTGGGTTATTCCACGCTCTATTATTAAGAAAGATTTGGTGGAGTTAGTGCGGGAATCTCCTGAATATTTGAAAGAGAGCAATATCCATATAATAAATGATAAGGGGAAAGAAGTTCTTCCAGAAGATGTGGATTGGAATAGTGCGGATCTTCCTCATTTCATTTTTCGGCAGGATTCTGGGAAGAATAATGCAATGGCTTCGACTAAGATTGAATTCTATAGTCAAAATAACTCTTATATGCATGATACTCCAGAACCTTTTTTGTTTAGTCAAACTGCACGCTTTGAAACCTCAGGGTGTGTTCGTGTAAAAAATATAATCGATTTAAACGTATGGCTTCTTAAAAACATGCCTGGTTGGTCACGACATGATATTGAAGAAGTGATAAAAACGCGTAAAACTACTCCCGTTAAGCTTGATAAGGAGGTCCTGATACATTTTGTTTATATATCAGCTTGGTCGACAAAGGATTTAGTTGTTCAATTTCGGGATGATGTTTATGGATTAGATAATGTCTACATCGATTCTATTCCTCTTCCAGGAAAGTATCCTGTAAATTCCACTTGAAGATTTATTGTCGGAGGATGTGTGTGTGCGTTTAACTGATAATTTGAGTACTAAGCTCTATAAATTGGGATATTAGGAATTGTATCATGGTTGTAATGTGTAAAAATAATTTTTTTAATCAATCTTTGGCAGAATCTGATCCGGATATTTTTTCTCTTATTGGGAAAGAAGCGAGTAGACAGAATCATGAGATACAGCTTATTGCTTCTGAAAATATGGTTTCGCGCGCTGTTTTAGAAGCACAAGGATCTATTCTTACCAATAAATATGCTGAAGGATATCCTGGCAATCGTTATTACGGTGGCTGTCAGTATGTCGATTATATTGAAGATATTGCGATTGAGCGGGCGAAAAAGTTATTCGATGTTAATTTTGTTAACGTTCAACCTCATTCTGGATCTCAGATGAATCAGGCAGTTTTTTTGGCATTAATGCAACCTGGTGATAGTTTCATGGGTTTGAGTTTGAATTCAGGGGGACATCTAACCCATGGATCGCCGGTGAACATGTCTGGAAAGTGGTTTAAATCCATTCCTTATAATGTTAGAGAAGCAGATGGTTTGCTTGACATGGATGAAGTTAAAAGCTTGGCTTTTTCGCATAAGCCTAAGCTGATTATAGTAGGTGGAACAGCCTATTCTCGCTTTTGGGACTGGGAACATTTTCGTTCGATTGCCGATTCTGTCGGTGCATATCTTATGGCTGATATATCGCATGTTTCCGGACTTGTTGTAGGAGGGCAACATCCATCTCCTGTTCCACATTGTCATATAGTTACGACGACAACACACAAGTCTTTAAGAGGCCCACGTGGTGGATTGGTGATGACTAATCACGCAGAATTAGCTAAAAAGATTAATAGTGCGGTTTTCCCAGGATTACAGGGAGGTCCGTTCATGCATTCTATTGCGGCTAAAGCAGTTGCGTTTGGTGAAGCTTTAAGCCCTGGATTTAAAGATTATGCTAAGCAGATTACGCTGAACTCTCAAGCTCTTGCAAAGAAAATGCAAGTTTTAGGATTTGATATTGTTTCTGGTGGTACGGATAACCACCTTATGTTAGTAGATTTGCGTACGAAGAAGATGACAGGTAAAAATGCTGAAAGTATTCTTGGACGGGTTTCTATTACTTGTAATAAAAACAGTGTTCCATTTGATCCAGAAAGTCCATTTGTCACTTCTGGTATTCGTTTGGGTACGCCATCTGGTACAACGAGAGGATTCAAAGAAAAAGATTTTGAATATATAGGTGAGTTGATTGCAGAAGCTCTTGATGGATTTTCGTCCGGCGAACTGAATCATTCAGTAGAATTATCTGTTCTTCATAAGGTTAAAGAGTTTATTTCTCTTTTCCCTACCTATGATTTTGCTTGTTCGGAAGTCAAGTAGTTGTTTTTTATACTATAGGAACTTATATAGTGTCCCTATCTTCTCTTGATGAAAGGTTTATGTCTGTTGCGTTACGATTTTCTTGTTGGGGGACAGGATTGACAGGGACTAATCCATCTGTTGCTTGTTTGATCGTAAAGGATGGTATTATTGTTGGAAGGGGTGTCACTGCTTATGGAGGACGTCCTCATGCTGAAACTCAAGCTCTTGAAGAAGCCGGAGAAAGAGCACGTGGTGCAACGGCTTATGTCACGTTAGAGCCGTGTTCACATTATGGTCAAGCACCTCCTTGTGCAAAATTTATTGTTGAAGCCGGAATAAGTCGTGTTGTTGTCTGTGTTATTGATCCTGATGTGCGAGTTTCTGGGCGTGGATTACAGTGGTTGTCACAAAAAGGAATTGTTGTTGATAAGGTATTAGAAAGAGAAGGAGAGAGAGTTCTTGGAGCTTATTTAACGCGTCAAGTAAAAAATCGTTCTCATGTAATTCTGAAGCTTGCATTATCACAAGATAATATGATTGGGATAGTTGGATGTGGTAATGTTTCTATCACGGGATTGATTTCAAGAAAGCAAGTACATTTACTAAGAGCGCAGTCAGATGCTATTCTTGTTGGTATAGGCACGGTAATATCTGATAATCCAGAATTAACTTGTAGATTAGATGGGTTAAAAGATCGTTCTCCTATTCGTATCATTTTGGATCCACATTTAAAAATATCTCTTTCTTCTAGGATTATGCAAACAGCATCGTTAGCGCCAGTTATTATTGTAACTGAAAAAAATGATTGTAATCTTGCTCTTTCTATAAAAAAAAAGAATGTAGATATCGTTCATTGTAATTGTCGTGATTTGAAAAAGTTATTAGCTATATTGGCAGATCGTGGTATTACTTCTTTATTGGTAGAAGGAGGGGCGAGGGTAGCTCGTTCTTTTATGATGTCTGGATTCGTTGATTCTATTATTCTTTATAAGTCACAGAAAATTATAGGTACAAGTGGTATTGCTTCTCCTTTGGAAGAGGAATTTATTGAAAATAATTTTATGTGTGTTCGACGTGATGGTTTTGGTTCTGATGTTTGTTTTGAGTATGTAAGGAAAAACTTTTGTTTACAGGAATCGTTACTGATATAGGACAAATTATAGCTATCATGCCAATAGCCAAAGGCTTACGGTTGCGTTTGATGACATCCTATGATACTTCCACTATGAGAGTTGGATGCTCTATAGCACATGCGGGTATTTGTTTGACAGTTGTGCAATTATCAGACGAGAGCTCTGTAAACAATTGGTATGAAGTAGAGATTTGGGAAGAAACTAATCGTTTGACCAATGTGGTTGCATGGGAGATAGGTACTTTTGTTAATTTAGAACGTTCTATGAAATTAGGTGATGAATTGGATGGACATCTTGTTTCTGGTCATGTTGATGGGACGGTAGAAATTCTTTTTATGGATTTTTTTGGTGATTCTGTATATTGTCGTCTCAGCCTTCCCCATAACTTAGAGAAATTTATAGCGGTTAAAGGATCTGTATGCCTTAATGGAGTATCTCTAACAGTGAATTTAGTGGGGGATAATTTTTTTGATGTTTTATTAATTCGCCATACTATTGAACAAACAACTTGGAGTATGCATAAAACAGGTGATTTAATTAATATAGAAGTTGATTCTATGATGCGGTATATCTCTCGGTTATGTGCATTTACTGCTTTTAAATAAAATATAGTAAAATTTTGATGGTTTGTTGAGGGGTTGTCTGATTTTTTTATTGTAGTGGAGTATTGGTGAGTGGCGGTTTTGGTTCCTCGTGTTTTGATTATAGAAGCACGCTTCTATGAAAATCTTTCTAAAATGCTTCTTGAGGGTTGTGTAAATTTTTTGAACAACAAGGATGTGAAATGGGATTCGGTGGTAACGCCAGGCGTTTTAGAGATTCCAGCTGCTATTAGCATGGCAATGAATGCTACTGCCTATCAAGTGTATAATGGAATTATCGTTCTTGGCATTGTAATGAGGGGAGAGACTTCTCACTGTGATATTATAGCACAGGCGGTAACACGTGGGCTTATAGATATTTCGATTAAGGATTCTTTGCCTATTGGGAATGGAATTGTTGTAGTAGATAACGAAAAACAAGCCCTAGATCGTGTTAGTTCTGCTTGTTTAAATAGAGGGGGATGTGCAGCTCGTTCTGTTCTCACAATGATTGAATTAAAAGGTTTTTTTAACAATAGATTTCATGACAATACAAGATAATAAAACAACTGTTAAGCTAGCTCTCCGAAGAGGGATAGCAAGGATTTCTGCGGTACAAGCACTATACCAAATTGATATAGTTGGTTGTAGTCTAGTAGATGTGATTTCTGAATATGAGATGCATCGATTTTGTGCCGATAAGGATATAGATGAGGACAATATTTATTCGCAAGTTGATTTAGAGTGGTTTCACACCATCATGCATGGTGTTGTCAAAAATAAAGAGCTTGTTGATTCATTGATTTCCTCTTGTCTGACAGAGAAATGGAGCTTTTCTAGATTGGATTTGATTTTATGTGCTATCTTGAGAGCGGGTGTATTTGAATTAATTGAATGTCATTCTGTTCCAGTAAGGGTCATTATCTCTGAATATGTTTGCATAGCGCATGATTTTCTTTACGGAGATGAGCCAAAATTCGTTAATGCTGTTTTGGACAAAGTATCTCGTACACCAGAAGTGCAGAGTAAAAGAAGTGATTCTGCTATAATTCAATAAATTAGTAGCTCTATTTTTTAATGTGGAGTCGCAAAAGAAGGAGACTGAAATAGTTATTTTTAACTAGCCTCGACCACGGTATTGGGGAACATCTTGATTGGGAAGGAATATGCCTTTTGGAGGAGAAGATGTTTGCCAAAATATATCAATAGGCATGCCTCCTCTAGGATACCAATACGCACCAATACGCAACCATTTTGGTTCAAGGACTTGTACTAACCTCTTCGCAATATAAATAGAACAATCTTCGTGGAAAGAAGGATAATTACGAAAAGAAGTTGTAAATAGTTTAAGAGATTTTGATTCTATTAGCCAATTTTGGGGTATATAGTCTATGATTATATGTGCGAAATCTGGCTGAGAAGTAACGGGACATAGTGAGGTAAACTCCGGTATTGTAAACCTCACAACATAATTGCAATCTTTGTGGTTGGATGGAATCTTTTCTAGGGGAGCTTCTTTGGGATTATCGTGAATTTTTGCTTTCCTTCCAAGAATCGACAGTCCATCTAATATGATTTCAGACATTGCTCCCCCTATAATTGGACGTGAATTCCATGGACCCGTTCATTTTCAGGTTCAATATGAATAGTGATGATAGCTTGATTAATATCTTCTTCTATGGATTTTTCCAAGTGATTGCAAATTTTATGTGCGTTTAAAACCGTCATATTTGAATCTACTACTAAGTGAAAATTTATGAAAAAAGTTGCGCCAGCCTGTCTTACTTTTAAATCATGGATTCCAAGTGATCCAGAAGCGTTGAGTGCAATAATGTTTTTTATTTTCTCTAAATACTCTGGCTGGACGGCGCCATCCATGAGATTTTTTATAGAAAATGATATTACTTTCCATCCTTGATACAACATATTCAGAGCTATCAAAATTGCCATGATGGAATCTAGCGAAGTATATTGTGTTATGAGTGTTAAGCAAAGTCCACAAAAAACACCTATGGACATTATTACATCTGAGATAAAATGTTTTCCGTTCGCTTTGAGTGAAGCGGAATGTTTTTTTTCTCCATAGTAAATTAGCCATTTGCCCCAAAATAGACTAATTGTGCTAGCGGTAAGGCTGATGAGCAAGCCTACTATTGAAATATCGTTAGAGAGGGGACTATAAGAATTGTTCCAAGATTCGTAGAGTGCTATCAATGCGATATTTACCATCAGCAACCCTTCTACGACGGCTGCAATATATTCTGCTTTTTGATGTCCAAAAGGATGGGTTTTATCAGCAGGGCGAGATGCATATTTTATTGTAAAAAAAGATATAATTGCTGTGATAATATTAACGATGGATTCGAGACCATCTGATAGCAATGAGACAAAACCAGTAATATACCATGCAAAAATCTTTAAAGAAGTTATTGCTATGGATATTAAGATTCCCCATAACGCCATTTGTAACATGTTCGGACAATTTATTTTCATGAAGAGGTTTGTTTTCCTTAATATATTTTATCATACCTCATCTGTAGGATTTGTCATTTATATCAGAATCTTTGGTCAATGTCATTAATGAATATTTATAATATTAGTTTCAATTTTACTCTTACTTGGGATAATCATTACCTCTTCTTTATAGATATAAAAAATATAAAATAAACGCTATTTTAATGATATTTTTAAAAAATAGGATGAGATAATAACTTGTTTATTACTTGTTCCTTTCTATAGATAATATTTAAATTGTTTATATACTGTAGTAGCGAGGAATCAAGGTCCATGGTATGATATACGTTTAAGACCATGAAAATGGTTTGAAATATTCATTTTTCTAATTGCGTTCATTTAGCATATAACAGTAGTTTTTAAAAGAAGAGAAAAATCATTTTGGTAATGCTATAGTTCTAAGAAATGAGTGTTTGCTATGTGATTAGTTCTTTAATCCCAAACTCTCATTCTTTTTCCGTTTTTAGTGGCTGATATTTGAGGAAATAGCAGAAAGATTTGGAGAGGTTAAATTTTATTTTTTGAGGATATATGCTGTGAATATCATTCATATTTTTTGAAGAGAAAAAGTCATTCTATCTTTGAAAAATGTTGTATACAAAGGAGTGATGTGTATCTTTTAAATGATGATTTGTCAGATCTTCACATTCTATTGCGGATAATAATTGACATTGCGTTTGTTGGTTTTTTATCACTATTTATTATGCGTATTTTTTTATGATATTAAAGAATTTAATATTCTCTGTTGTAAGGATTGCAGTGATTAAATTCAAAAAAAGGTACTTAGTGATGTATAAAGTATTAGGGTTTATTGTCTTTTTTTCTACAGCATTTTCTATGGGTTATGCCAAAGATTCTGATTTTTGTGCGCCCGTGCATTTCTCGGATACTGGATGGACTGACATTACGACTACGACATCTATGACTTCGGTTATTTTGGAAGAAATATTGGGTTATAAGACCAATATTAAATTGCTTTCAATGCCCGTTACTCTTCGAGCACTGAAAAACAAAGATATAGATGTCTTTATGGGATATTGGTATCCATCACATGAAAAATCCATTGCTCCATATGTAAAAGAAGGATCGATTAAAGTTGTGGCGGAAAATCTTCAAGGAGCAAAATATATGCTTGCAGTCAATGATGCAGGATTCGCACTTGGCATAAAGAGCTATCAAGATATAGCAAAATATAGTCAGCAGCTTGGCTATAAGATTTATGGCATTGATCCTGGAAACAACGGTAATCAGCGTATTTTGGATATGATTCAATCTGATAAGTTTTCTCTTAAGAATTTTCGCTTAATAGAAGCTTCCGAACAGGCTTCTTTTGCTCAAGTTCGGCGCAACCAAAAAAATAATATTCCCGCAGTCTTTTTAAGTTGGGAACCTCATCCTATTAATCTTGACCTTAATATACATTATTTACTCGGTGGTGAAGATATCTCTGGATTTGGAAAAGCATCCGTTTATACCGTAGTTCGTTCGGATTATATAGACAAATGTCCTAATGTAGGTAGATTACTCAAAAATATTAAATTTTCCGTTGCATTAGAAAATGAGATGATGAAATTAGTTTTGCATGATAAAAAAGATCCTAAATCTGTTGGAAGGGATATTTTGCGTTCTAATCCTGATCTTTTAAAGGGTTGGCTTGTGGGAGTTACAAGATTTAATGGAGAAGATCCCCTTAGTGAAGTGGAAAAATTTATAAAAAACTAAATATTTAATTGGCGGTTATGTTGTTATATGGATGGAAATTTTGTTGTATGAAAAATAGGATGAGAAATTGAATTGGATTATTCAGACGCATATTCCCTTAGGCGATTATTTACAAGCTTTTTTTTCATATCTTACTAACAACGGAGAGTGGTTTTTCAGTTTTTTATCATTTATCTTGCTTAAGATTGTAAACTTTATTTTATTCCTTCTCCAATTTTTTTCTCCATTAGTATCTATTTGTATTTTGTCCTTGTTAGTATTAGTTATTAAGCGCTCTATAGCTATTACAGTTGGTACGGCTATGGGTCTGTTATTGATTGTTAATCAGGGATATTGGCAAGAAACAACGGAAACTTTGTCTTTAGTATTAGTTTCTACCTCTATTTCTATGTTAATAGGCGTCCCTCTTGGAGTTTTTGCCGCTTGGTATCCAAGATTCTATTCCATCATACGCTTATTGCTTGATTCTATGCAGACTATTCCGACATTCGTGTATCTTATTCCGGCATTAGTTCTTTTTGGTCTTGGAATGGTTCCAGGAATGGTTGCAACAATTGTGTTTTCTATTCCGACTTCTGTTCGTTTAACTCGACTGGGAATTATTTCAACGCCTCCAGTTCTTAAAGAAGCAGCACGTGCATTTGGAGCAACGCCGTTTCAGGTTTTTCGTAAAGTAGAGCTCCCATTCGCAATACCACAGATTGTAGCAAGTTTGACGCAAACAATCATGCTGTCTTTGTCAATGGTTGTAGTAACTGCGCTGGTTGGCTCCGATGGTTTAGGGGTGCCAGTATTGCGTGCTCTTAATACAGTCGATATAGGAAAAGGATTTGAATCAGGTTTTTGTATTGTTATTATAGCAATTATACTAGATCGTTTGTTTAGTATTCCAGATCCAAGAGATATGACATGAATGATTGTGCAGTAAAGTTTCGTGATGTTGATATTGTCTTTGGAGAATCTTCAAAGAAAATCCGAAAGAGGTTTAAATGTAGCATTAAGAAAGAAGATGAGGATTCTACCTATCGTATTGTTTCAGCTGTTACTAAGGCTAATCTTGAAGTAAAAAAAGGAGAGATTCTTGTATTAATGGGGCTTTCAGGAGCAGGTAAATCTACTCTATTGCGCTCTATTAATGGATTAGCTCCTGTGGTACGAGGGGAGGTGTTGGTTGATACGGATAAGGGATTTGTTAATCCATATTCTACAGATGCAAGTGTTCTGCGTAAATTACGTATGCATACTGTTTCTATGGTATTTCAACAATTTGCACTTTTGCCGTGGAGAACTGTAGCGCGTAATGTTGAATTAGGATTAGAATTTCTTGATATCTCTGACATAGAGAGAAAATCTAGGGTCGCCGAACAGCTTGAAATTGTAAATTTGACCAAATGGGCTGATTGCAAAATTAACATGTTATCGGGCGGGATGAAACAACGAGTGGGTTTTGCTCGAGCATTTGCTACTGGTGCTCCTATTTTGCTTATGGATGAACCGTTTTCATCATTGGATCCATTGATTAGGATGCGCCTACAAGATGAATTATTAGCATTACAAAAACAGTTAAAAAAAACCATTGTTTTTGTGAGTCATGATATTAATGAGGCTTTTCGATTAGGAAATCGTATTGCGATTATGGAAGGGGGGCGTATTATCCAATGCGGTACACCACAAGAAATAATTTTGCATCCAGCCAATGGTTATGTCTCTGAATTTGTACAAAAATTAAATCCTATTACTACACTTGTTGCGAGTGACATTATGCGTTCTTTTTCGGAAGGAGATGAATCAGATATAGTGAATAAAGTTCCTAAGCAAATGTCTTTGGTAGATATTATTGATATGGTCGCTGATAACTCAGGAAAAATTGGGGTTGTCGCAGATGGTAAAATTATTGGTGTTATTACCGCTATGGAGATTATTAAGGGTCTTGCTTGTTGTAGAAAATTTACAAACAATGGAAGTTTTTAGAATCCATCCTTAAATATATTGATTTCTATCAATGAAAATTGGCATTTATCCCCAAAATAAGTATAAGAAAAAATATGTTTTGTAATGATTCTAGGTCTATTTGTCTTGATAGGTTCATTTAGAGTAATTGACGTTTTATTCGGGTAGAGAATATTCTACAAAACGTTCTTTTGAGACGGAAAATAGTTTTCCTGTTTCAATGGTCTGAGAAGAACATAATAATGAGATTATCTTTGCAATTTTTTGTGGATGTGGAATAGTGTTAGGATCTTCTCTCGGCATAGCTTGTGCTCGCATAGAGGTGCGCGTTGGGCCAGGATCTATGTTAATAATACGTAGATTAGTATTGGATGTTTCTTTTGCCCAGGTACGTGCTAATGCTTCTACTGCTGCTTTAGAAGTAGAATAAGCTCCCCAAAATGGACGACATTTATGCGCTGCTCCAGATGATAAAATAATAGCTCGCCCATAATGAGATTTTTTAAGCCAAGGGTCAAAAGTACGCATAAGATTTAAATTGGCACTGACATTTAGCGACATAACATCTTCAAAATTTTTTTCTCGTATTTGCCAAATCGGAGTAATGGGACCAAGGATGCCAGCATTAGCTATTAAAATATCTAGTTTTCCCCAACGTTTTGCAATATATGTTTTGGTTAATTCAAGAGCTTTGTTGTCTCTTAAATCAAAAGACATGATGTCTATGCTCTTTTTTGTTTTTTGTAGAGTATTTTTTAGTTCTTCTAATTGACTAACATTACGAGCACAAGCAATGACATGCGCTCCAGCTTTTGCTAATTCTAAGGCTGTATAATAACCAATGCCACGAGATGATCCCGTCACAAGTGCTACTCTATTTTTTAGATTAATACTATCATATTTTTTTTTGATTGGCAATTAATCATAATCATGAGCTTACTATCATAGATAACTCTTCGGCATCATGTTGCAATTTTTTATCTAGAAGTGGGGTTGGATAGTCTCCTGTAAAGCAATGATCAGCAAATGCAGGATTTTTTGGATCACGTGGTGAGCCACAAATAGCCTCGTACAAACCATCAACAGACAAAAATCCTAAAGAATCGACTCCTATAAAATCACACATTTCTTGTAGAGAAGAATATTGATTAGCTAACAGGGTATTAGGATCTGGAATATCTATGCCATAAAAATCAGGATACAATACCATTGGACTCGCTACTCGAAGATGCACTTCTTTAGCACCTGCGTTTCGTATCATTTGTACGATTTTAACTGATGTAGTTCCACGAACGATTGAATCATCAATGAGCACTATGCGTTTGCCTGCAAGGATTGTACGATTCGCAGAATGTTTTAATTTGACACCAAAAGATCGAATTTGATGAGATGGTTCAATAAAAGTACGTCCTACATAATGATTTCTAATAATACCTTGTTCGAAAGGAATGCCACTTTCTTTTGCATAGCCTATAGCTGCTGGGACTCCTCCATCTGGAATGGGAACAACAATATCAGCGGCAACAGGAGATTCTTTTGCGAGGTTTTTACCCATATTTTGGCGAGATACATAGATACTTCGTCCACTGACTATCGAATCAGGTCTGGCAAAATAAACATATTCAAACATACACATACGTTCAGGCAATACAGAAGAATTTTTATAAGAGTTAATTGATATCGAGCCATTTTCCTGCAGTTCACATACAATGGTTTCGCCATTTTCTACATCGCGGACGTATTGAGCACCAGTGATATCAAGAGCGCATGTTTCAGAACAAAAAACAGGTTTTCCATGTAGTTCTCCCATGATCAATGGACGAATTCCCGTTGGATCTCGTGTCGCAATTAATTTTGTACGCGTGAGAGCAAGCATCGCATACGCACCTTGTACATATTGTAAGGAATCAATAAAACGATCACCAGAACCATTTTTTTGAGAACGTGCAATTAAATGCAGCACAACTTCTGTGTCAGAAGTAGATTGAAAAATAGCTCCACTAGAGATTAGTTTTTTCCGTAGGGACAAACCATTTGTAAAATTTCCATTATGTGCTATGGCGATTCCTCCTGCTTGGAGATCTGCGAACAATGGCTGTACATTTCTTATAATTTTATCTCCAGTTGTAGAATATCGTACATGCCCGATAGCCATATTCCCCGGCAAAAAAGATAAAGTTTCTGGATTTGTAAAGTGATCTCCAACTAATCCCAAATATTTTTCGGAGTGAAATTTATTTCCATTAAAAGATATTATTCCGGCAGATTCTTGTCCACGATGTTGAAGAGCATGTAATCCAATAGCCGTTAGGGTTGCTGCATCTGGATTCCCTAGAATTCCAAATACTCCACATTTCTCATTTATCTGATTACAATTTTTTCGATTAGAATCCAAGGATTTCAAAGGTATGTTCATTGTTGCTTTCTATATATATATATATGAGAATGAATTGTTTTGTGTATAATACCAATCAGATGTTTTATCTTGTTAAGATTGTTATAAATGCAAAGAAAGATTAAGCCATATAGCTCTTTGTGTATATAATATAAATTAGTCGCCAAATGGTATAATAAATTTTTTTGATCTTCTCAAGAAACGAATAGTCCCACACATTTGACGTATTAAGTACGTGGAATAATTTTTTTTAATTTCGTTGACATATCATCAAATATTTTTTTTGATATAGATTTCTGGATCCATTCAGGTTCTTTACTTTCGTTGACAATTAAATTCCAACAAGCAGTAGCTATTACTAGTAAAAACAATCCACGTACTCCCCCAAACAAGCATCCTAATATTTTATCCAAGAATACAGAACGAATATAAATCGGCTTACTAATTATCCTCAATAGAATAGATACAGCGGTGAATATGATCAAGAATAATGGTACTATTGTCGCTATTAATGCAATTTGCTTATTTTGAAAATATTCAGATCCTTTTGCAAAGATCATTAGGTATAAATAACGGGTTATTATGGCGGAAAAAATCCAGTTGGTTAAAGAGATCATTTCACTCAATATGCCTCGTACCATTGCTAATATAGCTGAAATCAATATGAATCCGAAGCAAATAATATCAAAATACGTTATTTCCATGTTGAATTTAAACTCCTGATTAGTATGTACATTTTTAATCCTCTTTTTTTTGAAGAGATTTTATTTTTTGGACGAGATCACTAAGATTTATGATGTGTTGACTATCAATAATTCCAATTTTACATTCTCCTTTAGAAGGTTCTGGAAATATACCTGATAAGAAACCTATTTTTTCTGCTTCTTTTAGTCGTTGTTGAATATGCCCAACAGGCCTAACATCTCCCGATAAACTAATTTCTCCAAAATAGATACAACTACTTGGCAAAGGTATGCAAAATATAGATGAAATTAATGCTGCTGCAACGGCTAGATCAGCTGCTGGTTCTGATATACGATATCCGCCTGCTACATTAAGATGAACATCATGATTCCCAAATTTGATCTTACAACGTGCTTCTAATACAGCTAAAATCATTGCTAACCGAGAGGAATCCCATCCAACAACTGTGCGACGAGGCATTCCAAGGGACGTGGGAACAACCAAAGATTGTATTTCTACCAAAAGAGCACGTGTTCCTTCTATACCCGCAAAGACAGCTGCTCCTGGAGATGTAGAATCTCGATTTGAGAGAAACATTTTAGAAGGATCAGAAACTTCTTGAAGCCCTTTGTCAGACATTTCAAAAACACCTATTTCGTCTGTTGGTCCAAAACGATTTTTGACACTGCGTAATATACGATAATCATATTGGGCATTACGTGTGCCACCTTCAAAATAAAGAACTGCATCTACCATGTGTTCAATAACTCTTGGTCCGGCAATCTGTCCTTCTTTAGTAACATGTCCAACTAATACCATAGAAACATTATTTGTTTTTGCGTATTGAATTATTAATTGGACGCTTGTGCGTACCTGTATAACTGTGCCAGGCGAAGATTCCGCTATTTGGCTCCACAAAGTTTGAATAGAATCTATGATGACAAGATCAGGTTTTTCATTGGTTAAAAGAGTTTCTATTATGTCTTCTACATTAGTTTCAATACCCACCTGCACAGAACTATTGAGAGTATTTAATCGTTGAGAACGCAATCTAATTTGTCCGATTGATTCTTCTCCAGAGACGTAGGTGATGTTGTGTTTTTTATATGCCAAAGATGCTGCTGCTTGCATTAGTAATGTGGATTTTCCAATTCCAGGATCTCCTCCTACCAAGATGACCGAACCACGTACGAATCCTCCTCCTGTAACGCGATCAAGTTCACTAATATGAGTTTGAATGCGTGATTCTTCTTCTATTAATTCTTCTGACAGCATAACAAGGGGGATAGGACGACCTTTTTTTATTTTTTTATTAAATCTCTGGTCATCTTCTTGTTTTGAGTCATCCTCAACAATGGTATTCCATTCATTACATGAATCACATTTTCCAACCCATCGTGAGTGAATTTCACCGCAAGCTTGACAAAGGTATTGGGATCGTGTTTTTGCCATTTGTCGAACTACCTTGAATTTTTTATGTCCATAACTCTTTTGAGTGGTCCATTATATTTATGATATTCTTTACGTATAAAACCTTGCATAGCGTGTTCCAATTCTTACAAGAAGATCATAATTGGTGGTTCTAGATGCAAGAGCAACATCATCTAGTTTTATATTAGGCCCAAAAACTTCGATATAATCTCCTGCTTCTATGCCGATAGAATCGGTAATGTCAAACATTGTTATATCCATTGTTATTTTTCCTAGGATAGGGACCATATAACCTTTGATAAATCCCTTTCCTCCTGGAAACTGAGCTTGGTTATGTTCTAAATCTATTCCTGAAAGGGTAAGAGGATAACCATCTGCATAACCAATAGCTGCAACGGCTATTAGACTATTGCGTTTTAATTTTTTTTGTCCTCCATAACTAATTACTTCTCCTGCGGCTGCTTCTCGGATGAGAATAATACGGGCTTCTGCAGTTACAACAGTTTGCATAGGATTTAATTTATTGATTGCAGGTGTCCCTCCATATAGTGATATTCCGGGACGAGTTAATTGGAAGTGATAGTTTTCACCAAGCAGGATTCCTGCCGAAGAAGCTAAACTTGCTTCTATCCCCTTATAACTTTTCATAAGAGTAAGAAATTGCTCTAATTGTGAAGAGTTCATAAGAGATACTGGATCTTCAGAACAAGCAAGATGACTCATTATTAGAGACAACTTATCTGATTTTTTATTAGAAAAATTTTTTGCAAAATTCAATGCTTCTTGTAAACTTAATCCCAATCTATTGAATCCTGTATCAACTTGTAAAGCATAAGGATGAGAGAATCCATTGCTCATTAATTTTAAATAGAAAGTAAGTTGTTGGGATGAAGAGATAACAGGGATTAAATTTGCATCGAATAGAATCTTTTCCTCTCCTGGATGTATACCATATAAGACAAAAATTTTTGCTTTTGGGACGTATGCACGAAGTTTTACTCCTTCCCCTACATGGGCAACAAAAAAATCTTGTACTCCAGAATTGTAGAGGGTTTGTGCTATTTTTTCAAAACCCAGTCCATAGGCATTATCTTTTACTACTGCTGCTGTTCGTGCACAACCAGAAAGCACATTCATGCTATTCCAATTATTTTTAAGAGCAGAGAGATCAATTTTAAGTCTCAGAGGTTCATTTGCATGCATGTAAAAAATATTGTGTATTGTGCAATGGATAGGACAACAATCTATTATTGATTAAATTGTTCATTCTGTTGATAAGATGAATCGGCCAGTGCAGAAAAGCGTGTAAATTCTGCTTGAAAGGCAAGGGTAACTGTTCCTGTTGGTCCGTGACGTTGTTTAGCTATAATAATGTCAGCAATTCCTTTTACTCTTTTGAGATCTTCTTGCCATTTTGTATATGCGAGGACATCGTCTTTATTCGTAGGTTCTTTGTTTTTGACGTAATATTCATCACGGATGACGAAAAGCACTACATCTGCATCTTGTTCAATAGAGCCAGATTCGCGTAAATCTGATAGTTGGGGACGTTTATTTTCACGATTTTCTACTTGTCGAGAAAGTTGTGAAAGGGCAATAATTGGTATATTGAGTTCTTTTGCCAAAGCTTTCAGAGCCATGGTAATACTTGTAATTTCAAGAACACGATTTTCTTCAAATTTCTTGGAGGAAGTCATGAGTTGTATATAATCTACAATAAGAAGATCAAGACCTCTTTGACGTTTTAATCGACGTGCACGTGCTGCTAATTGACCAATGGAAATACCTCCAGTTTGATCAATATACAGGGGTAATTTTTGCATTACCTGAGAACAGCCTACAATTTTTTCATAGTCAGGTTGTGTTAATTCTCCTCTACGTATCTTTGAAGAAGGGACTTCCGTCTGTTCAGAGATAATACGGGTAGCAAGCTGTTCAGAAGACATTTCTAAAGAGTAAAACCCAACAATACCACCATTTATAGTTTTATAAGATCCATCTACTTGTAGTTCCGATTTGTATGCATCCGCAACATTATATGCGATGTTTGTTGCTAGTGATGTTTTTCCCATACCTGGACGCCCTGCAATAATGATAAGATCGGAACGTTGTAATCCTCCCATTTGCTTGTCGAGAGTTTGAATTCCTGTAGAGATTCCAGCAAGTCTTCCATCTCGATTAAAAGCTTGTCCAGCCATATCAATAGCAGTTGTCATTGCATCAGAAAATGAGTGAAATCCTCCATCATACCGGCCATTTTCTGCTAGATTAAACAGTTTTCGTTCTGCTTCTTCAATTTGAGCTGACGGGGAGGGTTCAAGAGATGCTTCATAAGCGGTGTTCACCGTTTCTTCGCCAATACTAATAAGGGCACGACGTAGTGATAATCCATAAATCGTTTTTCCATAATCTTCGGCATTTATTATGGAAACAGCCTCAGATGCTAGACGCGCCAAATACTGTGGTATCGTTAATCCTCCCAACATATCTTGGGTAGACAAAAAAGTTTTAATCGTAACGGGATTAGCTGTCTTGTTCATATAGATTAATTTGCCAGCAATTTCAAAAATCTTCTGATGAATTCCTTCAAAAAAATGTGATGGTTTTAAAAAATCTGATACTCGATAAAAAGCATCATTATTCACTAGGATAGCTCCTAAAAGCGCTTGTTCTGCCTCAATATTATTAGGAGATTCGCGATAATGAGCGGAATCTTCTTTAGGAATAGAAATGACATCTTGAGATGTATTAATCATTTTCTGTTTCCAATACAGGTCTAATGTTTACAATCTAGAAAAACATCAACAAAAAAAATCTCAATGGCAACCTTATAAAATAAAAATATTTTTCTGTATCTAGGCGATATATTTTGGCCAAAATATAAATAAATTTGTTTTTTGGATTTACATCTTGTGCAGCATTATTTGCGTTCTATTGATAATATACGATATAAATCAAGAGGTTATTTCTGTTATTTCTTCTTCTGGTTTTAATGTTTTTTCCTGTTTTACCATTTCCTCGGTAGAACGGGCTATGTTTAAAGTAATTGTGGCAGTAACATCAGCATGGAGTAATATCTCTATATTGTGTACTCCAATTAATTTTATCGGTACCTTCAAATTAATTTTTCCACGATTAATATTAAATCCTTTTTCAAGTAATAAATCTGCTATATCACGACTTGAAACTGATCCATAGAGATGTCCCGTATCTCCTGCGGATCGAATTATGGAAAAAACATCTTCTGCTAAAACTTTAGCCATTTCTTCAAATTTTTTCTTTTGTTCAAGATCTTTTTCTTGTAAAACCGAACGTTGAGATTCAAAAAAAGCTTCATTTTTTGCATTGAATCTTAGGGCTTTTTTCGATGGTAAAAGATAATTGCGTGCATAACCATTTTTAACCTTAACTACTTTCCCCATGGGGCCAAGATTTGACATATTTTGAAGAAGAATGACTTCCATTAGTTTATTCCTTTCTCAAGCGTTTTATATTCGCTATGTTGTTTAATATGCAAGCCGCATGGCATAATAACTAACCACGACATATTGACAAGTTTATAAGTAATATACTTCAATACGGAGAGATGTGCTCAAAATATTGGAATATAATCAAAACGATAAAGAGTTATTCTCCTTAAAATACGCTTGAAAGATACATGAACATAAGAGACGAAAAACATTATAGAGAGAAGTAAAAAGATAATCAAAAAAGAAGAATAAGCCATTTAATGACTATAATCTAGATTTATTATGTCTATAATAATTGTCCCTTATCCCAATATATTTTTGCGTATGAAAAAATTCAAGACCGTTGTATAATTCTGTATAGCAAGAAATAAAACGCAATATCTACCTAAATATTAATCCCCATAATAAATCTAGCTATACACGAGGCATACATTATTTTTACTCCTAAGTTACATTTCAAAAACAACATATCAAGGAATACTATAAGCCACATTTAAAAAGAAGAGAGATAACTACATTTGCTTCCATTGCTTTTCTCTAGAAGTAGCTTGTTTCTAAATATTTACATAGGCGATCAGTCCAAGATAACGTGCGCGCTTGATCGCTTTAGCAAGCTCGCGTTGTTTTTTCTGTGAAACAGATGAAATTCGAGAAGGAACTATCTTACCACGTTGAGATAAAAAACGGTTCAAAAGACGAATATCTTTATAGTCAATTCGAGGGGCTCCCTTACCAGAAAAGGGGCAAGATTTGCGACGATGACTCATATTTCTACGCAACAAAGGGGCGGGAGATGAAGATTCAGACACTTGTAATAACTCCTATGATAAGACTTTTTCTTCGTCAACATGGCTCTTACGATCAGCATTTCGATCTTTTGGGAATCGATCGTTTTTATCATCGCGATCATATCTCTGCATCGTTAAAGAAGGTGAATCTTCGTGAGAATCAACTGAAATAGTAAGATAGCGCAAAACATTTTCATCAATACGCATCCGTCTCTCCAGTTCATGAATAGAAGCAGGAGGGGAGGCGATATTCATCAAAACATAATAGGCTTTGCGATGTTTATTAATGCGATACGCTATGGTTCGCATACCCCATTCATTCACAAGGCGGACTTCGCCACCATTTTCCTTAATCAAGGACTGATATTGTTCAATCGTATCCTTAATCTTTTGACTAGGGATATCTTGTCGCAAGAGAAAAACATGCTCATAGAGATTCATACCTAATTGCCTTTTTTAGCGTTTTTATTCAAATATTTCTTTTTTATCATACAAATCAGATACATCAACGAAATAATTTGAATTTCTCTAATAATTCTTCTGTATTTTAGCGAGAATAGTAGCCAATACAATAGAAAAATACCTTGAAGAACAAGACGATACATGCATTTTTTATAAAAATCAATCCCCTATCAGATTACTTTATGATGTTCAATATAGACTATCGATCAAGCGTGCAAAATGTTGACATTGTCTTGATGATAATATCTCTTTTATCCCTTAATCTTAGTTATTTTGTTTTTATATTCAAAAGAATGTAATGGGAGGTTATCATATTATTTTTCCATATAGAAGAACATGAGATTTTTTAGGTATCGTCTTCTTCCAGTATGCCTTGTCTGCAAATTAAAATATTTTTTAGGTATTGAGGTAGTTTCCTGTTCTTCAAATAGAAGAGATTTTAATTTATCTCGATATTATAGAAAAGTTGGATAAGGATATATTGAGGTACTCTTGATAATGTTGCCAGGTAATTTGAGAGTTAGAATGTTAAATCAAGATCAAGTATTTTTTCATTATGTTTAGTTATTAAGGATTTAGGATTTTTGAGATGCCAATTCCAGGCGGATTTTATAATATCGTTTAGCGTGTATTTTGGGCTCCATCCTAAAACATTCTTAGCTTTTTTATTGTCGGCTACGAGAGCAGGAGGGTCTCCTACGCGCCTAGGCGCGTAGGAGATAGGAAATGTGCATCCATATATACGCCTAATGGTAGATAAAATTTCTTTGACTGTACTTCCATTTCCAGTTCCAAGATTAATGGCTATATTATCCCCTCCATTTAATAAGTATTCTAATGCCATTACGTGTGCATTGGCTAAATCTAGGACATGAACGTAGTCACGCAGACAAGTCCCATCTATTGTAGCATAATCTTGTCCAAAAACTTCGAAACGATCTTGGTAGCCCAGGGCTGTTTTAATTGCTAATGGAATAATATGAGTTTCAGGATCATGCCATTCGCCAATAACGTTATCAAATGTTGCGCCTGCCGCGTTGAAATACCTCAGCGCAACAGATCGTAATCCATTGACTTTATTATGATTCAATAGCTCTCTTTCTACTACGTATTTAGTATAACCATATGGGGTTATTGCTTTCTGAGGATCGTTTTCTGTAAGTATTGCATTTTTTGGAATACCATACGTTGCGCAAGTAGAAGAAAAGATAAATCTTTTCACATTTGCCTCGATAGCAGATGCAATGAGATTGAAACTACCTGTTACATTTATTTCATAGAACAAAGAGGGGTTTTCCACTGATTCTCTTACATTCGTTAAGGCTGAAAAATGCATTACAGATATTGGATTGTATTTTGCGAAGACCATCCGAAGATTCGTATGATCACGGATATCTACCTGTTCTAGTGGTCCCCATAAAACGAATTCAGCATGTCCGCTTGATAAATTATCCAATACAATGGGTAAAAATCCTCTTTCAGACAGGAGGCGACAGGTATGGGCGCCGATGTATCCGGCTCCTCCGACAACGAAAACAGTTTTATTGTCCATGGCAAGAAAAATCCATTGAATCATGACCCTTTTGGGGGATTGAAGAGGCGAGTAAAAACTTACACTGGGATTTCGGAAGGATTTTTTTTACATAAAAATCATGGGTTTGTGAACCGAGTATATCATAAAATTTTTATTAAGTATATGATCCATGGCAATGTTTGTATTTTTTACCATTGCCACAAGGACAAGGGTCATTGCGTTTTATATGTTTTTTTTCTGATATATCGGGGATATTTATTGCCTCTTTTGTGTGTGCAACAACAAGATGACCATTATCTTTTTTAACACAGTGCGTAATAGATACAGCAGGGGAATCTTCTGGCACATTATTGATGTAACTCGAGTCAATGTGTGTAAGTTGAGAGACGACGTCTCTTCGCAAGGAAGTAAGTAACGTATTGAAAAATCCAAAGGCTTCGGATTTATATTCTTGCAATGGATCCCGTTGTGCATATCCGCGAAATCCTATGACGGATCGCGAGTGTTCCAGCATGGTTATATGTTCACGCCAGAAGTAATCTAGAGTGTGAAGGATTATATAACGCCCTATTTCTTGTATTTTTTCTACCCCGAAGGATTTTTGTTGATCTGCCGCTATTTTATCGATTTTATCCATAATTCTTTTTGATATTTCATTATGATCTATGCCATCTTCATTGCGCCATTCTATGATAGGAAAATGAGCTCCAAAAACTTCATTAAGTTCCGATTCTAATTGTTCAACATCCCACTTTTCTGGATAGGAATTGGTTGGAATGTATTTCTTAATGATACTATGCGCCGTTTCATAACGCATATCACCAATGATTTCTAAGATATTCTCCGTGTCTATTATTTCTAGGCGCTGTTCAAAAATTATCTTACGTTGTGCGTTGAGAACGTCATCATATTTTAATAAGTTTTTTCTTGTTTCAAAATTACGTGCTTCAACTTTTTGTTGGGCGCGTTCAATCGCTTTATTAATCCATGGATGAATAATGGCTTCGCCTTTTTCTAATCCTATTTTTTGTAGAAAACTTTCCATGCGAGGAGAGCCAAATATACGCATCAGATCGTCTTGAAGTGATAGATAAAATTTTGATCGTCCTGGATCTCCTTGACGACCCGATCGTCCACGTAACTGGTTGTCTATCCGTCTGCTTTCGTGGCGTTCTGTAGCGATTACATAGAGTCCACCCGCGGCAATAGCTTTGCTTTTTAAAGACTGAATTTCTTCATTAATTTGCTGTATGCGTTGATTTCTTTTTTCTTCGTTAGAAATGTTAAGTAATTCATGTTCAATGCGCATTTTAACATTTCCTCCAAGCTGAATATCTGTTCCTCTTCCCGCCATATTAGTTGCGATAGTGATGGCTCCGGGAATGCCAGCTTGAGAAATGATATAAGCTTCTTGTTCGTGATAGAGCGCATTGAGAATTTTAAAATTCGTAAACTTATGCTTACGGAGTTGATTGGCTAAGTATTCTGATTTTTCTATCGAAGATGTCCCAACGAGAACCGGTTGTCCTTTTTTGTGAGAATCTATAATTTCTGCAATAATTGCGGCATATTTTTCTTCAGAAGTCTGATAGACTTCATCATGTTCATCAATACGAATAACTGGGAGATTGGTGGGGATTTCAAAAACATCTAGATTATAAATATTAGATAGCTCTTCGGCTTCTGTAGAAGCTGTTCCAGTCATTCCTGATAATTTTTTATATTTTAAGAAATAGTTTTGGAATGTAATGGAAGAGAGAGTTTGATTTTCAGGTTGTATTTTAACTCTTTCTTTCGCCTCTAAGGCTTGATGTTGTCCGTCAGCATATCTTCTTCCTGGCATCATGCGTCCAGTGAACTCATCAATGATAACAACTTCATTGTGGTTTACAATATAATCTCTATCGCGGAAAAAAAGTGTATGAGATTTAAGTGCATTGTTGACAAGATGGACAATTGCCACATTCTCAAAATCATACATCCCCCCTGATTTTATAAGATTTTCGCTAAATAATAGCTCTTCTACTCTCTCAGTTCCTTTTTCAGAAAAGTGGACAGTTCGTTGTTTTTCATCAATTTCGTAATCAGAAGGTTGTAAACGAGTAATGATTGAATCAATGGTTTTATATAAATCAGACTGATCTTCCACAGGCCCTGATATAATTAAGGGAGTACGTGCCTCATCAATGAGTATTGAATCTACTTCGTCAATTATCGCAAAATTGTGTCCACGTTGCACCATGTCTGCACGTTTATATTGCATATTATCACGCAAGTAATCAAAGCCGAGCTCATTATTGGTGATATAGGTTATGTCGCAGGCATAAGCAGCACGGCGTTCGTCATCCGATAGATTATGCGTTACAACGCCGGTTGAAAGACCAAGAAACTCATATATTGGGGACATTGAACTAGAATCTCTGCGAGCAAGATAGTCATTAACAGTGACAACATGCACGCCTTTCCCAGATAATGCATTCAAATAGACAGGAAGAACAGCGGCCAAAGTTTTTCCTTCGCCCGTTTTCATTTCTGCTATACAGCCCTTATGGAGTATCATTCCCCCTACAAGCTGCACATCAAAGGGACGCATTTTTAGGATACGATGAGCAGTCTCGCGTACTACAGCAAATGCGGGCACTAATAGATCATCAAGTGATTTCCCATCGCTTATATGTCTTTTGAATTCTAATGTTTTGTTGGATAGTTCATCATTAGATAGTCTAGACATTTCCTCTTCCAGACCGTTAATTGCAGAAATCTGTTTATAATAAGGTCGCAAACGTCTTTCTTTGGAAGGAGCGAACAACTTACTTGCCAGCTTTATTAGACTGAACATAGAAATGTTTTTCCTCTTCGAAGAATATCCCGTGTTACGGAGATTGTTGTGTCTAATATCCTTAAACGCATTATGCGTGAAAAAACTATAGATCTGTCTTAATAGAGTATCTAGATATAATCATCTGTTATTTGATGTCAACGGGATGTATATGGCATAAAAAATTTTGCAGAACTATGTTTTTACTATAAATATGGGTATGAATTGTTGTTAAAGATATTTTATTAGGTTCTTAAATTGACAGGATTATGTTAATAATTAGACAGTTTTTCTATTCAATACGAATATATTTGTTGATGAATTAGATTGGATTAATGTTGTGCCTATTTCTTCTTTCTCTCTTATGTCGCGATCTCGCGTTACTCCTGTTCCCCTGCCGATAAAAGGAGTGAGGCTATCTACCGCTTCTTTAGGCATTAAATATGTTGGACGTGATGATGTATTTTTAATGTTATTTGATAAACCAGCATCTGTTGCAGGGGTTTTTACTCGTTCACGTTGTCCATCAGCGCCTGTAGATTTTTGTCGGACAAATTTGCCGCATGGTATTGCAAGGGCATTGGTAGTTAATTCTGGTAATGCTAATGCATTCACAGGGAAAAGAGGGCGGGATGCTGTGCATTTTATTGCTCAATCTCTATCTGATCTGATATCTTGTCAAGAAGATGAGGTTTATGTTGCTTCTACAGGTATCATTGGTGAATTTTTGGATATTGGCAAGTTTGATGGTGTTTTTGATAAACTTCTTCATAATGCCACTGATGATGCTTGGCTTGATTCTGCTAAAGCGATGATGACTACAGATAGTTATGCTAAGACTGCAGTGCGCACGGTCAATATCGATGGGGTTAAAGTAACAATCAATGGTATGGCTAAAGGGGCAGGGATGATTGCCCCTGATATGGCGACTACCCTTGCATTTGTTGTGACAGATATTGATATTTCTTCTCCTGTGTTGCAGATTCTTTTATCTGAAGGAGTTGAGCATAGTTTTAATTCTATTACAGTGGATAGCGATACTTCAACCTCTGATACCCTTATGTTATTTTCGACAGGTACTGTTTCCGAAAATGTTCCTCCCATTACCAGTATAGATGATCAGCGTTTATCTACTTTTCGTCCAGTTCTTTTTGATATTTTAAAGGATTTAGCTCTTCAAGTGGTGTGTGATGGAGAAGGAGCTTCAAAGATTCTTGAAGTTACTGTTAAAGGAGCCGAAAATGCTACATCTGCGAAACAAGTAGCTTTTTCTATCGCCAATTCTCCTTTGGTTAAAACTGCATTTGCTAGTGGAAGCATCGGATGGTGGGGACGCATAGTAATGGCTATTGGAAAGTCTGGGGCGTTTGTAGATCGTGATAGCATATCCGTTTGGTTTAGAAATATCAGAATTGCTACCAATGGTGAGCCAGAAATTAATTTTTCTCAAGAAGACGTGCATTCTATAATGAAAGAAGAATGTATACCTATAGTGGTTGATCTTGGCATTGGGGATGGCGTTCACACGGTTTGGACCTGTGATTTTAGTGGAGAATATGTTCAGTTTAATAGTAACTGCCAAAGTTAATTTTATTCTATTCCTAACTTTTATTGAAATGTTGATGTTTATATTTAAAAGCCATTTGTTTGGTTTTTATTGTGAAGAACATATCCAGTATTGTTTTTCACAAGAGTAAATAGTGATTTTTTGACTAAAGATTTATTGTATCATTATTAGAAAAATGGAAATTTTTATGAATATAATGCCGAAAAAAATCCTATTAGTGGTTGCGTGTGCAGTTTTTGGGTCTTATGAAAAGGTTTTGCTTTCTTGTCGCCCTAAAAACAAATCATATGCGGGATTTTGGGAATTTCCAGGGGGGAAAATTGAAGATGGGGAAACTCCAGAGGAAGCTTTGGTACGCGAATTATCTGAAGAGTTATCTATTATTGTTAAGCCAGTTGATTTGATTCCTCTCACTTTTGTGAGTCATTCTTACGATAAGTTCCATCTTTTGATGCCCTTTTTTTCCTGTCATCATTTTGAGGGTAGTCCACGATCTTGTGAGGGGCAGGAAATAAAGTGGGTGTCACTTGATGATGTGAAAAATCATTCTATATTACCAGCAGATCAGCCTCTCATTTCTTTTTTGCAACGCTATTCTCACCATATATAGGAAAAATTCAGATCGATGAAGAATTTTATGCCTTTTGTTAGGGAGTATTTAACCTTAATAAAGTACAAATTGTTTCCAAGCTAATAATCTAAAATCCAAAATAGGAGGAAAGATAGTGATCGGAGATAGTGTTAATTCCATAGATTTTAAGGAAAAATCTTCTTCAGACGGTGTGAAATGGAGAGATGGTAATATCTGGCTTTTATTTGGAATAGTTGTAGTTTATTTCTCAATTTCTTTTTCAAGCCGTGTTGTTGATTACGTGGATGAAAATCATTTCTATTATGACTATAAAAGGTATAACCGGATAAATTAGATTAAGTTTCTTGCGGCCCAATATAGTTCTTATAATGCTCATAAAAATATCTAAGGATGAAAAGCATTTACGAGGGTTATTGTGTCATTTGACCACTCTCCAATATTCCCGAATATTCCCGCACAGGTGTGTTTCATCCATCCTTTAACGAGCTTCTGTTTTTAAAGTATAGGGTGCGTTAAAGTGCATATGACAGAGATAGTTTATTGTATAATAAAATCAATATTTTTTGGATTTTTCACAATTTTTTGGATTTTTCACAATGTTTGTGAATAAAAATTGTCTTTAAATGGGAATTTAAGCATTATTTATACAAAACATATGAAAATAACGTTAAAAAGTAGCAAGTAATACTTGTCCTGAAGTTATTTATATGACAAATTGTTTTTTAATCAGAAAACAATAGTAATAAATAGGTTTTAACTTCTTTAAATAAGGTTTTATTGTGGTGTGTAATCAGAAAATACTCAATTTTTTGCTAAAGATGTGGCAGGTGTTTTGTGCTGTCAAAATGTCGGAAGCAAAGAAATTTATCCCTATGACACTTATGATGTTTCTTGTGTTGTTTAATTTTAGTACTTTGAGGCCTTTAAAGGATAGTTTGGTTGTTCCAAATATGGGGGCAGAGGTTATTAGTTTCGTAAAATTATGGTGTGTTTTCCCTTCTGCGATTCTCTTTACAATTATATATATGAAATTATCTAATATTTTAGATAGTGAAAAACTTTTTTATATAGTAGTTAGTTTTTTTGTTTCGTTCTTTGTGATTTTTGCGTTTGTTCTTTATCCTTATCGTGATTTTATCCATCCATCTCCGCAAACAATTAAAATTTGGGTATCTTCCTTTCCTTTCTTTAAATGGTTTCTTTTTTTAGCAGGCAAATGGTCTTTTGCATTGTTCTACGTTTTCGCAGAGCTTTGGGGAGCCGTCATGATCAACCTGATGTTTTGGCAATTTGCAAATAGGATTACCAAAACAGAAGAAGCAACACGCTTTTATGCGACTTTTGGGTTAGTAGGAAATGTGGGTTTGATATTTGCTGGTGGTATTATCATAAAGCTTTCCAAGCTTACAGATGCGCTTATGATATATTATTCAATGCTTACTTTAATCCTTTCTAGTTTTTTGCTGATGGCAATATACAGATGGATGAATGTTTATGTTTTAACTGATCCAAAACAGTATTCGCCTCGGAAAGGTGCCTTGAAAAAGAAGTTAAAATTATCGGTTTCTGATAGTCTTAAAATGGCGCTTAATTCTAAGTATTTAGGCTATATCGTTTTGCTGGTGATTTGTTATGGAACTGCTATTAATTTAGTTGAAGGCCCTTGGAAAGCAAAGGTTCGGGAACTATATCCATCTCAGAATGATTATGCGCAGTTTATGGGTCAGTTTATACAATGGACTGGTATCGTGACTATCGTATTTATGATACTTGGTAGTAATATTCTCAAAAGTGTTAGCTGGTTTACTTCTGCTATTATTACTCCTCTGATGATATTAATTACAGGAGGAGGTTTCTTCGTATTTGTTATCTTTGAAAATGCGCTTTTACCTTTGACAGAGGATATAATGAAACTTACTCCTTTGGTATTGGCGGTTTTTTTAGGTGCTTTGCAAAATATTTTGAGCAAGGCAACCAAGTATACAATGTTTGATTCAACCAAAGAGATGGCTTTTATTCCTTTAGATGATGAATTTAAAATAAAGGGTAAGGCGGTCGTAGATGTTATAGGGGGAAGACTTGCTAAGTCTGGTGGAGCTGTAATTCAGTCTTTTATATTTATGTTTGTTCCTATGGCAACGTTTTCAACTATTATTCCTTTTTTAACTGGTATTTTTCTATTTTTGATGTTCATTTGGATGTATGTAGTAACTCAATTGAACAAAGAATATACTCAGTTACTTGATAAAGAATAGATTTCGTAACGAACCTCTACTCTTATCAATTAAGAGTAGGGGTTTTCCCATTTAGTTATTGATAAATAAATTATTAGGTTAGTATTTAGTCATAGATTAATTTAATGAATGATAGATCACTATAATACTAGTATTATAGTGTTTTTTAAAAGCAGTTAATCGTATTTCTATAAAGGTTTATCTTTGGAATAGGGTATTTTAATCTCATTATAGATGCTATCTGCATTTAGATATTTGCATTGGAATTCGTATTTAATAATAGTTTTTCGTATTTTTAATTATTCTACTTAAGATAATGGCTTTATTTTACTATTTTTTCTTCTTTAGAAGCAGAAGATTTCCATCCGATCACATAAATAATAGAGAAATTAGCGGTTACATTTCCTGTCGATTCAGAATTTTCTTCTGCGTATATTTCGGCAGCGCGTGTGAAAAGTGATTTTTTAGGGGGGGTTGTGCTGCGGTGAATAAGGGGGTTGGACATTCCCATTTTACGTAAATCATGCATAAGATGAAACATTGATTTATAATATACGGTATAATTATCTTGATCTATAATAGGAGAGATAAAGCCCGCTTTTTGCATTAGAGCTCCTGCGCTCTTAATATCCATAAATGGAATGATACGAGGGCTGGCGCCGCCAGTTATTTCTGTCTCAGCTTGTAATAGCGATTTGCGAAGTTCACGGAGGGTTCCTACCCCAGGAATTGCTGCTAAAAACACTCCTCCTCGCTTTAATGTATTTTTTATTTTTAGAAACATACCCAGAGTATCATTGATTATATGGAGGGTTAGAGGGGATAAAATTAAGTCAATAGGTTGAGGAATAGAAGGAATATCTTCAAGAGGGCAGGCGAGAACTGTATTGTCTGAAGTAGAAAATTCTGTAGAAATTTCAGTGCGAATCATGCGACTAATTTTTTGGGTTTTCATACAGGTGCGTCCAACTATTCCAGTTGCTCCATGTAGTTCCATAGCATTGTCAAAGGTTTTATTGATCATATTCAGTCGAAAAGATATTTCCTTAGCGACTATATCTAAGAGGAAATGAGACGAAAAATCTTTTTGTCGAAGAGATCGGAGGCGATTTTTATTAATTAATTGCATATCAAAAAGAAGATTCATTGTAGATCTTTCATGGTATTGCTTTTACTTGTTATTCAATTATCACATGTAGGTTTAAGGTGAAATCATCTACGCTTATTAATAGGGAAGATGATGCGAGAATTGTATATATCCTTGAAAGAATAGAATTTCTAATATTTTGCGATTTTTTCTATAAAAACAAATACATTTTTGATCATAATTTATACTACAATGACCAATACCATGCGAAAATAGTTCGATGGAATATAATCTTATTATAATTCAAAATGACAAGATTTATTCGTTATTGCTTTTTAAAATAGAAATGAAGGCGTTTTGAGGTATATCTACTTTTCCAAAACGACGCATACGTTTCTTTCCATCTTTTTGTTTTTCTAATAGTTTGCGTTTACGTGTTATATCTCCGCCATAGCACTTTGCTGTTACATCTTTGCGACGTGCTTTTACTGTTTCTCGGGCAATAATACGGCCTCCAATTGCTGCTTGGATTGCTATTTGAAACATTTGTTGTGGAATGAGATTTTTTAATTTTTCACATATTCCTCGACCGCGTTTTTCCGCAACAGAACGATGAACCAATATGGAAAGAGCATCTACTGTTTCATCGTTGACCAAGATAGTAAGTTTTACCAGATCGCCGTTTCTATAATCGATGACAGTATAATCGAAAGATGCATATCCTCTGGAAACTGATTTGAGACGATCGTAAAAATCAAAAATGACTTCATTAAGGGGAAGTTCATAAGCTAGTATTGTCCGATTTTCAATGTGGTTCATGTCAATTTGTATGCCGCGTCTTTCTTGGCATAATTTAAGAATAGATCCTAGATATTCGGTTGGTGTTATAATAGTTACGCTAATCCAAGGTTCTTTCAATTCAGAAATTTTTGTGATATCTGGCATATCTGATGGATTGCTGAGCTCTATTATACTGCCATCACGCATGGATAGGTTGTATATGACAGATGGAGAGGTTCCTATAAGGTCTAAATCAAATTCTCGTTCAAGGCGTTCTTGAATGATTTCCAGATGAAGGAGTCCAAGAAAACCACATCTAAAACCGAATCCAAGGGCAGTGGAATTCTCTAACTCAAAAGAAAAAGACGCATCATTAAGCCGTAATTTTTTTATCGCTGTTCGTAGGTTTTCAAATTGGGAAGCATCTACGGGGAATAAGCCACAAAAAACAACAGGCTGTATTTCTTTGAATCCGGGTAAGGCTGAGGTGGTTGGAAAATCATCGTCGGTTATGGTATCGCCAACGCGAGTATGGGAGACCTCTTTAATAGAGGCCATCATGACGCCGATCTCTCCAGGATATAATGTTTCTATATCTACCATTTTAGGTGTTAAAACTCCAATGCGTTCTACTTTGTATTTTGCGTTGGTTCCCATTAATCTTATGGTCTGTCCCTTTGTTAGTTTTCCATTTATAATTCGAACTAACACCATGACGCCAAGGTAGCTATTGTACCAGCTATCGATGAGTAGGGCTTTGAGTGGAGCGTTCTCTCCCTCTGGGCTTGTAGGATGTGGTAATTGTTGTATAATTTTTTCCAGAAGCTGTTGTATTCCTTCCCCTGTTTTTGCTGAGATAAGCAAAGAATCATCTGTGTTGATGCCAATGGTCTCTTCAATTTGTTTTTTTACACGCTCTGGGTCTGCAGAAGGCAGATCTGCTTTATTGAGGACAGTAATAAGTTCATGATTGTTATCAATTGCTTGGTAAACATTTGCAATGGTTTGCGCTTCCACGCCTTGGCTTGCGTCTACTACAAGAAGAGATCCTTCACAGGCTGAAAGAGAGCGGGAAACCTCATATGTAAAATCTACGTGTCCAGGGGTATCAATGAGATTTAACAGATAATCTTGACCATTTTCACTTGTATAATTGAGGCGGACTGTCTGTGCTTTGATTGTGATTCCTCGTTCACGTTCTATATCCATGTTATCCAGGACTTGCGAAGACATTTCACGTTCGGTGAGACCTCTGCAATATTGAATAAATCGATCTGCAAGGGTTGATTTTCCATGGTCGATATGAGCTACGATGGAAAAATTGCGTATTCTTGATAGGGGGGTGGGTTTGTTTTGCATTTCGGAATTATAGCAAGAGATCAGAATTGTCGCAAAAGAAAAAGCTTATTTTTTTCATTTATTACATCCGAATTAAATTTTGGAATGATTTTTTGTAATTTTTCTGTTTTTTTGCGGCTTTTGATAATTTCATAATGTGGGGAAAGGGGGGGCTATAATAGTAATCAAAAGATCATTGTTATTTTTAAAATTAAAAAGCATCTTTTAATCTTTAATTATATATGGCTTTTTAGAGTAGTTTTTCTATCTTAAAATATACTTGACTAAAGGATATAGTTACTGCATCTTGAGAGCGTTGTTTTTATTAGTATAGGGGGAATATAGAGATTCGCAAGGTATATAGATCATCTAAATTAGATGTAAGTTCAAAAGATAATTATAGGGTTAATGATGAGGTGTTACTACATAACCCCGTAGTTGTTAAGTTGATAATGGCTGATGGTCAGGGCGTAAATGAGATCAGCACTTCAGAAGCCTTGAAAAAGGCACAAGAAGCGAACTTAGACCTTGTGGAAATTGATTCCTCAGCCAATCCTCCTATTTGCAAGATGCTTGATTTGCGTAAGTTAAAGTATACTATGCAAAAAAATGCGGCAGAAGCTCGTAAGAAGCAGAAAAGCGTTGATACAAAAGAGGTAAAACTCAGCCCTGGTATTAAGTCAAATGATTATGAGGTAAAATTAAGATCTATAGATGGCTTCCTAAGGGGTGGTTGTAAGGTAAAAGTATATGTCAGATTTCGAGGGCGTGAAATGATGTATCCGGATCAAGGATATAATCTGTTAACAAAGATCAAGAATCACGTTAGTGAGATTTCTAGAGTTGATTACGAGCCTAAATTTGAAGGTCGGCAGATGATTATGATTTTATCTCCAAAGTGATTTGAATTTCTGTATCTAGTTACTTGACTATTTTTTTGAATCTGCATAGGCTTGAAAAGCAGTGAATGCGAAGCTTTTTATCTATTGTAGTGGATGTTTTTTATTAACTCTTTTAGTTGATGTTTTCTGTTGGTTTGGAATTTTTTTTGTATGTTTTGGAGTTGAGGTGATGAAATGCCTAAGATGAAAACGAATTCTTCTTCTAAGAAGCGTTTCAGTATTACTGCTAGCGGGAAAGTTAAAGCGCAGGCTGCGGGTAAGCGTCATGGAATGATAAAAAGATCGAATAAGTTTATTCGTAATGCGCGGGGTGCCATGGTTTTGGGTGCTGCTGATGCAAAGAAGATTATAAGGAACTACCTTCCTAATGGTCTTTAGATATTGATATTTAATAGGCAAAATATTTTTCTGTCTTTTGTTTGAAGGAGTGCGATAGTGACTCGTGTTAAGAGAGGCGTCGTTTCTAACGCTAAGCATAAAAAAGTTTTAAAGTTAGCCAAAGGGTTTTATGGTCGTCGTAAGAATACTATAAGAACTGCTAAGGCTGCTGTCGATCGATCTCGGCAGTATGCGTATCGTGATCGTAGGGTTAAAAAGCGTGATTTTAGATCTTTGTGGATTCAGCGTATTAATGCTGCTGTTCGCTTATATGATTTAAATTATTCTCAGTTTATTAATGGTTTGCAAAAGGCAGGCATTACTCTTGATCGTAGGACTCTTTCCGAGCTTGCTATTGAAAAGCCAGGTTCTTTTGAAAAAATTGTCGATGTTTCGAAGGCCAACTTGATATAAGTAAAGGATGCCGTATTCATTAAAAAATGATATTTCCTTTTACTATTGATTTTTAGGGTATTCCATACAAATCTGCTGATTTTTCATAAGTATCATTGTTACTTTTTATTGGTTTTTGATATTTTTTACTTTAAAGTATTGAATTAGTGTTGGTTTGGATTTTTATAGGATGGTTAAATTTGATTGTTTTGATGATGATGTAGAACAATTGAGGTCCTCTATTTTGGATTCTATTGATTCTGCTTCTAGTATAGATTGTCTTAATGCTATTCGTGCTTCTGCTCTTGGCAAAAAAGGGTCTGTATCTTCTCTTTTAAAAGATTTAAAGAATTTAAATCCTGATCAGGTTCGTTCTAGGGGGCTTGTTCTTAATAAATTGAGAGATGAGTTGTCTGAGAAGATCTCTTCTCGCAAATATTTTATTCGTAATCAATCTATTGTTGCCCAGATATCTTCTCCATCTATTGATGTTAGTTTGCCAGTTCGTTCTTCTCCATGTCATAGGGGAAGGATTCATCCAATTACACAGGTTGTTGATGAGGTGACATGTATTTTTATGGATATGGGGTTTGTATTGGAAGAAGGTCCTGATATTGAAACGGATTATTATAATTTCACCGCATTAAATTTTCCAGATGAACATCCTGCTCGCCAAATGCATGACACTTTTTTCATGCCTGGAATTGTTGGAGGAAAGCATAAACTATTGCGGACACATACTTCTCCAGTTCAAATCAAAATAATGGAATATCAAGATCTTCCGATCAAAGTAATTGTTCCTGGCAAAACCTATCGTCGGGATTCCGATTCTACGCATTCGCCAATGTTTCATCAGATAGAAGGATTAGTCGTTAGTCAATCTGCAACGATTGCAAATCTTCGTTGGGTTTTGGAGTCTTTTTGTAAATCATTTTTTGAAGTAGAATCCCTTGAAATGCGCTTTCGTCCATCTTTTTTCCCTTTTACAGAACCTTCCTTTGAAGTTGATATTCGGTGCAGTCGCTCTGAGGGTATAATAAAGTTTGATGAAGGGGCGGAATGGATGGAGATTTTAGGATGTGGCATGGTCGATCCTAGAGTATTGCGTGGCGTTGGTATTGATCCGGATATATATCAAGGTTTTGCTTGGGGGATAGGGCTTGATCGTATAGCGATGTTAAAGTACGGAATGCCTGATGTGCGTGATTTTTTTGGATCTGATGTGCGGTGGATTGAACACTATGGTTTTTCTCCACTCGAAATTCCCCCTTTGTTTTCTTACTTAAAATAAGGATGAATTTCTTTGAAATTTACATTATCTTGGCTAAAAGACCATCTTGATACAGATGCTAGTCTTGGAGAAATATGCGATAATTTAACTTCTATTGGGCTTGAAGTTGAAGGGGTGGATACCCGTGATTCTTTAGCTCCTTTCAGAATAGTAGAAATATTGTCTGTACAACGACATTCTAATTCACAAAATCTTTCAGTTCTTCAGATTGATGTTGGAGAGCAAAAGACTGTTCAAGTCGTTTGTGGTGCTCCTAATGTTCGTGTTGGCTTATTGGGTATTTGGGCTCCTCCTGGAAGTTGTATTCCAGAGAATCATATGACAATAAATGTGAGAAAGATTCGCGGCATTGAAAGTATGGGCATGATGTGCTCTGAAAAAGAATTAATGCTCTCGGATAGTTGTGTAGGTATAATAGAATTGCCTATTGACGCTCCTGTAGGAGGGAGATTTAGCGATTATTTTGGATTATCTGATCCAATTATTGATATTGCTCTGACTCCTAATCGATCAGACTGTTCAGGTGTGCGTGGCATTGCCTTGGATTTAGTTGCGGCTGGTTTAGGAAAGTTAAAAGAAATTGATGCTCCTGTTTTTTCTTCATCTGGATCAATTCCAGTAGAGATTCAATTTGATTTAGATGACGCGCGCTTATGCAAGGGATTTGCTATGTGTTGTGTAAGGGGTGTACGCAATACTTCTTCTCCTAAGTGGATGCGTCAACGGTTAGAGGCTGTTGGATTACGTCCTATTAGCGCTCTTGTGGATATTACGAACTACATTGCTATAGATCGAGGATATCCATCACATGTATTTGATTCTTCTAAAATATCAGGCGATATTACGATTCGTCGTGCACGTAGCGGTGAAAAATTTATAGCTCTAAATGATAAAGAATATGAGTTATCTCCAGATAATGTAGTGGTTGCATCGGATAATTGTATTGAGTCTATTGCAGGTATTATTGGCGGGAAGAATGCTTGTTGTGATGATGATACAACAGATGTCTTGGTTGAAGTTGCTTTATGGGATTCTCTTAATATAGCCCATTCTGGTCATGTTTTGGGTATTAGTACTGATTCTCGTTATCGTTTTGAACGTGGAGTTGATTTGCAAGGGATGCTTCCTATCCTTAAATACGAAGTATCATTGATTTTATCTCTATGCGGGGGTATGGCTTCGGATATTTTTGTTGGAAAGCATGAGATATATAAACCGCGTACCATTGAATTTATAAATTCGGAAGTTAAACGACTAGCGGGTATTGAGGTCCCTCTTAAAGAGAGTTTGTGTATTTTAAGAAATCTGGGATTCGATGTTATTGAGAAAAAAGGGGTATGGACGGTTTCTGTCCCTTCTTGGCGTCAAGATGTTGAGGAGAAAGCTGATTTAGTAGAGGAAATTTTACGAATTTATGGGGTCGATAAGATTAAAGGTGAGCCACTTTCTTTGACTCATCTCGGGAAAAAAAGAAATTTATCATTGCAACAGAGTAGGATACGTTATTCCAAACGAGTGCTTGCTTCTCGCTCTATGATGGAATTAATAACTTGGTCTTTTATTCCTAAAAAACAATCAGTTCTTTTTGGGGGAGGGCAGCCGGAATTGGAACTCCTCAATCCTATTTCTGTAGAAATGTCTAATATGCGGACTTCTCTTTTGCCTGGATTATTAAAAGCCGTTAGTCGTAGTATTGATCGTGCAATCATGGACCTCGCAATATTTGAAGTATCTCATGTTTATGAAAATGATAGACCTGAGGGGCAAAAATGTATGGCGTCGGGGATTAGAAAAGGATCTTCCTGTATGGAAGGATCTGGAAGATTTTGGTCAGAACAATCTGTGAAAAAGTGTAGGTTTGTAGATGTGTTTGATGCTAAAGCAGATGCATTAGCCGTCATTGAGGCTTTTGTATCTATTGATTCTCTTCAAATTGAATCTGGTGCGCCTTCTTGGTATCATCCAAAGCGTTCTGGAACCATTAAGGTGAATAACAATGTAGTTTTGGGATATTTTGGAGAATTTCATCCTGAAATTTTAGATTTTTTTGGATTATCTAATCCTATTTGTTGTTTTGAAGTTTACCTAGATTATATTCCTATCCCTAAAAACAAACCTATCGCATCCAAAAAAATCATTAATCTTCCTTCCTTTCATCCGATTAGACGTGATTTTGCTTTCATTATAGATAAAACTGTTCCTACGGCTACTCTCATTAATATAGTCAGAAGGATTGATCGTCAATTAATAGTAGATGTGAGGGTTTTTGATGTTTTTGAAGGAAAATCACTAGGAGAAGATAAAAAGTCTATTGCTCTGGAAGTTTTAATTCAGCCCTTAAAAGAGGCTTTTTGTGATGAGGATGTTCGGGCGCTGACAGAACGTATTATAGAAAATGTTACTAAGAAATCAAATGCAGTTTTGCGTTCTTCATGAATTTATATCTATGGATTTAGTTGTGGATAGCGAGCATAATTTTTTATAGATCAAAAATATAATCAAAATATTTTGATATTTTCTATTTTAGATTAATATTATTTGCTGAGTAAGAAAACAATTTTGATTGAAGGATTGTTTGACTTGCTAAGTAGAGACTGGTTCATTGATTTTGATGAGATAATATATTGTATTATTTTTGCGTATATTTACTACAATATACGATATAAACATGTAATAAAATTGATTTTGATGAGATAATATATTGTATTATTTTTGCGTATATTTACTGCAATATACGATATAAACATGTAATAAAATGGAAATATTTGTTTTGTTATATTGTTTTTTAAAAACATTTAATGTCGCATAGAGAATAAAAATATGAATTAATTAGATAAGATATTGTATATCTATTTACTTTCAGTTAAGGATCTTTTTAATGCACTAAGCAGTCGAATTTATTTTTGATTCGTTTTGTCAGGAAAACTGTTCTGTGTGGTCTTTTTGTAAGTAAAAGAAGGATAAGTCATGAAGTTTAAGAATATTTATTTGGGATCCGCTGCGATCATAGCGGTTCTTTCCTATACCGAATCTTTTGCGGTAGTTCATAAAAGTACAGTAAAAAATCACAAGAATGCACATTATTGCGAGAAAGGCTATCAAAAATATCTTTCGGATCATTGCCTGAAAATTTCTAAATATTATGAGCCGAGTGTATCGAGTTTATATGTAAAGGGTGCCTCTCCTCAATATAGTTATCCTTTGAAGACTGGCGTTGCTGTAGATTATAAAACTCAGACTAGATTAGGAAAACTTCAAGGTTCGCTAAAATTAAAAGTATACACTCCTGATCTTTCGACGTTACGGCGTGTAAAAAATGACAGTAATATGTTCACTCCTTCTGGAACTTTTGAGAATGTTAATATTACCTTAGATGAGTTGTATCTTAATCTAAGAGGGGTTCAAGCAGGTTATTATAAACCTTGGAGTAATGAGGTTAGTTCTGTTTACGATATGGCTGCTCTGAATAATGATGAAGCAAATATAACATCTCTTTCTTATCAACGTTCTTTTGGTCTTGTAAAAGCAGGTCTTTCCGCAGATCTTTTACAGCAGGCAGCTAAAAAGAGGGGATTAGGCATTGGCTATATGGTTTCTTATGTTTTTGGAAAGTTAAAATCTACAGTTACAGGTGGTTATGATACTTATAATAAGCACCTAGCTGTACGAGCGAATGTTAGTGCTCGTTTAAGTAATTGCAGTTCCTTTGATTTTGGTGCTCTATGGGCTAATGGTAAGAATTCTTACTATGATCAGTCTCAATCCTCTATTTTTGCTGGATATAAAGTGAATGTTAGAGATAATATCAGCATTTCCCCAGGAGCGCAGTATTTTTGGAATAAAGATAAATTTACGACAAATACAAAACAAAATAGCTGGACAGCCGGTGTTGGAGTGGCGTATGAATTTTCTAAAGACACAACAGTAAAACTTTCTACTCTATATGATTCCCGTCCGAATAAAGGTGTAAATGTAGCTTTAGCATGGAAACACGGTTTCTAAATTATCTTCATAATTTAATTTTATGTTTATAGCGGCTACTATGTGGTCGCTATTTTCATATGTCATATGTTCTATTGATTGTACTCAATATATTTGATTATTTTTCAAATAGGGAGAATGAAAAGTGATTTGATTCGTAGTAGTATTTATATATTGTTGCAAGTAAACAGTAATGTCTTTGTTTTGTATTAGAATCTCTAGTATGCGATAATTGAAGAATATTTTATATAACCTTATAAGCATATGATATTGCTGATGTTTTACGCTCTTCTCCTCACTTTCTTTAGGGTGATCAGGAGATTCGTGCTCAGTATAGGATTATCTTAATTTTATATTTGGTTGGGGAACTCGGATTCGAACCAAGATTAACGGAGTCAGAGTCCGTCGTTCTGCCATTGAACTATTCCCCAATGTCGTACTGTTTACTTGATGCAACTTAACCTGTAAAGGAGTAAGATCCTTTAGGAATATATAATTTGTATGGTGAAGTAAATTCCACAACAGATAAGTCTTATCTGTTGTTTTTGTCAATATACATTAGATTTAATGCTTTCTTTCATCGAATGACTTTTCATTTTATCCATATTTGAATTGTAAAAATAAAGGTTTGTAATACTCTTATTGTTATAAAATTCTTTCATAAAGAGTAAAGTCATTGTTGTATGAGTGGAGTATTGAGATAGGGAAAAGAAAGAAAACTATGGTGAAATTATTAGGTGGCTCTTCCCGACGTGGTCTAATTCAGAAAGTAAAAAATAATTCTTGTCAGGAATCTTCCCATCGTTGGTTAAGTCGGCATATTAATGATCCTTATGTACAACAGGCTCAATTAGAAGGTTGGCGTGCACGTTCTGCATATAAGTTGATTCAGATCAATGAAAAACACCGGATACTTCATCCTAGCAGGCGTATTGTTGACCTTGGATCTGCTCCAGGAAGTTGGTCACAAGTGGCTGCACGTATGACTGCCGCGAAGTCTAATGATATTCGTATTGTCGCTATAGATATATTAGATATGGAACCGATTCTAGGGGTTAAATTCTTCAAATTTGATTTTTTAGATTTAGAATCTTGGGAATTTATACATCAGGCAATAGGTGGAAATCCTGATCTTGTTCTTTCAGATATGGCGTATCCGACTATTGGTCATCGTAAAACTGATCATTTGCGTACTATGAGTTTGTGTGAAGCTGCTACATTTTTTGCTTTGGAGATGTTAAATGAAGGTGGTGACTTCCTTGTTAAAACATTTCAGGGGGGAACAACGCAAGATATACTTTGTCTTCTCAAAAAGAATTTCCAAAAAGTAATTCATATTAAACCAATGGCATCAAGAGCAGAATCAGTGGAAATGTTTTTGCTTGCTAAGGGATTTAAAAAGTAAGAACGCCATTAAATATGTAAGATTTTTATTTATCGTTTTATGTTTACTATACAGACCATGAATATGGTGCGGTCTAGTCTTACGAGTGGAAATGTAGCGGTGTATAAGCATTATAATTGGGAAAGCGCTGATTAGTTTCTAAGATCATTTGATATTTGGAGAAATATTTTGTGTTCTTAGATAAAGCTATCTTAGGCGTTGAATCTTATTTTTTATGTAAGCAAAGAGGGGTGAGAATATTTTTAAGAATAATGCCCTCTAATTTTTCTAAAAATCATACTCAAAAAGAAAAAATAAAATATTTACACAAGATAGTATGATTTTCTATGTAAATATAGTCATTTTAATGGTGGGCATGGCAAGAATCGAACTTGCTACCCCTACGATGTCAACGTAGTGTTCTACCAATGAACTACATGCCCATTTATTACAACGTAACACTTATTTGTAAAGCATATGATTTAATTTCGTCAACTTATTTATGATTTTTATATTTAATTTTATACGGCAAGCAATCTATTTACTTCATTCACAAGATCTCGTAGATGAAAGGGTTTGGAAAGAACTTTTGCATTTTTAGGGGCATTCGAATCAGGATTTAAGGAAACAGCAGCAAAACCCGTAATAAACATTACTTTTAAATCTGGATCTAATTCTGTTGCTTTGCGTGCTAGTTCAATGCCATCCATTTCTGGCATAACGATATCTGTTAGGAGTAGCGAAAAAGGTTCTTCACGAATTTTATCGTATGCACTAGCTCCATTATTGCAGGATATGACTTCGTATCCAGCATTTCCTAAAGCTTTTATTAAAAAACGACGCATATCATTATCATCTTCGGCAAGCAAAATTTTTTGATTCATTGCGTGGAGCCACTATTTTTAGACACTAGTTTGAGCTTAGTAGTTATTATGGACATTATAATTTTCCTAGATGAGAATATCAATGTATACGGAAAAAATATCAATTTTGATATTATCCTCTTTGCATACGATAGGTAATATATACATGGATATTTTATTACTAGATGTTACGCATAATTCACTTCGTACCTTTAACAGTTTTACTTTTTTATGGTAAAGGGGTGATTTTGCTATATGTTTAGGGGAAAATAATTGAGAAATAGATTGTTTTTCTTCAACAGATATATCTCCTTAATAATGTATTTTCCTATAGTGGAAAAAGAAAATATGCATCTATATAATTCTTATTTTTTATTTCTTATCTTTTATCAACTCTATTTAGTAATGATCTTTATAGATCCTTTTGTCAATCAAATCACTCATGCTTGTATGATGTGTACAAGAATTATGATTATCAAAATTATATAATTTATATTCTTATATATAAATTGTTGATGTCCATAGTGCCAATTGTATAATTCTATACATGAGATGAGTAGTCTATTCATTCTGCAAGTACTATCATTTGGTTTTCTATTATAGTTTTTTTGGATTCAATAATCTATAAATTTTCCTTAATAAAAAGGATGATGTAATAGAAAAAATTTCTCCTCCTCGAGGAGATTATCATTAATAATTTATGAAAATATGTGGTTAAATTATTCTTCCTATTGCATACTTTATCTTTTTGATTTACTATCATATAGTGCTTTATTAATCTATTAGTTTATGGATTTTGATAAGAAATGATCGATTTTAAGATACCTCATGTAATTTTTCGTACACGTGTCAAAAAAACAGCGTTGGATGGTTCTAGCTCTTTTGAATGGAAAGATGTGAGTACGGAAGAGTTGTTTTCTAAGAAAAAGGTATTTCTTTGTGCTCTTCCAGGTGCTTTTACCCCCACTTGTTCAAATAGTCAGCTTCCTGGTTTTGAAAAAATCTATGACGATTTGATTTCCGAAGGAATCGAAGATGTCTATTGTCTTTCGGTCAATGATTCTTTTGTCATGAATGCTTGGGGAAAAAGTTTAGGCATTAAGAATGTTAAATTATTACCTGATGGTTCAGGTGAGTTTACGCGTAAAATGGGAATGCTTGTCTATAAAGATAACTTGGGGTTTGGTGTACGTTCTTGGCGTTATGGCGCTTTGATTGATGACATGATCATTCAACATTGGTTTATAGAAAAAGGATTCTCTGATAATTGCCCTACAGATCCTTATGAAATTTCTTCTCCAGAAAATGTTCTGAAATTTATTCGAGCAAGTAAGTAGTTATTGATTTTTCATAAAATGATCGGATAATCTGGAGTACTATCGGTTTGGTAAGTAGACGATGATGATGCGATAGTATCTTTAGCTTAGCAACATCTTTCACTATGTGTGTATCAAAATTAATGAGAATAAATTTTAAATTTTTATTTATTGTTCTAAAGGAAATGAGAGCAATAGATAGAAATAACATCGTCTATATCTAAGACAGTATATCATAAAATATTCTCGCATACAGTAAGATATAAAATGAAAATATCGTATTTTAAAAAATAAGTATGGATGTCAAAATAGCAAACGATATTTGATATTTTCATGGTGCCCAGAAGAGGACTTGAACCTCCAAGCCTTGCGGCACAGATACCTGAAACCTGCGCGTATACCAATTCCGCCACCTGGGCTTTTTTGTATTTTGAATTTTATTTCTCTATTGTCAATTATTTTTGATATAATATTCTAAAAAATTCTTAGTTTAATAAAAAAAGTAACAATGCACATAATGAAGAGAGTGTTTTTTAGTATTTTAAATATTATTAGATTCATTACCATTGATTACCATTGCCTAAATGTCTTTTTTTATTTTGCTAATTTTTGGAAAGAAATAAGTTTTAGCATACATAATTTTTTAGTTAGTATACAAACTATCATAATAGTAAGCATCTTGCTTTTTCTATATGCTGCCAATTAATTTCGATAGAATTTGGGTTATAAACCTGAATAATTTTTATAATGTATAAAAGAAATATAAAATAATTTCGTTTGACCTATAGAATGATATAGGAACATTCTCTAACAATGATATTCAGGACAAAGATAAGTATATCTTCGGGATTACTAATAATAAAATCTATTATTAGTAAATTATTTTACTATGTATATCCAAGTATTTGTCCAATTTGTAGTAGAATGATAGATCGTCGTTTTTGTTTATGTGCATTTTGTTGGTCAAAAATTAATTTTATATCTTCTGCTACACAGAATTTAGAAAATATCGATAATATTATTAATGAAAAGCCTTTGGAATTATTAAGGCAGGATTTGCGCTTAATCCCGATACGTTCTGTAGTTGTATATTGTGATATATCGTGTGTTTTAGTACGACTTTTGAAATATCATGATAGAACTGATTTAGCTATTATGATGGCTCAATGGATGTTTCGTGTTGGAAAAGAATTGGTTATGGATTCTGACTTGATTGTTGCTATTCCACTACATCGTTTTCGTCTTATTTACCGTCGATATAATCAATCATCTGAACTCGCACGGCTTATTTCTCAATATGGAAAGAAGCCATTTGTTCCTGGCATTTTGGTTCGTTCCCGTTTTACTCGACAACAAGTAGAGTTATCTTTATCTGCTAGAAAAAGGAATTTGCATAATGCTTTTCATGTCCCTCAATATGCCCAGAAATATATTGCTGGATTTAAAATTCTTCTGATAGATGACGTCTATACGACAGGTGCAACTGCACAATACGCTGCTATTGCTCTCAAAAAAGCTGGGGCTAAAAGTATAAGTATTTTGACTTTTTCAAGATCCCTGAAGAATTGATCCCCAGAGATATGAAAAATTATTTATAGATATTATAACTATTGATATCCATCTTTTAATCTTATTCCATCAATATGAGCAGCTATATATGCAACTGCTTTGATATAATTTGTAGAAGCATTCCAACGTTTCAGAATTAAAAAATTTTTCTCTTTAGGCTGATAGCCCTTGTTTTTTGTCCATCCATTTTTTTTCAAAAAGTTCGCTGCGGATTCGATGGCATCTATATTGGATGTTATTATACTAGCTTTACCATCTCCATCTCCATCTACAGAAAATTTCTTGACGTTGCTTGGGAGAAATTGAAATGGTCCGATTTCACCATGAAGAGCGCCGCGGGATTCAGCGGATATGATGCCTTGATTGACAAGTTCAAGAGCCACAAAAAACTGTTCGGTAAACAACGCAGAACGACGACAATCATAGGCAAGGGTCGCAAGGGTTGAAAATGTAGGAACTTCTCCCATTCGATCACCAAAGCGACTTTCTAATCCCCATAGAGTTATCAAGATACCTGCAGGAACACCATAATCTTTTTGTATTTTCTGAAACAATGCCTGATATTCTTTTTTATTTTTTCCCCTCGTTCAATAATATTAGAAGTAGCTATTCCAGAGATATATTCTTGAAAAGATAGTGGGGGAGCAGTGAACATTTTCCGGTCTAATGAGACGGTGGCATCTCTATATTTAATATTAGAAAATACTTTGTTCACAACATCTGCATTGATGCCCTTTTTAAGAGCTTGTTCGCGTGCATCTGACATCCACTCATTAAATTTATCGGGGGTTTCTGAACAAATGGCTAAAGAAAGTGTAGGGTGAATTAGTATCAACAGTAATATAAATAAAGATCTTGTTTTGTTAAAAGACATCAAGAAACCTTTCTGTTGCATGGAAGGTGGATTTAGGGGAGGGTTGTGTTTTTATTAGTATTTTTGATCATGAGCTCAGCAATTTGCACAGCATTTAATGCCGCTCCTTTTCGCAAATTATTAGCCACAATCCATAAATTAAGTCCACTTTTTACAGTCATATCTTTTCTAATGCGTGAAACAAATACAGGGTTTTGATTTACGCATTCAATAGGAGTTGCATATTCATTTTTTTCTGGTTTGTCGATTACCACGCAACCTGAAGATTTGCTTAAGACGGTACGTGCTTTCTCTACCGTAATATTATTTTCGAACTCTATATTTACAGATTCCGAATGACCTATGAAAACAGGGACACGCGCAGCTGTACAACTAATCTTTATATTTGGATCTAGAATTTTCTGTGTTTCTGCCACAACTTTCCATTCCTCTTTTGTGGAGCCATCATCCATAAAAATATCTATATGGGGAATAATATTAAATGCGATATCTTTGGTAAAAACATGATTTTCTATTTTTTTATTTTCTGAAAAAGATTTTGTCTGAATAAGAAGCTCATCTATCCCCTTTTTCCCCGCTCCAGAGACAGATTGATATGTTGATACTACAACACGCTTTATCATTGCGATATCATGTAAAGGCTTGAGTACTACAACAAGCTGAATTGTTGAACAATTAGGATTTGCTATAATATTCTTGCGAGAAGCTAGAGAGATAGTTTCAGGATTTACCTCTGGAACAATGAGTGGAACGTCTGAATCATATCGCCATGCTGAAGAATTATCTATAACGACACAACCTTTTTCAGCTATTTTAGGTGACATTTTTGTAGAGAACGCATGACCAGCTGACATGAGACAAATATCAGTTTTAGAAAAATCATAAGAATTCACATCTTCCACTTCAATGGTTTTATTCCCGAACGGGAGCTTTATTCCAACGGAACGTTTAGAAGCTAAGGCCACAATTTTACTGATGGGAAATCCACGCTCATATATAATATTGAGCATTTCTCTTCCAACATTCCCTGTTGCCCCAACAACTGCTATTTTGAAGGTCATCATGCTATCTTCTTGCTAAAAACCAATATTCGATATGACTAAATCATTGTTCAGATACCTTATTATAGTTAGGACAAAACAATTATATATAAATTTTAAAATAATATTTTTCAAACAATAGTCAAGAAGAGCTTTTATGCGGATAATGTTTTTTTAAAAAATTATTTTTATTCCCATTAATATCCCATAACAATCATATGGATAGTAATAATTATACGGCGTTAAGATTTCTTTTTACCTTTAATTTTCGTTTCGAAAATTTTCAGAGCATTTTCAAGGTCAATTGTATCGGGATTTTCATTGTTAGGGATACTTGCATTAATTTTTCCCCAATTAAGGTAGGGACCATAACGTCCACGATGAATAGTGATGGAACCGCCTTCAGGATGTATGCCTATTACATGACCTTGATTTTTAGTGCTGGTGCGAGAGGATTTTTCTTTCTTATTTTTTTGAATCATACAAGAAATTGCTTGATCAAGATTTATAGTTAAGACTTGTTCTATTGATTCTAATTTAGTGTGATGTCCATCATGCTTGAGATAACATCCATATTTCCCCATGCTAGCGATTATACTTTTTTGGGTTTCTGGATGGATTCCTATTTCTCTAGGCAAAGAAATTAAAGACAGTGCTTTGTCATAATCTATACTTTCCCTGTCCCAGTTTTTAGGTAGACCACAACGTTTGGCATCTTTGCCATCTCCCCGTTGTACATAGAAACCGAAACGTCCAGAGCGAAGAGTAATAGGTTCTTTGGTTTCTGGATCATCTCCAAGTAATAAAGGCTCCAAGTTTTCCTCTATATATTGTTGGTTTGATGTCGTCAATTGACGTGTATACTTACATTCAGGATAATTAGTGCATCCAACAAAAGCTCCATATTTGCTACTTAGTTTTATGGAGAGGGGATTTTTTTGACAACTAGGACATGTACGGCTATCTTCATTGTTATCCTTGGCTGGAAATATGACAGATGATAATGTGTCGTTCAAAATGTCAAGTACATTTGATGTGCGCAGTTCTTTAGTGCTATCAATTTTTTCAATAAATTCTTTCCAAAATTCGTGTAAAACTTCTTTCCAATCCAATTTACCGCTGGATATTTTATCAAGTTTTTCTTCAAGATCTGCTGTAAAATCATATTCTACATATCTGCTAAAGAAATTTTCTAAAAACGCTGTAACTATTCGGCCTGTATTTTGAGGGAAAAGTTTACGTTTTTCGATGACAATGTATCTTCTTTTGCTCAGTGTTTCTAAGATTGCTGCATAAGTAGAAGGTCGTCCAATCCCCAGTTCTTCCATTTTTTTGATCAAAGAAGATTCTGAGTATCGTAGGGGAGCTTCAGTAAAATGCTGTGATGCATTGGTCTCTTTAGCAAGAAGTTTTTCGTTCTTATTGATACAAGGAAGGAGTTTATCTTCGTCGGAATTATTTTCTTGATCATTTTGATTTTCCCATACTTTGAGAAATCCATCAAAACGCAAACAAGATCCAACGGTTCGTAGATGTGCTATCTGATCTTCATAAGTGGCATCAATGCTAATAGTTGTTCTCTCAAATTCAGCAGAAGCCATTTGACTTGCGACACTGCGTTTCCATATAAGATTATACAACTGGAATTGATCGGAATCCAAAAATTTTTTCATTTCCGAGGGCAAAAAATTAAAGTCATTGGGACGTATAGCTTCATGTGCTTCTTGGGCATTTTTTGCTTTTACAGAATATATCCTTGGTTTATCAGGAAGATAACTGTTTCCGAAATTTGAAGATATAGAACGACGCACTTCTTCAAGGGCATCAAGAGATAGATGGACACTATCAGTTCTCATATAAGTGATTAAACCGACAACTTCACCGTTAACATCGATTCCTTCGTATAATTTTTGTGCTATTCGCATAGTGTATGAGGGAGAAAAGCCTAGCCTAGATGAAGCGGCTTGTTGAAGGGTGGAAGTAGTAAAAGCTGGCCAAGGATTGCGTTTAATGGGTTTGGTTTCTGTGTTTTTAACAATGTAAGTAGCTTTTTCTAAAAAAGATATGAGCTTGTCGGCTTCTTTTTTATTGCCAATAGATGTTTTTTCGATGCGTTGACCATTAAAATCTACGAGACGTGCGATAAATTTATCTCCACGAGGCGTTTCTAATAGAACTGATAACAACCAATATTCTTCTGAAACGAAACATTCTATTTGATTTTCGCGATGACAGATGAGGCGCAACGCTACAGATTGAACTCTTCCAGCCGAGCGTGCTCCTGGAAGTTTACGCCATAAAATTGGTGAAAGGTTGAAACCTACGAGGTAATCTAGTGCGCGTCGAGCTAAGTAGGCATTGACAAGATCTAAATTGAGATCACGTGTATTTTCCATTGCATTGAGAACAACTTTCTTTGTTATCGCATTGAAAGAGACACGCTTAATCTTTCTCTCCCCTATGAGATTCCTTTGCCGAAGAATGTCTAAGACATGCCAAGATATAGCTTCTCCCTCTCTGTCGGGATCGGTGGCGAGAATTAAGAGTGTAGAAGATTTAACAGCACTAATAATATTTTCTAGGTGTTTTTGAGATGATTTATCTGTTTCCCAAAGCATCTCAAAATTTTTTTCGGGGAGGACCGATCCTTTTTTAGCAGGCAAATCACGTACATGTCCAAAAGATGATAATACTTTGTAATCTGGGCCTAAATATTTGCTAATCGTTTTTGCTTTAGCAGGTGATTCGACAATTATGACATTCATTTTTTTTAATCTCTATACAGATATGTATTGCAGTAAGATTTTTTCTATACTTTAAATAGCCATTCTTTTTTATAGTAAGTAGTATAAAATAACACTGCAAACTTTAATTTCTAAAGAATGGATACCCATTTATTTTCGCAAATCAAGCTTTAAACCTTTATATAATTGCGCTTGAGGATTTTATTATACTCTTTTTTAGAGGGTTATTATGGAGAAGGAATTTTCATTGTTAATGATACCATTCCTCCAGGATGGTGGCAGAGTCGTCCAGCTAAATCTAATTCCAAGAGTACAAGGTAAACCACGGGTGCTTCTATTCCTGTATGCTGGATGATATCGTCTATATGGGTTGGTACATTATTTAAAGATTGTGCTATTTTAATTCTTTCGTTTTGATTATATTCAGGATAACAGGTGACATTGAGATCTCTTATATGATTGGTGTCAGGTGGTGATGAAAAAAAAGTTTTTTTCTATCTGTGAATGCAACATTTGGAGAACGTCTTGAGAGGAAGTAACCAGAGTCGCTCCTTCTTTAATCAGCTGGTTTGTTCCTTCGCAACGAGGGTCTAAGGGTGAACCAGGAACAGAAAAAACCAATCTCCCGCTGGTTTGTTCCTTCGCAACGAGGGTCTAAGGGTGAACCAGGAACAGAAAAAACCAATCTCCCGCATTCTCCTGCGATTCTAGATGTGATCAGAGAGCCAGATCTTTTAGCAGCTTCAACCACTATTAATCCTAATCCTATTCCTACAATGAGGCGATTGCGACGTGGAAAATCATAAGCTCGGGGTTCCCATCCAAAAGGCATTTCGCTAATTGCTATTCCTTCGTGCCAAATTTCCTCTAATAGACTACGATTTTCTGGTGGATAGAGACAATCCAATCCTCCTGCCATTACAGTGATCGTTCCTGTTTTAAGTGTAGCGCGATGGGCGGCAGAATCTATACCCAGTGCTAATCCTGATACAATTGTATATCCTGCACTTCCTATTTCTCGGGCAATTTTTTCTGTGAATTTTATTCCACTTATAGAAGGATGGCGAGTTCCAACAATGCCTACAGAAGGTTTGCCACTTACTGCTTTTATATTTCCTTTAATGGCCAATAGAGGGGGAGGACAATCTATATAACGAAGTGCTGGTGGATAATTTGGTTCGCTAAGGGCAACGAATTGTGCTCCAAAGGCATCAGCTATTTCTAATTCTTTTTCTGCAGATTCTTTTGAATAAATACGGATTTTCTTGTTGATATCACCTCTTTGAGAAAGCTCAGGAATCATCTCAAGGGCTTGTTCTGCTGAACCAAAATAATTAATCATATCACGAAAAGTTGCGGGGCCAATATTATCGCTTCGAATAAGACGTAACCAAGAAATTTTTTGATCATCTGTTAAGTATACTCCTCTTTTTTGAGGATTGATTTTTGTCATTATTATTTTTTTAATACTTTCTTTGAATATTTTTTAAAAATAATTTCTGTTTCTGATCCAGAAATCAAACGTTTGATATTTTCTATATGTTTCCAAACAACTATTGTTGTCATGAATGTAAATATTATAGGTACATTGATTCCTGGATGTATGATCCAGAGCACGAGGGTAATGATCAATGTTGCAAAGAGTGATGCAATAGAAGAATAACGGGTTATTAAAGCAAAAAGTATCCAAATAATCGCAAAAAATATGACCATCTCTGGCTTTAACGCGATTAAGACACCAATGTATGTCGACACTCCTTTACCACCTTTGAATTTAAGATAAACAGGGAATATATGTCCTAAAAATGCCGCAAGCCCTGCCAATGCCCCAACGTTATCGTTAAATAACATCGAGACTACTATAATAGTAGCAGTTGCTTTAATTGAATCAAATAAGAGAGTTATGAAAGCAAGTTTTTTATTTCCGGTTCTGAGTACGTTGGTAGCGCCAATATTACCAGATCCTATGGATCGTATATCATTAAAACCGCATACGCGTGTCAACAATAATCCAAAAGGGATAGATCCAATCATATACCCTAAAATAATTGCGGTTATTTTTGCAAAAAATTCATAAGAGAAAAATGGTAAATTATCCATAAATTAATCAACTTTCTAGCTTATAGATGCACTCTCCTGATACATAAGTCTCTACAACTCGTCCTGTAAAATATTCTTTATCAAAAACAGTATTTCTATAAGATGACAACATATCATCTGACTTTACAATCCATTGATGATTTAAATCTATTAAAGCAATATCGGCTGCTACTCCAGCTCGCAATGTTCCGCCTGGGATATTAAATATTTGAGCAGGGCGTGTTGACATGGATTGGATGAGTTTTTTAAGTGATATTTGTTGTCCATGAAACAGACGCAACGCTGCTGACAACATTGTTTCTAATCCTATTGATCCGAAAGTTGCTTCGGCAAAAGGTAGAAGTTTTGTATCTATATGGTGAGGGGTATGGTCTGAGACAATAATATCTATATTACCACTTGCTAGAGATTCAACCATACCTACACGTTCTTCCTCAGATCGTAATGGAGGTAAAACTTTGCGGAAGCTATTATACATTCCGACATCGTTTTCATTTAATGCAAGATTGTTGATTGAAATGCCACATGTTGCTTTTATCTTGTTTTCTTTGGCATAATTTAATATCGAAATTGACTGAGGAGTAGAAATAGCGGAAGCGTGATAGTGTCCTCCAGTGTGTTGTGCCACAAGCAAATCCCGTGCTAGAGGAATGGTTTCGGATATTGCAGGGATACCTTCTAATCCTAAACAATCGGCTAGCATACTTTCATTCATTGTTCCTTTTGATCCAAGAAAATAATCGTGGGTGTCAAGAGAAACTATGGCGTTAAGCATATGAGCATATTTCATAGAATCAAGAAGAACTTGTGTATCGTATATACTCCGTGAGTTATGCACAAAACTAACTGCGCCTTGCTCTTGTAGAAGGCGCATTTCGTTTATTTTTTTGCCTTCCATTTTACATGTTAAGCAAGCTGTTGGATATACATTCACCAGAGAGTTTTCTTGTATTTTTTTAAAAGCATATTTGATGAAAGTATATTCATCCATGGCGGTAGATACTGAAAAAGGCGTTAGAATGATAGATGTAATGCCTCCTGCTGCCGCTTCTTTGGATGTTTTTACAATATTATTGGCATATTTCTCGGGGCTTCCTTCAAGAGTGACGCGTGCATCAATCAATCCCGGTACAGCAACAAGTCCTTTGCAGTTGCGTACTTGAGCAGATGTCGGCAATTCTTGATTAAGAACATCAGATCCAGAAGCTATAATAATACCATTTTCGACAATGATAGCTCCAATTTCATCAATGTCTCGACTAGGATCAATAATGCGTATATTATTTAAAACAAATGATGTCATGATTCTTTCTGTGCAATTTTATTTTGATGGACAATAAGCTCTTTAATAATGGCCATACGAACAGCTACGCCCATTTTGACTTGGTGTTGAATGATGCTTTGCGGTCCGTCTGCTACCTCAGAAGAAATTTCGCAATTACGATTTATGGGGCCAGGATGCATTACAATCGCATCTTTCTTAGCATATTTTATTTTTGTTTCATCAAGAGAATACATATGGGTATATTCTCTCATTGAGGGGACGAGAGATTTAGGCATTCTCTCTAATTGCATGCGTAATATCATAATTACATCAACGTCTTTTAAGCCTTTTTCCATATCGTGGAAAACTTCAACTCCCATGTTGGATATGTTCGTCGGAAGCAATGTTGTCGGTGCGATGACGCGTATACGCGCTCCCATGGTATTGAGAAGAATAATATTAGAACGTGCAACGCGTGAATGTAAAATATCGCCACAAATGGCTATACACAAATTAGAAATTTTACCTTTAAAATGGCGAATGGCAAAAGAATCAAGCAGTGCTTGTGATGGATGTTCATGTGTACCATCTCCAGCGTTAATAATGCTGGTACCTTTAATTTTATGAATCAATGAATTTATTCCACCAGAAAAAGGGTGACGAATAACAATGATATTGGGTTGTGTAGCATTTAATGTTGTGATGGTGTCTATTAAATTTTCTCCCTTTTTTATGGAAGAATTATTTATATTAATGTTTATTACATTTATACCAAGTAATTTCCCTGCGATTTCAAAAGAAGCTTGTGTACGAGTTGATGTTTCTAAAAATAGATTGATTTGTGTCAATCCATACAACCTTTCAGTTGATTTATTGTGCTGACAATTGTTTTGGAAATATTCGTTTGCACGGTCTAGTAAATAGTTTGTATCTTGTATTGAAAGGTTTTTAACAGTAATAAAATTGTCAAAAGGAAAAGAAAACATAACATGCTCTCCAAAAAAACCGTTATTCTGTCTTAACATAGAGAGGAATAATTGTTAATAACAGAGAGAAGGAATCACGATAAAAATCCCGTTAAAGTATCTTTAGGAAAATAGTTGATATTTGTAAAGAATTTTACGTTGGCAAGGGAAAAAACCGAGAAGTGACATTAGAATTATCTTCTCATGTAATTTAGAGAATTTTTATAAAGATTAGTCATGAATCAAACACACCAACAATTAGATTCCCTTTCAGAATTGAATCAACCATCTCTTTTTATTGGAATGAATGCGTATAAAAGCGATTCCTTTGTTGTTGATCTTACTGCAAATTTCCCCCGTTCTATTCGTAAAGAACTTGAATTACTAGGAGAATATGTTTTTTCCTATAGCGCACAAGAATTGGCGCGTATGGCTAACCATAATATTCCTCAACTTCATGCATATGGAGCTGGTGGAGAACGTTGCGATAGAATTGAATTTCATCCGGCTTGGCATGCTTTGTTACGTCGTTCGATGAAAGATGGTTTGCATTGTGCTGTTTGGAACAGAAATTATGAGCCAGAAGTTCGCAAGCAGATTCATAAAATTAGAGCAGCACGTTTGTATTTGATGGCTCAATTAGAAGCTGGGCACCTCACTTCTCTTAGTATGACCAGCGCATCAATGGTTGCATTAATGACCACCCCAAGAGTACATAAAGATTGGGCATACAAAATATTATCACAGGAATACGATCCTACTAGTAAAGCCCCTATGCAGAAAACTTCCGTAACCATTGGGCTTGGATTGACCGAAAAACAAGGGGGAACTGATATCGGTGCAATTACCTCTTTAGGTCAAAAAATTAGTGATGGTATCTACTGTTTATCAGGCCACAAATGGTTTTTATCTGCTCCAATGAGCGATGCTTTTATTATGCTTGCTCGGGTAGAAGGAATCGTTGGTTGTTTTCTAGTGCCAAGATTATTAGAAGATGGCTCTTCTAATGGTCTTTGTTATCAAAGATTAAAGAATAAGATCGGAAATAGATCCAATGCTACTGTTGAAGTAGAGTTTTCTAATGCTTTTGGATTTTTACTTGGTGATCTTAATGCGGGTACAAGTCCTGTAGAAGATATGAAAATATTGATGTATTTGGATTGTGCTATCATTTCGACATCGGGAATGCGAGCTTCTCTTGCTGAAGCTATTCATTATGCGCGTAGACGGTATGTTTCTGGAAATATTTTAATAGATCAGTCAATAATGAATCGTGTCATAGCAGATGTTGCTTTGGATGTTGCTGCCGCTACAGCTCTTTCTTTTCGGTTAGCCAATGCTTTTGATGAAGCTAAATTGCGCTCTGAAGATGCTGCTTATGCGCGTGTCATGGCACCTGTTACTAAATATTGGTGTTGTAAAATTGCGCCAGCAGTTATTGCTGAGGCGATGGAATGTATTGGTGGATCGGGTTATGTAGAAGAGCGTTCCATTGCTCGTCATTATAGAGAATCTCCTGCTAATTCTATTTTATTGGGTTCTGGTAATGCGATGGTATTAGATTTGCTCAATCTTTTGGAAAAAGGATCTAATTTATTTGAACAGGTATTTTCTAATTTAGAAAAAGATCTTGGATCATCCGGTAAAAAAGTCATTGATCTTCTTCAAGATTCGGTTTCCTTATGTAAAGAAGATAGAGGGTTGGCACGTCTTTTAATTGAACGAATGGCAATAGCCGCCTCTGCAGCTGCACTTTGTCGCGAAGGGGCGGATAATATAGCTGATGTGTTTTTGGAAAGTAGATTTTTTGGTAACGGGCATTCAACATATGGATTATTGCACAGTCGCGTTAATTCTACCCATATTATAGATTCCTTGTATTTAGATCAGTGATAAGTGCATGATCTAGGTTGTCTATTATAAGAAACTATTTATCGGATAGTTTTATGGATATATCTCCAGGGATATTTCTGAATTGATATGATCCGTTTTAAAAAACATAACATTTTTCAACTTAAAAAACATAACATTTTTCAACTAATGATTCTTATTGCATTTTAGGTGATGCAAGTTGTTCTTCTCACATTTGATATCATAGTAGTAAATAAAAATCAGTTGTGTTCAGGGTGAGACAAGCTTTCATTACTACCTTGAAATGAAATATGCGCAACGGGACATAAAATATGTGTTGGCATGATGCCAGACCGTTACCGCCGGAAGCCCGGTATGTTTTATTTTTTTGGTGTCATTTCGATTTTTAAGGATAAATAAATCATGACTAGTATTCTAACTAATCTTCCTGCAATGTCTGCCTCACAAAAGTTGCGGGCTATCAATTATAATCTTGAAGTTGTACAAGATCGTGTTTCTTCAGGTTTGCGTGTTGCTGATTCTTCTGATAATGCGGCTTATTGGTCGATTGCAAAAATGATGAAATCAGATAATGCAGCTCTTTCGGCAGTTTCTGATGCGATAGGGCTTGGATCTTCAAAGGTAGATATTGCGAAAGCCGGGATGGATGAATCTATTAAAGTACTATCCAGCATAAAAGAAAAACTAGTTGCAGCTACTGAGCATGGTACAGACGCACATTCTGTTCAGGCAGAAATATCTCAGTTACAACAACAATTAGGCGATATTGCGCAAGGATCTTCATTTAACGGTGAAAATTGGTTAAGAGCATCACTTGTTACTCCTTCTAGCTCTATTTCTAAAAGTGTTGTCAGTTCTTTTATTCGGGATGAAAGTGGTCAAGTTCAGGTAACAACTATAGATTACAATCTTGATTCCAATACTCTATTGTTTGATACTTCAGGACAAGGGGGTCGTTATGGATTGCTTGATAAAAAGCATCAGATAAGTGTTCAACCACAAAAAATGTCAGAGATAGAAATATCTTATCTTGATTCGAATGCTAAATTGCAAACAATAAAAAAAGATCTTGCGACTGCAAGTGGGGCTTGGTTGAAGGCTGCGGGAGCTACATTTAACCAAGAAAAGGGCGTGGCAATTTTACCTAAGAATCCTGTTGTTTCTCCTTCTTCTTCTCCTTCTTTTCCTTCTTCTTCTCCTTCTTCTCCTTCTTCTCAAGATAAAATTATATATATTCGTGTTGGAAATCAAGATCAATGGGTTAAAGGTACTGATTCAGGAGATTATTCCTCTACATTATCTTCTGACTCAAAAAGTTCATCACCAAAGAAGGCAGTTGCTGTTACCCAATATGATGACAAATCATATTATATTGATGCTTCGGCAGTTACTCTGGATAACCGAAAGGTTGAGCAAACAATGGATTTAGATTATTCTATTGTGACATTAGATATTACCAAACATTCTAATGATAGTATGTATAATGAAGCTACTACTATGAAAGAAATGCTTTCGTTTATTGATCAGAAATTAAAATTAGTAACTTCTGCGGCTGGAAAGATTGGATCAATTAGTTCGCGTATTCATCTTCAAGAAGATTTTGTGAAATTTATGCGTGATGCTGTTGAAAAAGGCATAGGTCGTTTGGTTGATGCTGATATGGCAGATGAATCAAGTAAGCTTTCTGCATTGCAAACGCAACAGCAATTGGCGATTCAAGCTTTATCTATTGTCAATAATTCTACAGCAAAAATTCTATCTCTTTTCCGTGGTTAGAATTTAATTCATAATTAATATTATTTGGGGAGCCGTTTTTTTTTTATTAAAGACGGTTCCTCAAGTATCTTTGATTATGGTGTGATCACGATTATATTTTTATTTTGATATATAAAATATAGATAATTCTTATTCGAAATGTTCTTTTAGAAAAGTAGTTTTTATAGTTTTATTGTACGGTGGATTAGCATAATGGATGCAATTTTATCTCGTCTTGAAGACTTTGGTCGGGTTAATTCATTGTCTGATGTAGCTGCTTTAGATGATGAAACAAATTATGCTAAAGACATTCAAAAGGAACGAGATAAAGCATATCAAGAAGGGTATGCAGCGGCTATCTGCGATCGAGAACTTTATTGGAGATCTAAAAATGAATGTCTGCAGCAATCTCATGACAATGAGATTGCTGATTTGCGTGAATTATTTGAATCATGCACTAGTGAAGCCATATCTAAGGCTATTAGGGATTCTGTAAAATGCCTCTCAAATTCTTTGGAATATGAAGTAATGAGGATTTTAGAATCTGTTTTAGAAATAGGAATCTCGCGTAAAGCTGCCATTGAATTTTCAGAAATCATTATTGATCTCCTTAAGAAAGGGGACTGTGGTCATATTAAAATTCAGGCTCCCAAAAATTTTCATTCACTTATTGAGGAGTGTTTAGGCGAATATTCTTCTATGGTTTGTTATGAAGATTCTGAAAAAGTTGAATTTTCATCTAAAATTTGTGGTGGTGTTATTACAACGCGACTTGAATCTTGGTTTTCTGATGTTAAAAAAATAGAGGCAAGAAGGTTTTCAAATGAATTATCAAAAAGATAATGATCAAAAGAAAAACCAATTTATTTTTATAAAGAAGAAAGTAGTTGTAGATCTCGAAAAAAAGAAACTTGGTTCTTGGAAAATTGTTTATGCTGATTTTATGACAGCATTGATGTCTTTTTTTTTAGTAATGTGGATTGTCAATGCCACCGATGATAACACAAAGAAAGTAATAGAGAATTACTTTAATCCTTTTGGTCCAAATTTGCTGATGGCCTCTAAAGGTATTTTTGAGAAAAACAATTCCCCAAATAATTTTCCTAAAAACTCAATTAATCAACCAATAGATAAGAAAACTACAAATAATAATTTTAATCTGAAAGATTCTATCGCTAGAAAAAAAAAGAATATAAAAATATAGTAGAGAGTTATAAAAATCCTTCAATATCAAATTCAAAGATTAAAAATGAGTTTTGTAAGTATATAGATCCAGCAAGAAACACAAAGATAAAAGAAAATTATTCACTTCCATCGTTCAATGAAGAAACTATTCTTGCAATGAAAAGAAAAAAACGCATGCAAGATTTAGAACAAAAAATAAGCACAACATTATCGGGATTAGTGGCCAATCATATTGTGAAAGGGATATTGTTTAAAACCACTCCAAATGGAATGTTAATCTCAATTATTGATCATAATAATACTCCTATGTTTGACAAAAGTTCTTCTATACCACTGCCAGAAATGATTCTAATCCTTCAAAAAATTGGCGAAGCGCTTTCTCAGAGCAATGAAAATATTTCCATTGAGGGACATACTGATGCGAGTCCATTTCGGCATTCTACGGGAGATAATTGGAAGTTATCACTAGATCGTGCATATAGTACTTATCAGATTCTAATGAAATCTGGAATCTCTGAAAAGCGTATATCAAAAATTTCTGGCTTGGCGCAACATAATCCTAAAATTTCATCAGACCCCATGAATGCAGCAAATCGACGTATAGAGATTTTAGTGCAAGATGGAGAAGGATAATCATTCTATGAATCAGAAATGTCTTATTATGATTATGATTATGGTCATGGAAGTATTTCCAAGTTTTGCGATGAATCAAGATTTGGAAAATTCTAATGCTCCATATGCTCGTATTCGTTTCTTGCAACGTGTATTGGATAGTTCTCTTCAAGAGGGTGGATATTCTAAGAAAAAAATTCTTGATATAGTAGAAGAGGTAGGTTTACAACTGCGTACAACTAATATGAGTTTTTTTGCAGACCATCGTAATGTGGATGCAGTTTTTATATACACGATTATTTCAGAAAATATTTCTATTTTGAATTATTTGATTGCAAATGATAAGAAAGGCTATTTTGATCTTTCTATCGTGCATGCTTTAAGAAAATATTTTGCAGGTGAGTTTGAAGAATCTATTAAAGCATTGAATACCATCAAGGATAACGATCATATACATATAAAAGGCATTGAACCATATTTTTATCTTCTCATGGGTCGTGCTATGATGAAATTAAATTCTAAAGAAGCGATTCAATTTTTTGATCGTGTGCGTCTTACATCTTCTGGTACTGCTCTTGAAGAAATGTCTTTGCGTAATTTATTGGAAATCACATTAAATCAAGGTATAGAAGAGCATGTCTTTGGCTATATTCGTGATTACATTCGTCAATTTTATCATTCCATTTATAAAGATAATTTTATAAATTTATTATTACGATTTTTTTTGCATAGTAAAATTAAATTGCAAGATAAAGATATAGTCTTTGTAATGTCGTTTCTGGAAGTTGATGAGCAACGTGCAATTTATTTTAAAATAGCTCAGCATGCTGTAATTTTTGGAAAAAGAAAAATAGGGCTATTGGCAATTCAACAATTAAAAGAAATGGTATACAAGCTTGATCATAGAGATTTAGCGACTATATGGCTTTATAACGATCTTATGAACATTCCTTTCGTAGATACGGTTTTATTACAACGTAGTTTGTGTAATATTCCTGAATACTCCCTTATGGAAAAAGATAGAAATTTAAAAAAATCTTCAGAGGTTATACTCTCAGAAATGAGAAAGTCTTCGATAAATATTGATTTTGATCATATCGATAAATATTTAGTTTTAGATACAAAACAACATGAACATACTCATTGGAATCTAGAATCTTTTATTAAAAAAAACCGTCAAAAAATCGAAGTAATAGATGTTTATCTTGAAGGAACTAGATAAATGATGAAAGAAGTCAGTATCGCTTGTCAAGATCATTTTGATATCAAAAGTAGTTCTTTGGACAATAGAGATAATAAGTTGGATGCTGTTCAAGAAAAAAAGAAAAATAATACGGCAAAGATTCTTAAAAAAATCCTTGATCAAAAAGATATCAGCTCTCAAAAAAAATCTTTGTTTGAAAAGATTTTGTTAACAGTGCCCAATGCAGATAGCAATATTTGCACTAATGAAGAGATATCGTTTAAAAATGCAGTAGAAAACAATCCTTGCACAGAAAACGTATGTCACAATCCATTAGATGAGCTTATTATGCGAGATATAACTTCTAATGAGGAGAATGATTGTTTGATAAAAGATTCTTCAGAAGTTTGTTCAAGGATTGCAAAAGATATTTATAATTCTTCTACTATTGCATTGCGGGATTTTCTTATCATAGACAAAATTGATGGAGACCATTCTGATTTTTTATTAAAAAGTACAGTTGCGCTTTTGCAATTGAAATCATCTCCTGATTCAATAGAACTTTTGCCATTGGGATTAGAATCTGATTCAACAAGTAGTGATTTGAGACAGGGGAAAGAAAATTTTTCAAAAGATAAACCATGTAAAGCAGTAGGTTTTTTAATAGAAGAAAAATTGACCACAGTATCTGAAGACAAGGAAATACGTAATTTAGAATCGTTTTCTATCTCTAGAAGGCTCTATAATGATGGTATTGGATCTTTTCCCTCTACAGAAAATGCTCTGAATCAGAAATTTGCTATGCGATTTACCATGATTCCAGAACATTTTCATTATATAGATAGAGGCTCAATAAAGACTCTAAAGATTCAGATGAAACCGAATAGTCCTGACAATGTCGTTGCTACGTTATCTTTATCTGGGGATAAATTATCTATCAAACTACAAGTAGAATCAGATTATCTTTATAAGAAAATTCAAAATGAACGCCAAGGTATTCTAGATGCATTGAATTTTTCGGGATATACGATGGATCATTTTGATGTCGATTTTAGGTCAAAAGATACCGTTAATCTTTATCAAGATTCAATAAACTATTTTTCCCAGCAACAAGGTTTTAAACAATCAGACGGTTTTGAGAGGAAAAAAGTACATTTCCCCGAAAAAGGACGTGTAGAGAAAAAAGTTTTTTGGGGGGAGAAGAGAACTGGTATCATCTATAATAATGGCGAATACATAGGAATGTATTCTGAATATATTTATGTATAGGATTTTGAACCAAATGAACATTAAATATTTTATATGGTATTTTTATATTACGCGTTATCCCTTAGAGTATTTAAGGATATTATTTCACTGGAAATTTTTCTAGAGGCTGCTTTAGATGAATGATAAAGTTTGAATGAACTGTAGTATTTTTGCTTATCACGTAATAAATTTCATTTTTTTAATTAATAATAATTTTAAAAGCACAGTAATTTTTGATAAATTTATTGTAAATTTGGCTTATATAAAATTTTATTTATGTATAAAAAGATATTTTTCTCGTAAAATGTTTTATATGACGAATATATAATATTGTTAATGTTTTTTAAATATTTTAAAATAAATTTTTATACTATTAAACAATAGTTTTGTAATTTAAAATTTATTGTCAATTGATGATAATATCGATATTATTTCTTGGTATTAATTAAAAAATTTAGAGGATTTACTTTTTAATATTTAAAAAATGAATCATTTCATATCATCTTCTGTGATGATAAGAAAAATATTCTTCCATATATTTTTTCCCAGCACAGATCATCAATTATATGCATTCTTTTAAAAACATGATGTTGGTTTTGAGCGCATCAGATGTTTCCTTGATTAGCAAGAATTGTATCCTAATTTTAACATGAATCCTATAGGTGAAGAATTTAAAAATCATCATAGAAAAAAGTATTCCCATTATTAAAATATGATTTTTATTTGTATGGTTACGCTAAAAAATATACTTAATATACTATATATACGGATAAAAATTGTTTTTCATGTCAATATAGTCCAATGAAGTTATAGTAAAAATTATATTTTAAAAAGTATCTTGTCATTTTTTCCTCAATTATAAAATTTAAAATAATTATTTTTATTTTGTTGTCATAGTATTTTCGCAATCATCATCCTCATCACTATCAGTAAGTAAAGTTAATATTTACAATTAATTCAATTAGTAAATTATCTCAGTTAATTTCTGCAATTGATCATAATTTATTTGATTCGTACCGATTAATCTGACACAACGTGTGATTCGGGGGAAAAAAGATGCTCGTTTTGATTGATGATCGTGCTTTAGTAAAAAATGGTTATATTTCTCTTTTTAGTGATGATGGGGTTTCTTTAGAGGGATTTCACTCCCTTGAATTTGAAGAATGGTTTCAATCTTTAGCACAAGAAGATGTATCTGCAATTGAAGCTTTTTTGATAGGGACGGGAGAAAAAGTGATGGAATTACCACGAATTATTAGATCTCAATCACAGATGCCACTCATTGCCATTAGTGATTATTCATCTCTACAAAAGACCTTGGATTTTTTTGATGTTGGGGTAGATGATGTTGTGCATAAGCCTATTCATCATCGTGAAATATTAGCAAGAGTAGCGGCTATTCATAGGCGTTTAAAGGTTGCTAATCATCGTGTTGAAATTGGACCTATTCGCGTATTTTCAGATGGACGTGATCCAGAGGTACAAGGTGAAGTTTTCCCTTTGCCTAGACGAGAACGTCGAATTTTAGAATATCTCATGGCTAATAGGGGTAAAAGAGTAGCGAAAACACAGATTTTCAGTGCTATTTATGGTTTGTTTGATGAAGAGGTGGAAGAAAATGTTGTGGAAAGTCATATCAGTAAATTGCGCAAAAAATTACGTAAAAAATTAGGATTTGATCCTGTCGATTCCAAACGATTTCTTGGTTATTCCATCGATTGGAATTAAGTTAAAAAATACTTACTTATCATCAGTCCCGCACAAGGAGTATAGCATACCTTTTAATAGATTTTATAATATGTGGAGTAGCTACAATGGGCATTTTAGGAACGATGAAAACTGCTATGTCTGGGATGGATGCGCAATCTAACCGAGTTTCTGCGGTGAGCGATAATATAGCAAACGTGAATACGATTGGGTATAAGCGTACTGCTGTTTCATTTTCATCTCTTGTTTTTCCGCCTGCAGCAGGTTGCCATACCTCTGGTGGAGTAGCGGTTTCTGAAAAGGATATGATATCTTCACAAGGATCTTTGATTCATACGGCATCTAATACCGATTTAGCTATTCAAGGTGAAGGTTTTTTCGTTGTCAAGGATAAAACGGGAACTCATTATCTAACAAGATCAGGTAATTTTCAAATTAATAACGAGGGTTTCCTGCAGAATACAGCAGGGTATGTGTTGCAAGGATATCCTATGAGAAATGCATTTTCTCCGTTAGTTCTCAATAGTTTTCAAGGTTTAGAAACAATTAATGTAAGAAATTTCGAGCCTCGTGCGGTACCAACTACTTTAGGGTCTATTCCTGCTAATCTTGATAAAGATGCAAAAGTAGTTGTAAGAAGCAAAACTCCAAAATCTAATGGGGGAGATGCTGAGTATACGCATAAAAGTTCTTTTTCAGCCTATGATACGCTAGGATCTCGTGTAATTTATGATTTATATTATACGAAAGTTGAAGACAAAAAATGGGAAGTGTCTATTTTTCGGCAAGATCAATCATCTAAAACTATCTTTCCGTATAATGTTACAAATCCTTTAGCAGTTATAGATGTGTCTTTTGATCCTGTTACAGGACACTTAGCAGAATCTTCTCCCAAGGAAATATCCTTTGATGATAATACTTCCGGTATTAGTCACCCGATAAAAATTGATATATCGAAGACAACTCAACTTGTAGGTGGTTTTATACCACAAAATGCTGTCATTAATGGTCAGGCACCAGGAAAACCAAGAGATTTTTCTGTTTCTAAAGATGGTAATATAGATGTTATTTATGATGATGGTACACGGGTTCCGGTTTATCGTTTAGCAATTGCTACAGTTCCCAGCGAGAATAGTTTAAAAATATGTGATGGGAATACCTATCTTCCAACACGTGATTCTGGTGATATCAGTATTGGTTATCCTGGAAATGATCAGCGTGGAGATGTTTTGTCTGGAGCGCTAGAAACCGCAAATGTTGATATTGCTAATGAACTGACAGAGCTTATAGAAGCACAACGTAATTATGCTGCTAATTCAAAAGTTTTTCAAACAGGCTCTGATTTTATGGATATTCTGATTAGTCTCAAAAGATAATTTTTATGAGGGAATTAAGAAAATGTCTCTTTCAGCTGTTTTTAATAAAGCGCAAAATATTTTTAGTAATGCTAGTGAACAGTTTTTCACTATTGTTAAAAACATAGAAAATTCGGGAAATAAAAATTATGTCCGTCAGGATATTATCACTGTAAATACTGGTGATATGACGGTTGCTGTCAAACAACGTTCTGAAAATCAGAATATGTTTGAAAAATTATTAGATGCAAAATCTTCTGCTATAGGGCAACAGAGGCTTCTAGAAAGTTTTGAGTCTTTGAAAGATATAATGGGCGCTGAGAATAAATATAATAATTCTCCTTCGCATTATATGGCTAAATTGCGAGATTCCTTGTCTGTATATTCTAATAATCCTTCTACAGATATATTTGGAAAACAGATTATTAGTGATGCAAACGCATTAGTTTATAATCTTAATACATCGTCGAAAGAGATTCAAAAAATCCGTGCAGGCGCTGATAAGGAAATTGATATAGAAGTATCTAAATTAAGAGGATTTTTATCTGAATTGACAGTTGTCAATGATCAAATAAAATTCAAGACTGTTGCGAAACACGATACTCATGAACTTTTAGATAAACGTGATGCGTTATTGCAAAACATTTCTGAAGAAATTGGTATTTCTACAATTATAAGAAATAATAATGATATAATTATTTATACTTCAGATGGGACTACGTTATTTGAAACTGTTCCGCGAAATATCAATTTTGAGAAGATGGATCTGTATAGCGCGACAAGTGAGAGCAAGTCTGTTGTCATTGATGGTGTAAAGGTTTCTATTCCTGATCAGACACATACTGCACCAAAGGGTAGAATAAAAGCACTGTTGCATATCCGTGATAATGTCATACCAATGTTTCAAAATCAACTTGATGAGATATCCAGAAGTCTTATAAGTGGCTTTTCTGAAAAAGATCCAGTTGCTGGTCGTTCTCAGGATGTTCTTGGTTTGTTTATTGCTGATGGTCTAAAAGATCCTGGCAATAAATTATATAAGGGGATGTCTGAAATTATTCGTGTTAATCCGCAATATCAATCTAATCCTTTTTTTTTGCGGGATGGTGGATCCGTTTCTAAGAATCATCTATGGAATGTTAAAGGTTTTGCAGAGTACTCAGGTCTTATCAATCATTACTGTGATTCATTCAATGCAATGTTTTCTTTTGATTCTGCAACAGGAATAGGTACTAACGTTAGCTTGTTGGAATACGCGAAAAATTCCATTGGATGGTTGGAAAAAAATAGATCAACTAGTCATGATTCGCGTATGAAAAATCAGGTTGTTTTCAATCATATATCTGAATCTTACTCAAATACTACAGGTGTTAATCTTCAAGATGAATTAAGTTTTCTCATCAAAGTAGAGCAATCTTATAATATTTCTAACAAGCTTATGATGTCCATTAATAGAATGTTAAATACATTATTAGAAGGGATTAAGTAAATCATGAAAATAACAGGTGTTTCAACATCTTCTATATTAGATAGGATGAATATTTTAACTAAGGATCTTAGTAATAATATGGAAAAATTACAACATGAATCTATTACTGGACAATGTTGGGATTATGGGCTGCAATTAGGATCAAAAGTAACAGATATCATAGAATTTGAGCAAGAAAAAAATCATGTTACAGAGAGGCTTAGGGGATCTGAGTTAGTAAAAACACGTTTGTCTATATTGCAAAAACATGTAGAAAAGATAGATGATGTTTATCAGAATGCACTGCAAAAGATGCCTCTTCTTCAAGGCAATGAGGACAAACATGCGATAGCGCAAGTTGTGAGTCTGCTGCAAGATTCATTTCAATCTACCATTGAATTTTTTAATACAACGGAGGGAGGGAAATACTTATTCTCCGGTATTAATACATCAGAAAAGCCCTTACAAGATTATTTTGCAAAAGATTCTTTAGCCAAACAATCTTTTGATCAAATGTTAAAAGATTTTCTTAAAGAAAACTCAAAAAATCTTCCGGTTGGACAGAATTTAGATGTTTCTTCTATGAATGGTCATCAAATGGCTGATTTTATTAATAAATTAGAAGAAAAATTTTCAAATGATGAATATTGGTCAAAGAATTGGTCAAATGCTTCTGATCAGAATATTAAGTATCACTCGAGTAATGCGGGGAATTTAGAAGTTTCTGTTAATGTTAATTCGGATGCGATACGAAATTTTATGCTTTTTTCAGTTATTGGAGTGGAATTTTTAAATAAAGATTTGACGACGGAATCTCGCAATGTTCTTAATAATAAGATGGCTTCTTTTATAGGACAAGGAGTGCAAGATCTCAATCATCAGAGCGCTTTTTTAGGTTTCTCTGAGAAAAGAATAGAGGAAGAAATTAAGTTTCTTCAAGACAAAATGAATATCATTGATACTTATATTTTAAAATCAGTTTCTGTTGATCAATATAAAGCAAGTGTCGGATTAACAGAATTAATCAATAAAATTGATATGTCCTATATGATTACGGCTAAGCTTCAGAAGTTAAGTCTTTTAAATTATCTTTGAAATTTTATTATATTTGAATAAGAAAAGAAAATTGTAAATGCGTCAGTATTATAACGAGATTGTGCAAGAATCTTCGGTAGAATCTAGAAAGCGTGAGTTTTGGATTCTAAATAAGTCTATTTCTTTATTGTCCAGTGCGCAGCAGTCTAAACCCAATAGTAGGGAAGTCGTTGAAGCATTGTATTATACGAATCGTGTATGGGTTGTTTTTATACAAGATTTGGTTTCTGAAAGTAATCAATTGACCGAAGAAGTAAAATTAAATCTTATTTCAATTGGTTTGTGGATTTTAGAAGAATGTGAGCGTATTCGGAGGAATGAATCTAATAATTATCAGGCTATAATTGATGTTACGTCTGTAGTGAGGGATGGATTAAAGTGAACAGTCCTTTGCGCATTTCTCTGAGAGCTGGAGAGCGAATATTTTTAAATGGCGCTATTGTGCGAGTCAATAGCAAGGTAATGCTTGAGCTTTTGAATGATATTACATTTATACTAGAACAGCATGTAATACGGGAAGAAGAAGCTATAACGCCATTGCGTCAGTTATATCTTATAGTGCAAATGGTATTTCTTGTTCCTGCGAAGAAAGATTCTTCAATTGATCTTTGCCGAAGATATATAGCTGTTCTTTTAAATTCTATGCGGAACGAACAGATGGTTTTAGCGCTGAAAAACATTGAATTCTTGGTAGCATCAGGTCGATTTTTTGAAGCTTTAAAGACAATTCGTACGCTTTATCTCATCGAGAGTATGGAACCTAGTGGTGATGCAATTTTCGCATCAATTTTTCAATGTATTCGCCAGGAGATTGAGTCATGGAAATTAATACAGAAGTGAATTCTACACAGAAAGAATCATTGCCATCAAAACCTAATACTATGATGGGTCATGATGCTTTTTTTAAACTGCTCATTGCTCAGATGAAACATCAAGATCCAACGGAGCCAATGAAGGCAAGTGAGCAAGTTGCTCAATTAGCTGTTTTTTCTCAAATGGAACAATCTGTACAAATGAATACTAACCTTAAAGAATTATTGAACAGTAATAATTTAGCACAGGCTTCTAGTTATATTGGAAAGAATATTGAAAACGTTGATGGTTCTATGAGCGGTATTGTAAAGGCTGTTCAAGTATCGTCAACAGGTTTAACAGCTATTACTGCTGAAAATCAGGAAATTCCAATTAAGACAGGGATTCGTGTGTCTAGTTGAAATTTATGATCTCAAGTAAAATGCGCTTTTATTGAATCTAAATGAGATTGATATGAATGAAGCAGATGTTTTGGAAATTGCGCGAGCTGCAATATGGACAATTTTATCAGCCAGCGCTCCTGTGCTATTAGCTGCAATGTTTTTTGGTGTTTTGGTAGCTTTCTTACAAGCTTTAACCCAAATACAAGAAGTAACGCTGACTTTTGTCCCTAAAATTATCGCTGTTTTTATTACTCTTATTATTTCAGCACCTTTTATTGGTGGTCAAATTTCTGCCTTTGTTACTTTAGTTCTTTCACGTATTCAATCTTCTTTTTAATAATAAATTAATTTTCACACAACTCTTATGCGCTAGAGATTGATTTATATAGCGGACATAGACTTATTTTAGGTTGATATTATAATATGAGGCAATCTTTGGTAAGAGGATCTGATTCCAACAATCGAAATCACGTACACGATTTTTCGTTATCTTTTTGTATTGTTCTTATTATATGCATTCTTTTCTTACCCATACCAACTTTTCTTCTTGATATAGGATTAGCTTTTTCCATTGCATTGTCAGTGTTGATCTTGATGGTAGCATTATGGATTGAAAAACCTTTGGAATTTTCTTCTTTTCCAACCATTCTTCTTATTGTTACCATTATTCGTTTGTCATTAAATATTGCTATTACACGCGCAATTCTTTCATTTGGGCATGAAGGATATGGAGCTGCAGGAGGAATCATTGCTGGATTTTCATCCTTAGTAATGTCTGGGGATTTTGTGATAGGTTTAGTTGTATTTCTTATTTTAATTACAATTAATTTTATCGTTATCACGAAAGGTGCGACGCGTATTGCAGAAGTTGGAGCTCGTTTTACTTTAGATTCTATTCCGGGGAAACAGATGGCAATTGATGCTGACTTGTCTTCTGGCCTTATTGATGAAGATGAAGCAAAAATTCGTCGCAAGGATCTGGAGAATGAAAGCTCTTTTTTCGGAGCAATGGACGGAGCATCAAAATTTGTACGTGGAGATGCCATAGCAAGTATTATCATTACAGCGATTAATATCTTAGGTGGTATTATTATTGGATGTTTCCGACACGATATGTCGATTCATCACGCTGCTGATGTTTTTGTGAGATTATCAGTCGGAGATGGACTTGTATCGCAGATTCCAGCACTCCTTGTATCTTTATCTGCGGCTCTTTTAGTATCGCGTACAACCTCAAAGGGTTCTACAAATACTGCTATTATTGAGCAATTATCAAACTATCCGCGTGCATTATTGATTTCAGCATTTTTTATGAGTATTTTATCCGCTATACCGACTTTACCCACTTTTCCCTTTTTGATTTTGGGTGGTTTTTTTGCTTTTAGTGGTTGGTATGTTCCTTACAAGATTGAACAGGAAAATATCGCAAAAACCAATCAAGCGAAAAAACATCTGGAACAAAACCAAGATACAACGGATTTGAATTTTAATGTGCCAGGAATTGAATTGGTTCTTGGTAGCTTGGTTTCCAGTCGTTTGCTTTCTTCAACGAAGGATCTTTTTTTTAGAGCATCTAAGATACGTAAAAAGTTTGCTAAAGAATACGGATTGATAGTACCAGAAATCAAGGTGACGACAGATATTTCTCTGCCAGAAAAAGGATACCATATTAAAATGTATGGTACAACGGTTGCCATAAGTGAACTTCGTATTGGAGAGGTTTTAGTTATTGTAGGATCGGGTCAAAGACCTACTTTTCCTGGAGATGAGGTTCAAGAACCTGCTTTTGGTATGCAGGCTATTTCTATAATGGAAAGTTTTGCAGATGATTTACGACGTCAAGGATTTCAGCCTATTGATAATCTCTCAGTTATTTTAACTCATTTAAATGAGGTTATTCGTAATAATTTACCTCAACTTCTTTCTTATAAAGATGTGAAGAATCTCATTAGTAAGCTTGATCCTGAATACAAAAAACTTGCAGATGAAATTTGTACTTCTCATACATCATATTCTGGTATACAGGCAATCTTGAAATCATTATTAGCAGAACGTGTATCTATTAGAAATTTACAATTAATACTAGAATCTATCGCTGAAGTAGCTCCACATGTCCGTAAGACGTCACAAATAGTAGAGCAAGTGCGTGTTCGAATGGCGCAACAGATTTGTGGTGATTTAGCAGATGCTGGTATCTTGAATATTCTCAAATTAGGAAATCATTGGGATATGATTTTTTATAAGGCTATACAAAGAGATTCTAAAGGAGAGTGTGTAGATTTTAATATTGAACCACGTGCTATTGAAGCATTTTTGGAGGATGCTACAAATGCAATTCGTGAGTATGTAAATCAAGGTATTCCGTTGATTATTATTACACTTCCAGAAATTCGCTCTTATGTGCGCATGATACTTGCAAGAACTTTTCCATCTTTAGCAGTTCTTTCGCATATGGAAATAGCTAAGGAATTGAAAATAAATATTTTAGGTTCAATTTCATGATTGCTTCTCCAGAAATTATTATCATGTCTCTATTTTTGATTTGTTGTCGTATTGGTAGTTGCATTATGTTTTTACCAGGTTTTTCAATGCCATATGTTCCGATGCAGGTACGGTTTTTTTTTTCTATGACATTTTCCATAGTATTGCTTCCGTTTCTTTGGGATACAATTGACCTTCAAATTTTTGCAGATAGAGCATATTATTTGAAATTAGTAATAGTGGAGTTGTTTTTAGGTTGTGTTCATGGTGTGCTAGTTCGTATATATACGTTTGGTTTGCAGTTTATGGGCAGTGTAATATCCACTGCAATTGGGTTAAATTTACAATCAAGTATGGGAATATCTGATTCCATTCCAGAAACGTCGTTTAGTTCTTTGATAGGGACAATAGGTTTGTTGGCATTATGGATTATAGATTTTCATCACCAGATTTTTTATGCGTTAGTGAAATCTTATGGCACAACTCCTATTGGAAAAGAACTGCACTTTGACAATATCTTTTCTTCTCTCATTAATATACTGCAAATGACATTTATCATTATGTTAAGATTATCTAGTCCATTTTTATTCTTTTATGTAGTATTTAATATTTCTATTGGATTTCTGAATAAAATAGTTCCGCAGATTCCTGTTTATTTTATCTCTACTCCTTATATGGTAGGATTAGGATTTTTGTTTTTATACTCATCGATTGAAATGATTATTTATCAGTTTATCCATTCTTTCAACGGAATTTTTTAGTAAAATCAAAGGGTTAATGATGAGATGTCGTGATTCAAAAACATTGCATAAGCTTCTTTCCGTGCAACATTGTCTTAAAAGAATTGCAGAAGTAAATCTTGCTTATACTATATCTCAACATAAGAAAATAAATATTTTAAGAGAAGAATTGATAGATTCAATGTATTCGATAGCATTGCAAAATCCTTCTCTAGCTTGCCACTATTCAAATTTCCATCATTCTTTAAGTGAAAATGAAAAAAAAATGGCGGATTTACAATCTATTCAAGAGAATAAACTCTTATCTGAAAAGGTTAAAATTGATAGGTTAACCGAGCTTAAAGATGAAATATATCTTTTAGAAGAGCGTCAATATGATGATGAAAATAACGAAGACAATGTAGATCAACGTGTGCTATTTGATGCAGTTTCCCGCAAGTTTATAACGTTATAATCACCTTGTACTAGAATTTATTTTTTAGAAAAAATGGCGGTTTATATGCAAGTCTCGTCTATTAACGGTAATACTAATTACTTTCACAATATGGACAGTAATCTTACCAAGATTGTTCCAAATAATTATTCTTCGGAATCTTTTTCATCCTTTCTTCAGACGAAGAATGTACAGAAAACATCTGACCAATCAAAATATATTCCAGAAGCAATGCAAAAATTACAAGGTGTTATGTTTCAATATTTTATTAAATCGATCTTGCCTGAAGAAACAATTAAGTCTTTAGGAGGGGGATTTTACGGAGATTTTTGGAAAGAAATTCTGGCAGAAAATATTAGTAATGTCATAGTAAAACAACAAAGAATAACGTTTAATTTATCGAATACTAGCAAATAAAATGTTGATTTAGTCCATTCTGATTTAAAAATATTTAAAATAGATCGTATGTAGAGCAATAATGAGAAAGTAACATCGTGTCTACGTTGAACGATTATCGCATTCAAACAGTCTTGAAAAGAGTAATAGAAGTTATAGATAATGAAAACAAGAATTTAAAAACTAATAAGCAATTTGATATTAGTGCTTCAAACGATAACAAGGGGCGTTGTTTACATGAATTGTCTGTGTTTCTGATTTCTTGCAAATATATATCATGTGATCATTCAGAACAGATACGTATCTTGCAGGAAAAATTAGCATTAAATTCTTCTCTCTTAGAATCATATTTAAATGCTGCTCGTGTGGTAGCTGATTTATTTAAAAAGAGATTGCAAGATATTGATACTGATGGAACTTATTCTAATGGATGTTCGGGATTTTTTGATACAAGTAAAACAGATAAGTAGCTTGTATAAGGAATGAGCATTGAATGATTTTTTCATCTTATTCAGACTATGCGCGTAGAATAATTGGTTTATTAAAAAGAAATAAAACAGGATATAAATGCCGATAGCATTTATCCCGATAGATATGCGAGATTTTTTGATATATGTTGAATTTTTTTTTTCTGGGATATGGATATCAATCATAACAATTGCATCTTTTTATATATTATTTTTACGTTCCGTAGATCCGCAGATAGAAAGCAGCAAGCCACTTACTACAGAGCAGTCCATCCATATGATTACAGGCGAATTAGTTGCAATTCCCAGTATTTCTAATGGTATTCTGCAAGCTTATTTTTTTGTAAAACTATCATTTATTGTGAATGATAGACAATCGAAATACTATTTAAAAGAAATTTCTACTGATTATCTTTATACATTGCTTTCTGGCCCTCCTATGGGTGATATCGTGCAAATAAAATCGTTTGGAATGGATAATTTTCGTAAAAAAATAAAGGAAGATCTTAATTTGAAATTAGGATCCCAATTTATATCAGATGTTTTGATAAATGAATTAAATTACTTATCTATTGCAGATATACGCCTCAATTGTTTTCATTTAAGTGACAAAGAATCTAATCTGATGGCTCAAAAGAAATCTCTATTGGATAAAGCTAAAGACAAATCACAATAATAAGGAATTTTAATTGTTGGACTTTGAAATTCAATTATTGTATTTATACACAGGATCATATTTTTAAAAAAATGGGACTATATTCTATATAAAGCTTTAAAAAAATAGAGTGAATTATCAACATACTTCTATGTAGTCATGCATGTTGTTGTGTGAGAGCATTTATTTTTTTATACCTTGGTTATGATCATTTTTTCAAGACGGGATATGTATTTTCTTATTTGGTAAAAGATTAGTAACATAAAGGAGAGTCTTTCGTGGGATCTTTGATAGATGGAAAAAGTATAGCTTCTGCACTAACTAAAAAAATAGCAGAATCTGTCACACTTTTACGACAAAAAACAGGTATTCAGGTAGGTCTTGCTGTTATTCTGGTTGGGAACGATCCTGCTAGCAGTTCTTATGTATCAGCTAAAAAGTCGATGGCTAAAAGTTGTGGCTTTCATTCAGTTCAATATAATTTTTCTATAGATATTTCTCAAGATGAGTTGAAAAAAACCATTTTAGAGTTAAATCAAGATGATGCTATTCATGGGATATTGCTCCAACTTCCACTTCCATCGACTTTAAGTGATCGATTTCTTATTCAATCTATTGCCCCAGAAAAAGATGTGGATGGTCTTCATATTGTCAATGCAGGCAAACTGATGATTGGTGATTTTACGACCGGTCTCATTTCTTGTACTCCAGCAGGAGCAATTTTATTGATTGAAAAATTCAAGGGATCTGATTTATCAGGTCAACATGCTGTAGTCATAGGGCGTTCTAATCTTTTTGGTAAGCCAATGGGACAATTATTGCTTGCTAGGAATGCGACAGTTACTATGGCGCATTCAAAGACTAAAAATTTGCCGGAGATTTGTCGAATGGCAGACATTCTTGTCGTTGCCGTAGGTCAACCTTATATGGTTAAGGCTGATTGGATCAAGACAGGATCTCTCATTATAGATGTGGGAATTAATAGGATAAATTGTTCTAAAGTAGGGAAAAGCATATTAGTAGGAGATGTTGCAGTTGAATGTCAATCCATTGCAGGGGCTATTACTCCCGTCCCAGGTGGCGTTGGGCCAATGACGATAGCGATGCTTATGGCGAATACAGTCATTGCCGCTTATCGATTTGCCGGTCTGGAAATACCACAATTTGACGCGCATTTATTAGAGAAAAAATCTGTATAAAACAAATCATTTATTGCGTATCAATTATTTGGAATTAAGGAGTCCAGTATATTGCGAGAGGAGAATTTGCGTGCCATAAGATAGCTCGTATCGGCATTTCTGTTGCATCATATCCTGAAATAGCTGTTTCCAAAGCATTTTTTTTCTGTATCCCTTCAATATGCAATGCTAAAAATTGTGCGTCATGTAATGCAGAAAAAGTCATGGTTATGCGTTGTTCATGGGTATATTGATCTTTAAGGGCTATTACAGATCTTGGGGTATGAGGATCAAGTGCTATAGAAAGTGTGTCTCCTTGAGGGAAAAAAGAGGCTGTATGTCCGTCTATCCCCATTCCCAAAACGACGGCATCAAATGGAAAATGGATGAATTGACTAATTTTTTCATTTGCTATTTTAACTGATTTTTGAATATTTTTTTGTGGATAGTAAAGAGCGACAAAGGATGATTTTTGAGCTTTATTAGTGAGAAAAAATTTTGATATAAAAGCTTGATTTGAACGTGGATCTTCAAGAGGGACAAAACGTTCATCGACTAGGGTTACTGTTATTTTATGCCAATCGATATTTATAATAGATAGTTCTTCCAAAAACATCTGAGGTGTTGAACCACCAGATAATGCAAGGCTTGCATATCCTCTTTTCCGTATACCCATTGATAATTGTATTGCAACTTTTTGTGCTAACTTTTGCGCTAGTTCTTTCTTACTTTCTGCAATATGAAATTCATATTTTGACATGTAAAAGATCCTTAAGGATTATTTTCATGCCATTTACGTCCGTCTTTTTGTAGTAATGTATGAGATTTAGTTGGTCCCCACGTACCTGCAGCATAACCATCAACTTTTTGCCCAACAGTTTGCCAACTTTGTAGAATAGAATCACTCCATTTCCAAGATTCTTCAACCTCATCATATCCCATAAAAAGTGTTTGATTAGCATTTATGACATCCGTAATTAGGCGTTCATATCCATCTGGATTACGCATTTTAATTTCTTCAGAGCAACATATTCCTAGAGCGTTTTTTTTGAGTTTTATGCCACTTGTACTATGATCTTTGGTGATGATAAATTGCTCAATCTTCCCATTATTCTGTAGATGCAAAATTAATTTATTCGCTCCGACATTGGATAATTGAGGAGCAAAAATAGGACAAGGTGCAGGCTTAAAAGAAATAACAATTTCTGAAACATGTTTGGCAAGACATTTTCCTGTTCGGAGATAAAAAGGAACGCCATACCATCGTAAGTTGTCAATACTTGCTTTTATGGCGACGAAAGTCTCGGTATCGGATACACCTAGTGGCACTTTTTCAAGATAGCCTTTTATAGGAATTCCATTAATAATCCCAGATTGATATTGTCCTCGTACCGTTAATTGTTGTACATCGTCTATAGAAATCATCTTAAGTGCTTTTAATACTTTTATTTTTTCGTTTTGAATAGCTGTTGATTCTATAGAAATAGGCATTTCCATGGCAACGAGACAAAGTAGTTGCAAAAGATGATTTTGGATCATATCACGTAATGCACCAGTTTTATTATAATAATCAACGCGATTTTCTATACCGATAGTCTCTGCGGTGGTAATTTGAATATTATCAATGTATTTATTATTCCAAAGGCATTCATAAAATGTATTGGCAAATCGGAATACCATTAGTCCCTGTACTGTTTCTTTGCCAAGATAATGATCAATGCGAAAAATTTGATGTTCTTTGAATATTTTACTGGTGATTGCATGAATTTTTTGCGCAGAAATGAGATCATTGCCAATAGGCTTTTCTATTACTATACGCGTATGTTCTGTGACGAGTTGATTTTCATATATTTTTAGGGAAATTTTTCCAAAAAAAATAGAGGATACGGCTAAATAAAAAACTCTAATTCGTTTTTGATTGCCTTCTAATTTTTCTTTGAGTTCTTTCCATCCATAATTGTGTTCTATATCTAAATTAATGTAGGATATAAGAGAAAGAAATCTTTTGACTTTTAATGAATTATATTCGTCATTTTTAAGATGTTTTTTAAGTTCTTTATTAACAAACGAACGATATTTATCAACCGTCATTTTGACTCTGCAAACGCCAATAATACGACTTGATACGTGACATTCTTCCTTATTTACGTAGTTGTTATATAGAGCAGGGAGGAGTTTGCGTTTTGCAAGGTCTCCTGTTCCCCCGAATATAACAAAATCAAAATTATAAATGTGAGTAGCGTGCTTTGGCATTTTATTATTACTTATAAGTTGTGCATAAACATCATTTTATAGAATGCTGTAATAAGAAGTTGATTGACGCATGTATACCTTGATGAACTAGTGCTGGTTAGAATAGATCATAATGATTATTATATCATATAATTTTCCAGTTTATGTCAAACGTTTAACAACAGAAATTCTCTTTCCCAAGGACTAATGACTTGCATAAATGTTTCAAATTCATTCCTTTTCAAAGTAGTATAGATATCAATGAATTGTGATCCAAAAATATCTTTAAAATGAGATGTATTTTCTAAAAGAGTTACAGCTTCTAATAGTCCACGAGGTAGGTTAATTGCTTTTTGATTGGCAGAATTTGTGGTAGGAGGTGTTGGTTCTATTTTTTGCAGAATACCCAATAATCCACATGCTAGTGATGCGGCAAGAGCTAGATAAGGATTCGTATCTGATGATGGAAGGCGATTTTCTATTCTTTTAGTCTTGGCATCAGAAAAAGGTATACGGAACGCTGTTGTTCTATTATCATATCCCCAAGCATTATTGACAGGACAACCCATATCAAGGACTAATCGACGATAAGAATTTCCATAAGGTGCAAGCATAACTAATGCATTCGGAATATATTTTTGTAGACCACCTATAAAATATCTAAAAAAATCTGTTTCTGATCCATCTTGATTGGAGAAGATATTTTTATTGCTTTTGATATCTAAGACAGATTGATGAATATGCATGGCAGATCCAGGATAATTTTGCATTGGTTTTGCCATAAAAGTAGCATAAATATCATGTTTGAAAGCCGCTTCACGGATGGTTCTTTTGAAGAGGAAAACCTGATCTGCAAGGTTCAAAGGATCGCCGTGGCGTATATTGATTTCGAATTGAGCAGGGCCTTCTTCATGGATCAGAGTATCTATTTCGAGCCCTTGTTTTTCAGAAAAATCCCAAATATCATCAATAATTTCATCAAACTCGTTGATTCCCATAATAGAATAGCTTTGTCCCCCTAGTATTGATCGTCCGGAACGGCCTTTTGGAGGATGCAATGGATAATCAGGGTCTTCATTTTTAGCAATAAGATAAAACTCAATTTCTGGTGCAATGATTGGTTTTAATCCATTTTGAACATAAAAATCTAAAACTCTTTTGAGAACGTTACGAGGTGTATAGGTCACTTCTTCACCGTTATAATCAACGACATCGCAGACTATTTGTGCGGTTGGATCTTCTTCCCAAGGAACAACGCTTAGAGTAGAAAGATCAGGAGACAATCTTAAATCTCCATCCGGTCCATAGCGAAATAAATTAGGAGAATGAAGTGATTCTCCAGAGATAGTATGGCGATAAATTGCCGAAGGAACGGCAAGGGGTATATTGGAGATGAATTTTGATGAGGACATCATCTTGCCACGAGGGATACCCGCTAGATCTGGTGTAATACATTCAACATCTTCAATACCACGGTCTTTAAGCCATTGTGCTGCTTGATCCCAGTTTTCTACGCCTCGTACATTTAACGGAGATTGATTATTTTTTTTCATCGTTAGGAACCACTTAAATTATAATGTAAAAACCCTATATGCTGTATTAGATTGTAGTAACCTATAGCATACATATTTTGTTTTAAGATGGTATTCTAACATCAACACTTAAAATAAATGGTTCTCATACAACGATAAGAATTGGTATCTTCTAATTTTTTCCAAGAATGAATATTAATCCCAGTCTAAACTTGTACCTTTTTGATATTCAGTGACACGTGTTTCGAAAAAATTCTTCTCTTTTTGCAGATCTATAACTTCGCTCATCCATGGAAAAGGATTTTCAGTTTTTTCAAAAACAGGATCTAATCCGATTTGTGTACAACGACGATTCGTTATAAAATACATGTATTTTTCGCATAAATTAGCGTTAATTCCAAGAAACGGTTTAGGCATGGTATCTTTCCCATAGGCTACTTCAAGTAGCGCTGCTTCTTGCAACATTTTCCTTACTTCTTGTTGGAAATCTTCTGTCCACAGGTGTGGATTTTCAATTTTTATTTGGTTAATCATATCAATGCCAAAGTTGAGATGAACCGATTCATCTCGCATGATATATTGGTATTGTTCGGCAATACCTACCATTTTATTATATCGTCCTAAAGATAATATTTGTGCAAATCCAGTGTAAAACCACATTCCCTCAAATACCACATAGAAAGCAATAAGATCACGAAGAAAATCTTGGTCACGATCATCAGTTCCAGTAGAAAACGATGTGGAGTTAAGATTTTTAGTATACCTTAAAGCCCAACTTGCTTTATTGGTGATAGAAGGGATTTCACGATACATATTGAATAATTCACCCTCATTAAGAGAAAGGCTCTCTACAATATATTGGAATGTATGCGTATGGACAGCTTCCTCAAAAGCTTGTCTCAAGAGATATTGTCGGCATTCGGGATTAGAAATATGTCGGTATATAGCCAAGACAATATTATTGGCCACTAGACTCTCGGATGTTGCGAAGAAGCCAAGATTACGTTTAATCATATGGCGCTCATCATTTGTCAATCCATTTTTTGATTGCCACAGAGCAATATCCGCTTGCATGGATACTTCCGTGGGCATCCAGTGATTATTACAACCAAATAAATATTTTTCCCAAGCCCATTTGTATTTTAAGGGCAGTAGTTGGTTTACATCGGAACGAGCATTAATCATTCTTTTTTCGTCCGCATGGATACGAGCTGATCCTTTTTGAATGGGACCTAACCCCACAGTATCTGCAATCTTATTTGAGGAAGGAGGGTGATTTATAGCATAAGGGTAAGATAAATTATTATTACTCATAGCACTCTTCAATTTTCAGTTATAGACTTCATATTTTACGTCCGAATCATAGGACAATGCATATTTATCTTATCTAAATTCGTAAACCATTGATAAAAAGCTTATTTTTATCGTATTCTTTCACACCAAAAACAAGGTGTGAGAATACTATAATTTTTTTTTATACTTTATCTACCAGATAAATATATAAATTTTTTTTTTGCAGTTTTTTATCGTATCAAATCCCTTAACCAAATCAATTAAAAGCTGCATGGTATTGACTCACGCAATCTATAAGTGTTAGGTGTAGTACACTATATCGTATCTGGAGAGGTAAAACATGGATACCAAGAAACTAGGTTTAGCATCTACAATGATTCGTTCAATTGCTTTAGGATTGTGTTCTTTGTTTTTATTTACAGGATATCCTGCTTTTGCGTATAAAACAGATGAATGTCACGGGTACAGTAAAAGCGGAGCTTGTAAAAACGTCTACGTCAAGGGCTATTGCAAACGCAATGGAACGTGTGTCTCAGGCTACTACAGGTCTTCTCCAAACAGATGGAGATAATCCGTTAGGGGACGGGTTTAACCCCCGTTTCTTCGGAACGATTTTATCGGTGTACCAGAAACCTAGGATACAAGCGATAATATCTTGTTCAAATGAGCTTAGGATCGAAAGGGGGCTTCTGTCAAAGATGCCCTCTTTCACACTCCACCAGACCAATAGCGGAAAATAATAATCCAAAAAAAGGTTGTGAGAGGACGGATTAAGGCGTTAAAGCCATCAATCCATTTGACACCACTACCATTCTTGACCTTTTGGGCTTTTATTCTTGCTAATCTGATTGACTGATCAACTTTAAGTTCTTCAATTGCGTATTTAATATCTGCAAGATCTAGCTGAGTAGAGCTGTTAATCCGTGGCAACTCAAGATTCATTTTATCATATTCTATCGATTGCTTCTGCATCAGATATTCTAATACACCATCAGCTATTTTCTCAAATACCGAGGGGGATAAACCGAAGAGCAAATCTAAATAGGCCACCTGCAAGAAACGACTCCATCATTGTTTAAGCCATCCTTTGAGATTATAGATTGCATAGATAATAGCGGAAAGAGAAGCGGTTATTGCACCGATCATTTTAATAAATGAAGCAAGACCTTTTGAAGTGTTGAGAATATTAAGAATTTCTTCTATATATTTTTGTTGCTTCTCATCCCTTGCCTGTTTCTTCTTATCCCTCGCCTCTAATGCTTTAAATTGCTTGTCGATATGATCAACTTTAGAGTCTAAGGCTTTAAACTCTTGCCTAGTAACGGTTTGATCTTGTCTTTTAGCCATTATGCTCGATGAAAGCCCCCCTATAAAAATGACCAGTTCCCGCATGGTCTCTAACAACTTTCCATTTCTTTAATCGTTCCTCAGGTGTGAGGGGAGGATTAATCCCATATCCATACACCCAGTTCAGTATCTGAATCCCGTTATAAATATCACCAACTTTCGTTATAAAGTTGGGGGGAAGTTCTCCGTATCGAGGGTCTTTCTCGGCTTTTATGTGTTCTTTGATTGTCGCGTTGCCTATTTTAACTTCCATCAGAGGTTAGTTTGCCATCAACAATCATCCCTATAAGAAAATTCCCATCACGAATAAACATCAGAGCTATATCTTTACCATCTTGTCCTTTAAAATATATACAAGGGGTTTTGTTCTGTTCGGTAACTTGTAATATTAAATTACCACTAGAGGTAACCCTGTCTTTTAAAGGCTCTAATTCTTTTATTCGGTTCTCAAGAGGCACTAGATCAATTTGCGATGACGGTCTAGAATCAAACAATCGAATCTTTGTTTCAAGCGATTCAATCTCTTTTTTTAAGCTTTTGATCCTTTGACGGATGCTTGTAGTTTAGCTATTTCTGCCATATCTTCTAAGCTTTTAGATGCTAAAACGGTAACATCTCTGCCCATCTTGATAATATCAATCTGACCAACCTTTTGGCGCAAGACTGAAACAACTTCAGAAAGATTTTTTGTCCCTGTCTCTATGCTATCGGTGTATTTTTCTAAATTCTCCAACCTCAAATAGATTGGAGATAAATCCCCATATCGTAGTAAGTTATGGGGGGATTGTATATTTGGATCTATGGAGTATTTAAGCTCTTGTTTTTCGCCATCATATATACGAAGTATACCCTTAAGATCCGTGTTTTTTAAAGTAAGAAAATTATCTTCACAATCAACTTCAAAATCATCTTCAAGAACTAGCTCGTTCCTTCTTCCATCAGAGGTCTCAACTTCAGCATGAATTTTACGATAATCTTCAATTTCCCAAGGAATAACAAACCGAGAAGTTAAAAGACTATACGAAACAGATTTGTCCTGTTCAAAATTACGTTTTACCATTATTTCTTTCTCTTCTCTCTTTGTATATTTTTTCTACGATACGCCTCAGCCCTTGCTCTGTTTCCTGGATTAATCGCATCGTCCAGCTTCCCCCTTACAAAATAGTCAAAAACAGACTTCGTGTACCAGAGGTTTTGAAAGGGAACAGTGGTATTCAGAACTTCCTTCATCAATCCCGCTTGGGCTTTATTCTTCCGTCGGTTGTTCTCAGTAGCAACCCCTAATCTGCCAGCCTGTCCTAGTGCAGGTCCTAAGATATCTCACTTACTTTGCCCACCACCTAAAGGAGAAAACCTCTCATAATGTGTAACGGCATTCACTATCGCTTTGGCGTAATCTCGAGGATCGGTAATATCAAACCGAGGTTCATTCCCAGAGATGAGAGGAACGAGGATATTTTTTATCGGAGGAAGTACTTAGAGAGAGGCGTAGAGAGCGTCACCGTCGGTACTACCTAAAAAACAAAGATAAAATTAAAGAGTTCCAACGTCTGTATCGTCTCAAAAACAAAAATAGAGATAAAGAGAATAGTCGCCAGTATCTAAAAGTTAAAGATAGACTTAAAGATTATCATACGCCAGTATCGCCTAAAAAACAAAGAAAAATACTATAAAAACCAGCACCGCATAAAGTTGCTTCGGCTTTTTTATTTTTAGCTTCGATGCGGGGGCTATACAGATATAGAACAGTATAGACGATATCATCCAATAGGTACGAAAGCTAGGTTAGCTATGGAGATGATGTTGTTTCTTGGGTTAAGACGATCGGATGTTATGAGAGTAGGAAAACAGCATATTAAAGATGGTTTTTTTCCATCCAAACTAAAAAGACAGGAACACATGTTACTATACCAATAGCTGGTACTTTACAAAAGAGTATTGAAGCCACACAGTACACAGGAGAAGTATTCTTAACATCCCCATCAGGTAAAAAGTACGCAAACGAGGAGTCGTTCGGATCATGGTTTAAAAATCAATGCAAAAAAGCAGATTTGCCTAACCAGTGTACAGCACACGGATTAAGAAAAGCGGGGGCAACGATTATGGCGAATGCAGGTGTACGTTCTCATGAATTAATGGCGATGTACGGATGGTCAAAACTCAGTATGGCTGAAGTATACACGAAAGAAGCTGACAAGAAAAAAAATGTCATCAAACGCTATTAAAGTATTGTCAAAAAGCATATAAAAGGTGTGAGAGACATATAAAAAAATAGTGTGAAATCAAAGATGTGAAGATCTAAGATTTAAAGAGTAAGTTATTGATCTTACGGTATTTTAGGACAATGGTGATTATATCTGGGAAAAATGATTTAAAGAACGAAAAATGAATAAAAACACAGGAAATCGATGTCATATATGAAAAAACGATTTAAAAGAAAGAAGATTCTATTTTTCAGCCACCTATTTTTATTGACAGACTTCACATTCCACTCCCGAATCACAGGATGATTGAGGGGTAGATAAAAGTTCACTAGAATTATGATCCATAATAGGAACAGAATTCAATTTGCCATCTACTTCTTTTAGAGTAGATTTTTCAACATGGGTAGCTGATCGTGACCGTAAATAATAAGTAGTTTTTAAACCCATTAGCCAAGATTGACGATAAATAAAATCAAGCTTTTTCCCACTTGGATCAGATAAATACAAATTCAATGATTGTGCTTGGTCAATCCATTTTTGTCTTCGTGAAGCCGCTTTAATCAACCATATTGGATCAATCTCAAAGGCAGTGGCATGCAGTTTTTTAAGATCTTCGGGGATACGCTCTATATTTCCAATACTTCCATCGTAATGTTTTAAATCAGAAATCATTACCTCATCCCAAAGTCCCCTTGCTTTCAAATCATTGACGAGACAAGAATTTACAATAGTAAAATCACCCGACATATTGGACTTAACAAAAAGATTTTGATAGGAGGGTTCAATTGACTGAGATACTCCACAAATATTAGATATTGTTGCAGTAGGTGCAATTGCCATACAATTGGAATTTCTCATACCAACAGATTTTACCCTTTCTCGGAGAACATCCCACCCCAATCGTGAAGATTTATCTATTTCACATTTATCACGGACCTCTTCTAATAATTGGAGGGAATCGATAGGTAAAATTCCTTTTGACCATAGAGAACCTTTAAAGGTAGAATAGGGGCCTCGTTCTTCTGCAAGATTGGTAGAGGCAGATATTGCATGAAAAGAAATAAACTCCATACTTTGATCAGCAAAATCAACAGCCTCAACACTTTCATAAGGAATGCGTAATGCATGTAACGCACTCTGAAAACCCATTAAACCGAGTCCTATAGGGCGATGCTTGCGATTAGAATTTTCTGCTTTCTTAATTGCATATCGATTGACATCAATAACGTTATCAAGCATGCGCACAGCTGTATGAATAGTATTAGCTAACTTATCGTAATCCAGTCCATTTTCAGTAAGATGAGCAGCAAGGTTAATTGATCCGAGATTGCAGACGGCCACTTCATCTTTTGAAATATTTAGCGTAATTTCTGTGCAGAGATTAGAACAAAGTACGTTACCAACGTGTTGCTGAGGAGAACGAATATTGCAAGGGTCTTTAAAGGTTATCCAAGGATGCCCTGTTTCAAACACCATAGTCAGCATTTTACGCCATAAACTAACAGCTGCAATTTTACGGAATAGTTTTATTTCTCCTCGCTCTGCTTTCTTTTCGTAGTTGCTATAAGCTTTTTCGAAATCATGTCCGTATAGATGATGAAGATCGCCTACTTCATCAGGAGAGAATAAAGTCCATTGCTCATTTTTTTCAACTCTTTTCATAAAAAGATCAGGGACCCAATTGGCAGTATTCATATCGTGGGTACGTCTACGATCATCACCTGTATTTTTTCTGAGATTTAAAAATTCTTCAATATCAATATGCCAAGTTTCTAGATAAGCACAGACTGCTCCTTTACGTTTTCCCCCCTGATTAACTGCAACAGCAGTATCATTTGCAACCTTGAGAAAGGGGATTACACCTTGGCTTTTTCCATTTGTTCCTTGAATATGTGATCCAAGACCACGTACGGATGTCCAGTCGTTACCAAGTCCGCCTGAATACTTAGCAAGAAGAGCATTATCTTTTATTGCTTCAAAGATATCGCCTAAATCATCGGGAACAGTTGTAAGGAAACAAGAAGAAAGTTGAGGATGGCGTGTTCCTGCATTAAAAAGTGTTGGAGTGGAACACATAAAATGAAAGGAAGAAATCAGATTATAAAATTCAACAGCTCTTTTTTCTTTTTCAGGCTCTTTTAAAGCAATCCCCATTGCGACACGCATAAAAAATGCTTGGGGCATTTCAAAGCGAGATCCATCCACATGAAGAAAATAACGATCGTAGAGTGTTTGTAATCCGAGGTATTCAAACATGAGGTCACGATCAGGTTTTAAGGCATTTGCCAAATAAGAAAGATCAAATTCTTTCATAGATTCAGCAAGCAAATGAGCTTTAATTCCCTCTTCAATATACTGAAGAAAGTAATTTTTATACAGATTGCTCATTTCTTGGTGGGTAGCTTTTTTAGGAGTTTTATAGATGGCAGTTAAGACTTCACGACGTAATTTATCTAAGAGTAAACGTGTGGTAACTTTTGCGTAGTTTGGCTCTCTTTCAATAAGAGCGCGGGAGGCGAAAACCAAGGCTAGTTCTAGCTCTACTTCACTCATACCATCGTACATATTTTTAATCGTCTCACTTAGAATGAGCTCCAGCGAAACGTCTTGCAAGCCCGCACAGGATTCTTCGATAATCATTTTTAATCTTTTAGAATCCAAAGGAACGAAGGTATCATCATCCATTCTTATTTTTAAATGAGGTGTATCGCTTTTTGAATGTGCTTTTGCGGTACGGATACCAGATCGCTCTTCACGATACAGAACATATTCTCTAGCGACCTTATGATGGTCGTTACGCATTAACGATGCTTCGACCTGATCCTGGATAGCTTCAATGTGTATTATAAGATTAGAACTATACTCGTGTAATAATTTTAAGACAGTTTCCTCGGTCAAAACGTTAACAATATTTCGGACTCGACTCGAGCTAGATGCACTTTTTCCTTCAACAGCTATAAATGCTTTCATAATTGCCCAGCTTATTTTTGAAGGATCAAAGGGAGTGGTTTTTCCATTTCGTCGAATAACTTTAATCCCTTTAACCTTTTCAGGAAATGGATAAGTCAACCAGGAAAATGAATCCTCTTTTTTCAATGTATTCTCGTCTTCAGAGGGGGGATGAAGTTTCATTTTCTAATTCTCTCTTTATTTTAAATGAAGTTTTAAAACCAAAAAAAAGGGGAGATCCTAACAACCAACCAATTTAGGAACCAAGCTTGACTGGTTTCTTGTCAGGGTTGAGTAAGCGATCGAAAAAATCACTTTCTTTTGTTATCGGGACAGTTGTCTCATGTTGATTCGGATTGAATCTTCTATCTTTCAGGCTTTGTATTGAAATCTTGGAAACCAATCCCTCTTTCCCAAAAACGATTTTCAAAACAGTTCTATTTGTGATCGTGGGTCTTAAAAAATGGAATGGAAAAATTTTTTTCTTTTGGGAAACGTAATAAAAAGACTGCATCCCATAGTTATGAGGGTCAAAAATAGTAAAAGAGGGGGATCCAAGAGTCTGAATAACATGTTCGCGGGATGATTGCCTGTGGATCAGAGAAAGAAGAGCTTGATCTAAGACGACGCCACCAACGCTATTATCTTCTCCATGAGATACATGAAGATTGCCCATACTAATGGTTAGGAGTAAAGCAATCAATATTACTTTGTTGAGAAAAAGATGTTTAAAAAGAAAATTATTTAAGAGCAACACTCTTCTCATACCTCCCTGTTGTATAGAATCATAGGAAACGATACTATATAATACCTAACCTAACCATATATAATTGAAAACAAATAATATTGTCCACATATATTATTACGGTATAATTAAGAGGTTTGATTGTGTTGTTTTTAAAGGTTGGCTTAACCATAAGAATGCTTAAAAAATTGCATTGTCCATAAAATATTAATAAAATCAATCTACAAAAAATCAAGGCACTTTAAATTATGGCGAAGACAGATGGAAAAAATTTTTCATATTGCGTGAGCATTCAGTCCGTTCCGATAAATATGAAAATCGAAGCGAATAGGTTGGATTGTCAAAAATTAGCAGAAGAATGGGATGTGCTCTCAGTCGATAATTTGTGTGCTGATGTCAAACTTTTTAGTTGGAAAAAAGGGGGGATTCGCTTGTCAGGTAAGGTATGTGCAACGATTGTGCAGGCTTGCGTAATCACACTTGATCCCCTTCTATTAAAAATAGAAGAATCTTTAGGGTGTATTTTTGTACCATCTTCGTCAAAGTTCTTGTATCCAAATGGTGATACTTCTGGTAAAAAAAGCGTTGTTGAAGTACGAGAGCTTGATATTCTACCCTTTTCAAAGGATGGAATAATTGATATTGGTGCGGTAGTTGCTGACTTTATAGCGGTGGCAATCGATCCCTATCCCAAAAAAGAAGGTATCCTATTTTCTGATATATATGATAATAACTAATTCAAATGCCGTTTAGTATTTTTGGGGATAATCTAATAAGGTAAGGTAAAAAGGATTTTAAAATAATAAATGTCGTATATTTTGGAATTGTTTTAATGTCTATGAGAAGGGATAACAATGAATCAAAATGGATGTTTTGAGAATGAGTGCTAACTGTATAATTTCTCTTGATCTCATGGGGGGAGATTTAGGAGCAAAGGATCTTATTCCAGGGGCGTCTAGATTTCTTGAAGCTAATCCTGAAGTTCGTTTTTTAATGTATGGAGATGAAAAAGTTTGTTTGCCGATTTTGGATTCTTATGCAAAATTAAAGCAGAATAGCTCGTTTCATCATTGTGACGTCTCTATCGCTATGGATGAGAGGCCGGCGGATGCGTTACGAAGAGGTCGCAATGTATCTAGTATGTGGTGTGCTATAGAAGCTGTAAAGAAAAAAAAAGCAACAGCTGTTGTAACGGCTGGGAATACTGGCGCATTAATTGCTATGGCAAGGTTATGCTTGAGTAAGATAAGTGGTGTTGATCGCCCATCACTTGCGGCATTTTGGCCAACTTTTCAAGGAAAATGCATTATATTAGATGTTGGGGCTACTATCGGCTCTACTGTATCGCATATGATACAGCTTTCAATTTTAGGTAGCGTTCTTGCGCGATCTGCGCTAGGAATAGAATGCCCTTCCGTGGGATTGCTGAATGTTGGGACGGAGGAAACAAAAGGGCATAATGTTCTTCAAGAATCAGGACGTTTATTGCGTGAAGAGTATTGTGGTGATTTTAAATATAAGGGCTTTGTTGAAGCTAGCGATATTTCTAAAGGTTTAGTTGATGTCGTTGTGACAGAAGGCTTTTCTGGAAATATTGCAATTAAATCTGCAGAGGGAGCTGTTCGTCATATTTCGGGAGTTTTGAAAAAGTCTTTAAATCGGACGTTATTTTCTCGAATTGGTTGTCTTTTAATTAGACGTGCTTTGCAAGAGGTAAAAGAAGGATTTGATCCAGGTAATTTTAATGGAGGAGTCCTTCTAGGTGTTGATGGGCTAGTTGTAAAAGGACATGGGAGTAGTAATGCTAAGTCTATATTTAATGTATTAGGGATTGCTCGGAATATGTCTCGGAACGGTTTTATAGATATGGTAAAGGTTGATATGCAGCGAATGCGAGATAATTCGTTGAATGTTACTGGAAAGACCATTTTGTCAGATTATGGAAGAAAGCAAAAAGTATGATTCGTTCTGTTGTACGGGGATTTGGCTCATCTCTTCCAAAAAAAGTGTTGTCGAATGCCGATTTAGAGAGTATTATTGATACCTCTGACGATTGGATTAGAAGACGTGTTGGTATTAGTCAGCGTCACATTGCTGGAAAAGGTGAAACAACGGCTTCTCTTGGAGAGGCTGCTGCTCGTGATGCTTTATATCAAGCAAAAATGAATGCAGATGATATTGATTTGATAATTTTAGCTACATCTACTCCAGATCAAACTTTTCCTGCAACTGCTGTGAATGTTCAAAATCGTTTAGGGATGAAAAAAGGTTTTGCATTCGATATTCAGGCTGTTTGCTCTGGATTTCTTTATGCAATTACTACGGCGGATGCTTATATACGTTCGGGAGTTGTACAGCGTGTTATGGTGATTGGAGCTGATACTTTTTCGCGTATTATTGATTGGTCTGATCGTTCTACTTGCATTTTATTTGGTGATGGTGCAGGATCTTTAATCCTTGAGGCAACGCAAGTTCAAAGTTCTGATTCTGATATAGGAATATTGTCGACATATTTATACTCTGATGGTTCACACATTGAGAAATTGCACGTAGATGGTGGTCCCTCTACTTCTGGGACCGTTGGATATGTTCGTATGAAGGGGAGAGAAGTTTTTAAATATGCAGTCGAATCAGCTGCTGAGTTGATAAAAAAAGTTTTAGATTCTTCTAATTTAACAATTGCGGATATTGATTGGTTTGTTCCTCATCAGGCCAATCTGCGTATTATAAATAGCATATCGGAAAGAATGAATATTTCTTCTGATAAGGTAATTGTTACGGTGGATATACATGGCAATACTTCTGCTGCATCTATTCCTCTTGCTTTATCTGTGGCTGTCAAGGAAGGGCGGATTAAAAAAGGGGATTGTCTTTTGTTAGAGGCCATGGGTGGGGGATTTACTTCAGGCGCTGTCTTGTTGCGTTGGTAAATTGAAATTCTATTATCTTGGAAGTATTGTTTTTTTTGGCGTGGATAGTTACAAATAAATGGATGGTGTGTTATGAACAAAACTATAACCCGGTCAGATTTGGCCAAATCTATTTCAAAAAATTTTGGTCTTTCTAGAAAGGATTCTACATTTTTTGTTACGACAGTATTTAATGAAATTTGTGATTCTGCTGCTCGTGGAGAAGCAATAAAAATTTCTTCTTTTGCTACTTTTCGTGTAAGAAAAAAAGGTCCACGGGTTGGTCGTAATTTACAAACTAATCAAGAGGTTATGATTGGATCACGTCGCGTAATGGTTTTTAAGGCGTCTGATGTTCTGAAGAAGAGAATTATGGATGAGCTTGATAACCTTGAATGTAAAGAAGAAGATCTTGTTCAACAATGAAAAATTCAACGTTAGTAGATTGTTTTTTTTCTTATGATTATTCAAGTTATAAGGTCTTTAAAATTATTTTAAATTTATATTGGGTGTCGTTTTTTTGAACAGTAATATATCGGGTTCGCACTCGAAATAAATGCATGAAGAATTCTTGATGATAGCAGATAGTTTTAATGTATTGTTTGCTGTTTAATATTTATTTTGGCATAAATATCACTATTGATATGTTTATAAAGAAATAGGTATTTACGTTTATGAAAAGTATAGTGTTTTTAAAATATAAATATTTTATTGTGACAGTATGGTTAGTTTTATTTTTTGCTCTAAAGCGCACTGAGAATGTCTATAAGCATACTTATAGATAAATTTTTTAATATTTCGCAAGAAGGGAATAATAATATTCCTGAATAAAAAAAAATATGTCGCATGAGCATGCTATACTCTCAAAGAGTGTGGGATACTCATTTTTTTACCATTCGCCTATTAAGACAAATGGTAGTATCGTTTCTTTTCTTTATATTTTTCAAACACTGATTTTTTTGAAATAAAAATACGTTGCTTATATGATAAATTACAAAGAAGACTTCTGGGTTAATATGGTTGATTCATAGCGTTCATGGACATATTCCCAATTTATAAGATGGGAAACAAAGTTTTCTACATAACTGCTACGCTTATATTGAAAATCTAAATAGTAAGCATGTTCCCATACATCTATACCAAGGATAGGTGTTGCTCCATTGATAAGAGGATTTTCGGCATTTTGGGTTTTCGATATTTCTAATTTTCCATTTTTAACAGATAACCATGTCCAGCCAGATGCAAACTGTGTACAAGCGGCTGTGATAAAATCAGATTTAAATTTCTCGTAGCTTCCAAAATTAGAATTGATAGCATCACTCAGGACTTGAGGTATTTTTTCTCCTCCGCCATTTTTTTTCATACATAACCAAAAAAGATTGTGATTATAGTATTGGGATGCGTTGTTAAAGAGTCCAGCATTAGAACCATATGATTTTATTATGATCTCTTCAAGTGGTGAATGTAACATTTCGGCATCGGACGCAAGTTTCAACGCATTGTCAGCATAAGTCTTATGATGCACACCATGGTGGTATTTAAGAGTTTCTGGTGACATATACGGAGAAAGAGCATCGTAATCATAGGGTAGATTTGGCAATTCAAAGGCCATACATTTTTACTCCAGTTTATCTACTATTCAAAAACAATAACAGAGAGGATTTTGGTATATGGTATCAAATAATTATTTTTCAAATTTAAAACAATTCTGAAAAATAAAAATATCATTGTTCGTAGATTACCATAACAATATAGTGTAAGATTACTAGATGCAGGATTATAAAGCAAGATCAAAATCAGAAGAAAGGCTATTAAAGCTATCCATTGGTGTCACGATTCTCATGGCATCAGCGAATTTGATTGTTGGGATCATTACAGATTCTTCGTCGATTGTTTTTGATGGCTTTTATTCATATCTAGATGCGGGGATGACAACGCTATCTTTATTAGTTGTCAGGCTCATATCGCGGGATACTTTAGAAGTAGATAACGGTGAGAGAAAAAGATATTTCCAATTTGGTTTTTGGCATTTTGAGCCGATGGTTTTGGCTTTTAATTCTATTGTTTTAATTTGTGTAACGTTTTATGAATTCATTATTTCTATTTTGAACATCATTTCTGGTGGGCATAATATTGATTTTGAAAAAGCTGTCCTTTACTCTATTGTGGCATCAATTATCTGTTTTATTATGGGACTATATGAACGGCGATGTAATAAACATATAAAATCTGATTTTATAGCACTAGATGCTAAGGCTTGGATTGTTGCAGGATTGCTCTTATTGGCTATTGTCTTCGCTTTTATATGCGGAATATTGCTCAAAAGTAGCGCATATCATTGGATCGTTTTTTATGTTGATTCAATTGTTTTAATGGGGATTTGTTTGTTTATTATCCCATCGGCGATTTATACGATGAAGTGTGCGACATTTGAAATATTTCAGATGACTCCGCCCGAACTTGATTTGCAAGTGAGAGAGGTTCTTTATCCGATTGTCATTCGCCATGGATTTCTTGATTTTTATACATATGTTACCAAGACTGGTCGTGCTCGCGTTATAGAAATATATTTGATTGTTCCCTTGCATTATCCAATTAAGCGAATTTCATCTCTTGATGCAATAAGATATGAAATAGGAGAGGCTATTGGTGGCTTGGGAGAGGAAAGATGGCTTACAATTTCATTTACATCGCAAAAAAGGTGGGCAATTTAGCGGTTTGCAGGATGTTTCTTCGAAAAATTTACCATTTTTTTAAAAATCTTAGGCAGGCATTCTAAAGCTTTAAATTAATCTGCTTCATCCTTTGATAATGGTATGTGCCAAAGATATTCCTATACTATAATTATTTTCTCTATTGTCTGAGTAATGCTTATATTTATTCTATCTATTGCATTTCTATTTCTTATCTCAGTAAGTGAAAAGCGCATATTAACAATTGGGAGAAGGACTCCGTGCTTTTGCAAGCGTGTTGATTAAGAAGAGTGAGCGTTCTTCTTATGAATGCAAAAGATGGGTCTTTGTCGCTAGAAAGAGGAGTGGTGCGGAATTGTCCGCTTGGTCTTAATAGGGCGAAGTTTTTAGCTTTTTTTGTGTGGAGGGGATTATCGCCAACAAAAAGGAATAGAAGAGATTTTTAATCTTCTCAACACTTCAAAAGGTCTTGCTTCATTTATTAAAACGAGCGGTGCAATAACCGCTTCCCTTTCTGCCATCATCTACGCACTCTATAATCTCAAGAATTGGATTAAAGGATGATGGAGTCGTTTCTTGCAGGGTGGCCTATTTAGTGCTCTTCGTTTTTTTCCATCTGTATTTGATGGTGTATTAGAATATCTGATGCAAAAACAATCGATTGAATACGATAAAATGAAGCCTGAGCAAACCAGGATTCAAAGTGCTACTTAGCTAGATCTTGCAGATATTAAATTGGGGATTGAAGAACTTAAAGTCGATCAGCCAATCAGATTAGCAAGAATAAAAGCTCAAAAGGTCAAGAGTGGTGTTAAATGGATTGATGGCTTTAACGCCTTAATCCGTCCTCTCACAACCTTTTTTTGGATTATTGTTTTCCGTTATTGGTCTGGTGGAGTGTGAAAGGGGGCATCTTTGACAGAAGCCCCCTTTCGATCCTAAGCCCATTTGAACAAGATATTATAGCTTGTATCCTAGGTTTCTGGTGCACAGATAAAATTGTGCAGAAGAAACGGGGTTAGTTAGCTTTAGTCACTGAATTACCAGTTATTGCAGCTATTTCAGGTGATGTATCATCATCTTCTTCTTTAGCTACTCCAACTAGTTTAGGTGCTTCAGCTGGTTTAGCTTTAGCTTCGTCAGCTATTCTTTTTTCTTCAGCTTTTCTTTTTTCTTCAGCTTTTCTTGCATCATCAGCTGCTTTAGCTTCGTCAGCTATTCTTTTTTCTTCAGCTTTTCTTTGTTTCTTCAGCTTTTCTTGCATCATCAGCTGCTTTAGATTCTCCAGCTGGTTTAGCTGCTTTAGCTACTTCAGCTACTTTATTTGCCGATTCTACTGCTTTAGATTTCGTCTTATTACAACCACCTAAGGAAATGGCTGTTGATAGCATTGCAACTGTAGAAATTAAACTTAGCTTTTTCATATTTATGTTGTTTCCTAATATACGCAACATCGTTGTTCGTATTTTAATCTAATTTAATGTAAATATATATTAGCTAACACCTATAAACCTATAAATTGCGCGAGTCAATACCAGATTACATCTTTTAATTGATTTGGTTAAGGGATTTGAAGGCTTAAGACTGAACGCCTATCGATGTCCCGCTGTCATTTGGACTATCGGTTATGGACATACTGGATCTGATGTTTTTGAGAAACTGAACAATAAGTAGATGATTTTCTTAAATGGGATGTTTCGAAGTGCTTAAGCCAAGTATTTACCGTTTCTCCGATTCTTATTCATGCTGGTGAAAACCGCATATCAGCAATTGGAGATTTTGTTTTTAATCTTGGAATAAGAAGATATCGAGCTAGCACTTTGAGATGGAGAAAGAACTAGAAGAATTTGAGATCAAACCCGAGAACACCAATAATGTGCATCTTCGTGGGTTTAACCATTGCAATCATGCTCTATCTAGTTTTCCCGAAAGATCCAGACGATCCAAATCCAGCTTAAAAATATTAAATAATCTGATACCTAAAAGGTGCGGGGTTGCAATAAAGAAAACATGGTAGAATCAACGCCCTATATATTCGGGGTTATGGGTTGTTAAGCCATTGATTTAACTGTTATATTTTATTCCTTATTCCAATATTTTAGAGGATCGCTCATTAACCAAGTGAACCAACCTTCATCTTCATGATTTTTTTCACTTTTGGAATCTTGTTTCGTTATTTCCTTGTTGATATTTTCTGACGTGGTTGGAGTGATTTTAATACCGTTCTCTGTATCCTTATCCTCATGAGCCACATTTTCGTTTTTATTATTAGAGAGGGTCTTAACTGCTTGAGACGGTAAAGCTAGAGTTTGTTCGTTTCCTAGCGTAGATTCTTTTGAAGACTGATTATCATTTAAAGGTTCTCTTTAATATTTGAGCTATCTCTGCTCCTAGCGTAGATTCTTTTGAAGAATGACAATCTTTTGAACCAACCTTCCTTTTCATGATTTTTTTCACTTTTGGAATTTTGTTTCGTTATTTCCTTGTTGATATTTTCTGACGTGGTTGGAGTGATTTTACTACCGTTCTCTGTATCCTTATCCTCATGAGCCACATTTTCGTTTTTATTATTAGAGAGGGTCTTAACTGCTTGAGACGGTAAAGCTGGAGTTTGTTCGTTTCCTAGCGTAGATTCTGTTGAAGACTGATTATCATTTAACGGTCCTCTTGGTATTTGAGCTATCTCCGCAGGAGTGATATAAGATTCAGATTCTAACCCATCACAACTACTTAACAACACAGATGATGATAACAGTACGGAAGTTAATGCATTTTTTTTTGACATCATAAATAAATTCTTTGGTTTTAATAAATTAATAAAAATACGTTGGCACATTAAAATATGACAGAGTGTAAGAGTTCAACAATTTGGAGTCTTATATTTTATCTGATCGCTTTTGATATTAATGATTCACTCTCGATATGCGTTAACGTTTACTTAACAACACAGATGATGATAACAGTACGGAAGTTAATGCACTTTTTTTGACATCATAAATAAATTCTTTGGTTTTAATAAATTAATAAAAATACGTTGGCACATTAAAATATGATAGAGTGTAAGAGTTCAACAATTTGGAGTCTTATATTTTATCTGACCACTTTTGATACTAATGATTCACTCTCGATATGCGTTAACGTTGCCAATTTCCACGTAATTATTGATCAAGTACCACTTATAGATTGTTTTAGTCAATACAATGACAGATCTTTTAATTGATTTAATCAAAAGATTTGAGGGGCTTCGCCTATCGGCTTACCGATGTTCTGCTGGAGTGTGGACTATTGGTTATGGCCATACTAGATGTATTGCTAAAGGATTGCTAATCACTGAACAACAAGCGAATACTCTTTTGCTTCAAAACATTTCTAAAACTATCAATCAAGCCTTGGTTATATCTTCGATTTTAGCAGAAGCGGGAGAGAATAGACTTTCAGCTATATGTTATTTCATTTTTAATATTGGAGTTGGTCGATATAAAATACTCCACTCTTCGAAGATGTGTTGATGCAGAAGAGTGATATGAAGCCTCAATGCACAAGATGGATTTATGTAGGAGGGTCCAAAAACTTAGAGGATTGGTGTTGAGAAGAGAGGTTGAGGCGGGGTGCGGATACATAGTTAGTCGCACCTTCTAAAAGGCAAGACTATATCTTGTAAAAAAAATCATTAAATCAATTATTTGCATTATCAGGTGGCTCCCCGGGCCGGATTCGAACCGGCGACCTGTCGATAACAGTCGAATGCTCTACCGCTGAGCTACCAGGGAAAATGATAAACCTTATAAAAAGCATAGTTAAGAATTAATGTCTACTGACTTTAAATCTAAATTTCATTACACGACAATTGCAAGAATTACATGACAGTGTCAAGAGTCATAATCAGAATACTATCTAACTTTTTATATTGAGGTGCATTTTTTACAATTATCAATGTATGTAATCAAAGATTTATACGATTAGTAGATTTAGGGAAAAAGTATTAAAATAGAATCAATATTAACTGTGTTCAGCTTTTATAATGTGGTAGAAGATGAGATGAGACCATTTTGTCCTTGAGGCTTTAAATTGACATTTAAAAACAGCGTTGACTTAATCATAATAAAAATATTGTTGTGTCAGCTTTAAGAACTTTCAGGTAGGTTTTTTTAAACAACTTTTATTTTGAAGAATATTGTCATCTTATGAATATGTGCAAATATTTTTTATGTGCAACAGCGATTTATATATTGCTCTAAGTTATTGCGGATTCGGTGTAAGGGGGAGAAGTCTGAATTTTCGCCAATAAATTTTAATCCTGTTATTCTTTCATAAGCTGTCATATAAGTTTGTGATATGTGAAGTAGTATATTTTCGGGAATATTAGGGATATTATCTTTATAGGGATTGCAATGTGTGAGTATCCAATTGCGGATTAAATCCTTATCCAGCCCTTCAGGAGAAGTTCCTTCTTTTAATGATTTTTCATAGGTTTCAGCTTTCCAATAACGGCTAGAATCGGGTGTATGAATTTCATCGGCTAGAACGATATTGTTTTTTTTGTCGAGTCCAAATTCGTACTTGCTGTCGACGAGAATTAAATCACGTTCTGATGCAAGTTTGCATCCACGCTCAAAGAGAGCAAGGGCATAAGAAGAAATTGTTTCCCATTGATTTTGAGTGAGAATTCCCTTTTGAATAATTTCGTGCGGAGAAATAGGTTTGTCATGTTCGAAATTGGGTCCTGAGGATTTTGTTGTAGGGGTTATGATAGTGTGGGGTAATTTTTGATTATCATGCATGTTATCAGGCAGGGAATGCCCATATATTGTGCGCTGTCCCTTTTTGTAGAAGGTAAGGAGGGATGTCTTGGTGTTACCCGCTAGATATCCGCGCACGATTAATTCGATCGGAAACATTTGCAATTGTTTGCCAACCAAAACATTAGGATCTGGATAATCTAATGCATGGTTTTCACAGATATCTGATGTATGTTGAAACCAGTATTGTGTTATTTTGTTCAACAGCTCTCCCTTGTGCGGAATACAGGTAATATTGCGGTCAAAGGCGCTCAATCTGTCTGTTGCTATGGTAATGCGAGTTCCATCGTTTAAAAAGTAGTTTTCCCGAACTTTGCCAGGATAATAATTCGGCAATTCGGGAATATAAGCTTCAGAAATAATTCTCGTTATTGGTTTTCTTGGGGGATGGTTGTTCATTTAAGCAATATTCTACAATATGGTTTTTCTAACTTATGTCGTTTTTTGTAAGATCCATTTTTCAACAGTGCATAATTTGTAAGGGGATATAATTTTTCTTACTAAGAGTCAAATTATAGGGTTTGAGTATGGTTAATAATGGTTTGAGTGGTGGTAATATTTTTTGATTATTTTTTATTGACTTATTTATGGCAATTGTTTTAGTATGGCGGATGTTATTTGAGAATAGAATAGAGAAGAAAGGGAGACATGGGCGGCGATTTTTTATATTTGTAATTAAGGATTTAATTACGAAGGTAGGAGGCGTTTTTTTTTCATGTTTTTCTGGTTGTTATGACGTTGAGAGATGTTTTAGCATTAGGATTTTTTTTACATGGTGGCGCCTTTGGCAAGAACATGAGAGTTTGATCCTGGCTCAGAACGAACGCTGGCGGCAGGCTTAACACATGCAAGTCGAGCGCTTATTTTTAATAGGAGCGGCAGACGGGTGAGTAACGCGTGGGAATCTACCTTTTTCTACGGGATAACGCACGGAAACGTGTGCTAATACCGTATACGCCCTGAGAAGGGGAAAGATTTATTGGAGAGAGATGAGCCCGCGTTAGATTAGCTAGTTGGTGGGGTAAAGGCCTACCAAGGCTACGATCTATAGCTGGTCTGAGGGGACGATCAGCCACACTGGGACTGAGACACGGCCCAGACTCCTACGGGAGGCAGCAGTGGGGAATATTGGACAATGGGGGCAACCCTGATCCAGCCATGCCGCGTGAGTGAAGAAGGCCTTAGGGTTGTAAAGCTCTTTCGCCGGAGAAGATAATGACGGTATCCGGAGAAGAAGTCCCGGCTAACTTCGTGCCAGCAACCGCGGTAATACGAAGGGGGCGAGCGTTGTTCGGAATAACTGGGCGTAAAGGGCGCGTAGGCGGGTAATTAAGTTAGGGGTGAAATCCCAAGGCTCAACCTTGGAACTGCCTTTAATACTGGTTATCTAGAGTTCAGGAGAGGTGAGTGGAATTCCGAGTGTAGAGGTGAAATTCGCAGATATTCGGAGGAACACCAGTGGCGAAGGCGGCTCACTGGCCTGATACTGACGCTGAGGCGCGAAAGCGTGGGGAGCAAACAGGATTAGATACCCTGGTAGTCCACGCTGTAAACGATGAGTGCTAGCTGTTGGGTGGTTTACCATTCAGTGGCGCAGCTAACGCATTAAGCACTCCGCCTGGGGAGTACGGTCGCAAGATTAAAACTCAAAGGAATTGACGGGGGCCCGCACAAGCGGTGGAGCATGTGGTTTAATTCGATGCAACGCGCAGAACCTTACCAGCCCTTGACATATAGAGGACGATATCAGAGATGGTATTTTCTTTTCGGAGACCTTTATACAGGTGCTGCATGGCTGTCGTCAGCTCGTGTCGTGAGATGTTGGGTTAAGTCCCGCAACGAGCGCAACCCCTACCTCTAGTTGCCATCAAGTTTAGATTTTATCTAGATGTTGGGTACTTTATAGGGACTGCCGGTGATAATCCGGAGGAAGGTGGGGATGACGTCAAGTCCTCATGGCCCTTATGGGCTGGGCTACACACGTGCTACAATGGTGGTTACAATGGGTTGCGAAGTCGCGAGGCGGAGCTAATCCCAAAAGGCCATCTCAGTTCGGATTGCACTCTGCAACTCGAGTGCATGAAGTTGGAATCGCTAGTAATCGCGGATCAGCATGCCGCGGTGAATACGTTCTCGGGCCTTGTACACACCGCCCGTCACACCATGGGAGTTGGTTTTGCTTGAAGACGGTGCGCTAACCGTAAGGAGGCAGCCGGCCACGGTAGGGTCGGCGACTGGGGTGAAGTCGTAACAAGGTAGCCGTAGGGGAACCTGTGGCTGGATCACCTCCTTTCTAAGGAAGATGTTTAGTATTGTTAGATTTATTTAATGATCTGAGCATTTTTTAAAGAATTAGAGCGATAAGCTCGAGAAAAGGATTTGTTAATTTTAGCAAGTTCTAAGGGATCGCCGTCCGTGTTTCTCTTTCTTTTTGAATAATTTTGCGATTGATGGGGTCATTTGAGTTTATGTTAAGGGCCCATAGCTCAGGCGGTTAGAGTGCACCCCTGATAAGGGTGAGGTCGGTAGTTCGAATCTACCTGGGCCCACCATTCAATCAGGCAAGGGGCCGTAGCTCAGCTGGGAGAGCGCCTGCTTTGCAAGCAGGATGTCAGCGGTTCGATCCCGCTCGGCTCCACCAATTGCGAATTTATAGTTTTTTTGCTCTAGGGGATTTTTTTTTAGAGCAATAGTTTTTTGAAAATTGAATAGAAGGTAGATTTTTTTGTATTTTTTATATTGGCATTGTATGCGATATAGGAGGTACCGACGTTGTATAACCGCACGTTGAAGATTTATCTCAGGAAATTGGTCTATTGAAAGAGCATAATTTATTTATGTTTTTTTAATTAAGAAACGTTTGTAATGAATTTTATGACGTATTGACAATGAGAGTGATCAAGCGCGATAAGGGCATTTGGTGGATGCCTTGGCATGCACAGGCGATGAAGGACGTAATACGCTGCGATAAGCTACGGGGAGCTGCAAATGAGCATTGATCCGTAGATTTCCGAATGGGGCAACCCACCTTAGATGTCTAGGAAAGTATACTATTAAGGTTTAATTTTCTAGGTATTTGAAGGTATCTTTACCTGAATAAAATAGGGTAAAAGAAGCGAACGCAGGGAACTGAAACATCTAAGTACCTGTAGGAAAGGACATCAATTGAGACTCCGTTAGTAGTGGCGAGCGAACGCGGATCAGGCCAGTGGTAGGGAAGATTTAAGTAGAATTATCTGGGAAGGTAAGCCATAGAAGGTGATAGCCCCGTACACGTAATAATTTTTTCTATCCTTGAGTAGGGCGGGACACGTGAAATCCTGTTTGAAGATGGGGCGACCACGCTCCAAGCCTAAGTACTCGTGCATGACCGATAGTGGACTAGTACCGTGAGGGAAAGGCGAAAAGAACCCCTACTAGGGGAGTGAAATAGACCCTGAAACCGAATGCCTACAAACAGTCGGAGGCTGTAAAGCTGACGGCGTACCTTTTGTATAATGGGTCAACGACTTAGTGTGGCAAGCGAGCTTAAGCCGATAGGTGTAGGCGCAGCGAAAGCGAGTCTGAATAGGGCGTTTAGTTTGTTGCATTAGACCCGAAACCGAGTGATCTAGCCATGAGCAGGTTGAAGGTTGGGTAACACCAATTGGGGGACCGAACCCGTATCTGTTGCAATAGATTGGGATGACTTGTGGCTAGGGGTGAAAGGCCAATCAAACTCGGAGATAGCTGGTTCTCCGCGAAATCTATTTAGGTAGAGCGTTAACTGAATACCCTCGGGGGTAGAGCACTGGATAGGCTATGGGGGCTTACCGCCTTACTGATCCTAACCAAACTCCGAATACCGAGGAGTAATAGTTGGCAGACACACAGTGGGTGCTAACGTCCATTGTGGAGAGGGAAACAACCCTGACCTCCAGCTAAGGTCCCGAAGTCATGGCTAAGTGGGAAAGGAAGTAAAAATCCCATAACAACCAGGATGTTGGCTTAGAAGCAGCCATCATTTAAAGAAAGCGTAGCAGCTCACTGGTCTAAAATTAAGGATTTTTGCGCCGAAAATGTAACGGGGCTCAAGCCATGCACCGAAGCTGAGGATTTGTTTATTTTTTTTAAGGTAAGCGAGTGGTAGCGGAGCGTTCCGTAAGCTGATGAAGGAGGATCTGTGAGGACTTCTGGAGGTATCGGAAGTGAGAATGTTGACATGAGTAACGATAAAGAGGGTGAGAAACCCTCTCGCCGAAAGACCAAGGGTTCCTGCTTAAAGTTAATCTGAGCAGGGTTAGCCGGCCCCTAAGGTGAGGCGGAAACGCGTGGCTGATGGGAACCACATTAATATTTGTGGGCCTGGTGTAAGTGACGGATTAAGTATATTGTACATTTTTATTGGATTAGATGTGCTTTGGATTAATTCCAGGAAATAGCTTCACCGTATAGACCGTACCCGAAACCGACACAGGTGGTCAGGTAGAGTATACTAAGGCGCTTGAGAGAACTGCGTTGAAGGAACTCGGCAAATTGCACGCGTAACTTCGGGATAAGCGTGACCTTTTTTTGGGCAACCAGGAGGAGGTGTCACAGATTAGGGGGTAGCGACTGTTTACCAAAAACACAGGGCTCTGCGAAGTCGTAAGACGAAGTATAGGGCCTGACGCCTGCCCGGTGCTGGAAGGTTAATAGGAGGGGTGAGAGCTCTGAATTGAAGCCCCAGTAAACGGCGGCCGTAACTATAACGGTCCTAAGGTAGCGAAATTCCTTGTCGGGTAAGTTCCGACCTGCACGAATGGCGTAACGACTTCCCCACTGTCTCCAACGCAGACTCAGTGAAATTGAATTCCCCGTGAAGATGCGGGGTTCCTGCGGTTAGACGGAAAGACCCCGTGCACCTTTACTATAGCTTTACATTGGCGTTTGCGTTGATATGTGTAGGATAGGTGGTAGGCATTGAAGCAGAGGCGTTAGTTTTTGTGGAGCCATCCTTGAAATACCACCCTTATCCATGTGGACGTCTAACTGCGCTCCGTTATCCGGGGCCGGGGCATTGTATGGTGGGTAGTTTGACTGGGGCGGTCGCCTCCGAAAGAGTAACGGAGGCGCGCGATGGTAGGCTCAGAGCGGTCAGAAATCGCTTGTTGAGTGCAATGGCATAAGCCTGCCTGACTGTGAGACTGACAAGTCGAGCAGAGACGAAAGTCGGTCATAGTGATCCGGTGGTTCCGAGTGGAAGGGCCATCGCTCAACGGATAAAAGGTACGCCGGGGATAACAGGCTGATGACCCCCAAGAGCTCATATCGACGGGGTTGTTTGGCACCTCGATGTCGGCTCATCGCATCCTGGGGCTGTAGAAGGTCCCAAGGGTTTGGCTGTTCGCCAATTAAAGCGGTACGTGAGCTGGGTTCAGAACGTCGTGAGACAGTTCGGTCCCTATCTGCCGTGGGTGTAGGAATATTGACAGGATCTTTCCCTAGTACGAGAGGACCGGGATGGACGTATCTCTGGTGGACCTGTTGTTATGCCAATAGCATAGCAGGGTAGCTAAATACGGAATGGATAACCGCTGAAAGCATCTAAGTGGGAAACCAACCTAAAAACGAGTATTCCCTATCAGAGCTGTGGGAGACTACCACGTTGATAGGCTGGATGTGGAAGCTAGGTAACTAGTGAAGCTGACCAGTACTAATAGCTCGATTGGCTTGATTGCTCTTATTGTCCATAGTCATAGAATGTTTTAGACCATTTTCCATTCGTTTTTTATAGACTTGGTGGCTTTTGCGGGGTTTCTGCACTCGTTCCCATTTCGAACACGGCCGTTAAATGCCCTAGCGCCTATGGTACTTCATCTCAAGATGCGGGAGAGTCGGTCGCTGCCAGGTCTATAAAAAGCGGGTTTCTATTTTATTGTTAATTGTATATTGATGAAAATTATTGTCGCGGGGTGGAGCAGTCTGGTAGCTCGTCAGGCTCATAACCTGAAGGTCGTGGGTTCAAATCCTACCCCCGCAACCATTGTATTATGGAATCTTATTACAATGAACCAAAACATAGAGCAACAAATTTTGGATGCGTTGAAAATCCTGTACATACCAGGAGAAACAATTAATATCGTGGATATGAAAAGACTATCCAATATCTGCATTGTCCAAAATACTGCCTACCTATCCATAACAGTCCCTCATAATCTAGCACAACAATTGCAATCCTTGCGCTTGAATGCACAACAAATTGTCCAAAATATCCCGCAAATTAAAAATGCTGTCGTTACTCTAACTGAAAATAAAAGTAAACCTATCCTAGATCCAATAATTGAAAATAAATTAAAAATTAATGCACTCATCGCAATAGCTTCCGGAAAAGGTGGCGTCGGCAAATCAACTACAGCCGTTAATCTCGCTTGTGCCTTGAAAAATAAAAATAAAAATGTCGCCATACTCGATGCAGATATTTATGGTCCTTCCATACCAAAACTGCTACAATTATCTGGAAAAGCAGAAATATTAGAAAAAAAAATCCTAAAGCCTATGGAAAATTATGGAATAAAAATAATGTCCATGGCTTCTCTTGTAGATGATAATGTGGCCATGATATGGCGTGGTCCAATGGTACAATCCGCTATAATGCATATGTTTCAGAATGTTTCTTGGGGTCAATTGGATTTTTTATTGATAGATATGCCTCCTGGAACAGGGGATGCTCATTTAACTGTTGCGCAAAAAATTCCTCTTTCTGGTGTTGTGATTGTTTCTACTCCGCAAGATTTGGCTCTAATTGATGTGAAAAGAGCGATTAATATGTATCAAAAGATGAAAGTGCCTATCATTGGTATAATCGAAAATATGAGTTATTTCGTAACTTCTGATACCGGAAAAAGATATGATTTATTTGGAAATGGTGGAGTACGTGCCGAAGCAGAAAAGATGGGTATACCTTTTCTAGAATCAATTCCTTTTGATATGGATGTTAGAATTTTATCAGATCTAGGAATCCCAATTGTAATAGATAATCCAAATTCGGTCGTTTCAAAAATGTATCAAAAAATTTCGGATCGTATCCAAGAATATCTTTTATCAAAAATATAAATCTTATGAAAAACAAATACATATATTCACTATTATCCGTTTTGATTATTGTAAAAAAATGTTTTTTAGTTCAAGAAGGGTCTCACTAGAGAAGTGGTTAATTTGTAGAGGCAAATGTTTGTATCATGAATACTTGTAGAGAAGATCTTCAAAAGAATAATAGAAATCCTTTTTATCTAATGTTTGAATCCATAGGTGTCGTTTATGGAGATATTGGTACTAGTGTTTTGTATGCTTTTAAAGAAGCATTAAAAACAATGAATCATACTTCTCTCGTAGGAAGGGTAGAGGTTATAGGTTTGGTTTCCTTGATGATTTGGATCCTTACTATAATTGTAACAATAAAATATGTGTTATTATTATTAAGAGCTGATAATGGTGGTGAAGGGGGAATATTATCTCTTCTTGCTTTGTTATTGAAAAAAATTCCCCAACATTCAAATATATTAATAGTATTAGGTTTGATTGGTTTTGCGTTATTTATTGGAGATACTATGGTAACTCCAGCACTTTCCGTTCTTTCTGCAGTAGAAGGTATAAGATATATAATGCCGGAATTGGATGGTTTTATTATTCTTATTGCGCTAGGAATATTAATTTTATTGTTTATGATTCAATCTCATGGAACTCAAGGAATAGCTTGTTTTTTTTCTCCTATTATGGTCATTTGGCTTTTAATGATAACAATATCTGGATTAATCCATATATCGGATGATTGGGGTATTCTTGCAGCTTTTAATCCTCTATATGCTTTATATATGGTTGTTGGGAAAGGAAGCGTTTCTCTTCTTGTATTAGCTTCAGTGTTTTTAACTATTACAGGAGCCGAAGCTCTTTATGCTGACCTTGGACATTTCGGGCGCAAACCAATTCAATATGCTTGGATGATTATTTTCCCTGCCTTAACAATCAATTATCTAGGGCAAGGAGCCTTAGTACTCGCAAATCCTGAAGCTATAGCAGATCCTTTTTATATGATGTTTGCGGGATGGTTCTTGCCTTTTGCAATTTTGATGGCAACATGTGCAACGGTTATTGCTAGTCAAGCCGTTATTACAGGAACATTTTCATTAACAAGACAGGCGATTCATTTAGGGTTTTTACCACCTATGAAGATATTTTTTACTTCAGAGACGCTTAAGGGACAAATGTTTTTGCCAAGTATCAATTTGTTTATGTTTCTGGGAGTCATGGTATTTGTAATTGGTTTTAAAAATTCTGAATCTCTGGTATCTGCGTATGGAATTTCTGTTAGTGGAACTATGGTCATTTCTACAATCATGTTTTCTGTATTTTCACGAGTATATTGGAAATGGAAACTTTCTAAAGTTATCATTTTTATCTTACCATTATTATTAATTGAAATGACTTTTTTAGGGGCAAATTTACTCAGATTTTTTGACAGAGGATATGTTCCATTACTTATTGCTACTTTGTTTATAGTAATAATGTGGACTTGGATAAGAGGAACAAATCTTTTATCTACATTGACGCGTCATACCGATATTCCTGTTCAGTCTTTTATTCTTTCAATAGAAAAATCAAGCCAGAAAGTTCCTGGTACTGCAATTTTCTTGACAAGTGATTCAGAAGCTGTTCCTGATGCTTTACTACAGAATATCAAACACAATCACGTATTACATGAGCAGAATATTATTCTTACAATTAATACCGCTAATCAACCACGTTTGCCCAAAGAAGAACGCTTTATATGCGAAAAAATTTCTGAAAGCTTTTCACGTATTCAATTATTCTTTGGATATATGGAAGAGCAGAATGTTTCTCAAGCACTCGCAGATCTAAGAAATAATGGATTAAAATTTGAAATTATGAATACATCTTTCTATCTAGGACGTCGTAAATTAGTACCGATATCTCGTTCTGGTATGCCTAATTGGCAAGATAATTTATTTATTATGATGTTTGCTTATGCAGAAGATCCATCTGATTATTTTTACTTACCTGCTAATCGAGTGGTAGAAATTGTTTCGCATGTCAATATCTAGGCGTAATACAATAAAAAAACATTGTATCTGTTTGAAAGATAAAAAAGATATTTGATAGCATATAATTTTATAAAAAAATCAATTTTATTTTTTTGTTTTGGATTACGAGAATCATTCTTTATTGACGAATAAATAGATAAAATAATCAATAGAACGCTACTTGTTCCCGTGAATATTTCGGGAACATTGATCACGGTTTGCAAAAACATGACTATAGAAAGAACAAAAATAGAATAAAATGATCCATGTTCAAGATATTTATATTTTTGCAGCATTCCTTTTTTGAGCATTAAAACTGTCATTGAACGAACGTATACTGCACCAATCGTCAGTCCGATTATTATAATAAAAAAGTTTTTTGTAATTGCAAAAGAACTAATAACTCCATCAAATGAAAGACTTGCATCGATGATCTCAAGATATAAAAATAAGCTCAGTCCATGTTTTTTTTGTGCAACGCTTTTTGTTTGATTATCACCTGATAATATGCTCTCTAAAAAATTGATAGCATAAAATGTCATTAGAGCAAAAGTAGAAGAAAAAATTAGAATATAAATATCTCTTATGGATAGTATACAGGATATTCCTATAATTAATAATAAGACAAGAAAAAATTTTATCCCTCTAATTCTGGATAAATAGGACATAGGAATTTCTAAAAAATTAATCCAGTGAATATTTTTATTTCTATTAAAAAAAAATGTAAGGCTAACCATCATTAAAAATGTGCCCCCAAATCCTGCGATAGGTATATGAGCATCAGAAATAATTTTTAAGTAATCTTGAGGAGAAAATATAGCAATTTTTACTGCTTCAATAGGATTTATTGTTGCTACAATGCAAACAATTATAATTGGAAATACTATTCGCATACCAAATACTGCTATTACTATTCCCCAAGTGAGAAATCTTCTTTGCCACAGAGGAGACATTTTTTGTATATTTTTTGCATTAAGAATGGCATTATCACAGGATAAAGATATTTCTATTATCGCCAGTATGATACAGATATATAGTATTTCGCTTGTTCCGGATAGTGTATGACTTGTTTCCCATCCGATCCCAATACTTAGTAAAATTCCTATTATAGTGACAAGAATAGCCCATCTAAAATGATGGATAATGTCTATTTGAAATGGATTGATCTTCATTTATAACTTCTGAAAATAGTATTTGCTAAAAAATATCTTTAAAATATGGTTTTATCATAGCAATAGTACAGTGTGATTGTAAATATTGTTTATAGAAATTTTCAAAACTGAAGATAATAAAAATATTTGTGTTGCAATGATCCATTTGAAGGACAGCAAATATATTGCTATTAAGCAAACCTCATTTAAAGGCAGAATCTCTTCTTAAAAATACAATCTATATATGATATTGATCAGGTTTTTAGGCTAGGATTTGGGATGTATGGCTTTTTCGGACATGTGAAATTTTATTTTTATAGATTATAAAAATTAGAATGAGAATATTATAAAATATCTCTATCCATAATAAATTTTTTAGTACTTCTGTCCTGTATGTTGTAATATATCAGAAAACCAAGGTGTTTTTATATCAAAAATCTTTCCTCCGAGAATATTTTCAAACTCAATGATTCGCAAAAGATTGTTTTTCCTCTCATCTTCTCCTGTAACACCAGATATACCAGCAATTGCTCCATCTACTGCGAGAATAACCATTTTCCTTATAAGAATAAGGTCTTCTTCTGAAGAAGCAGCAGATCGAGCAAAATAGCCTGATTTCTGCACAATGGAACGTTCTGCTTTGATGAGATTGGCAAATTTATCAGAAAACCAAGAGCCAACATTGATTTTATCAAGAAGAATATGCCCAAAAGAATCTCGCTGAATTTTATCACCAGATGATAGACGATCACTCACGATAACATCACGACAAGCCCCTTCAGATACAAAAAGAGCTACAGATCCCTTTTTTTCCATAATCATGGTTAGACGTTCAGTCTCTTCTTCAAGATTAAAGGACATCTCCGGCAAATAAATACCATCTATAGCTTTAAACTCAGGAGAAAAAATAAGCCCATTGACATAATCTCTATCGCGAATCATATCTAAGTAAGAGCGTGCAGCATAGGCTGTCAGCCATCCGCAATTTCTGCCCATGACTTCATGTATAATAAGACTTTTAGGAGATGCACTGCGTTCATTAGAAATATTGTCAAAAAATTGCGCACTGACTTTAGCCGCTGTCAAAGCACCTAAAGATTGATGGATTGGAACAATATCATTGTCGATCGTTTTCGGTAATCCAACAACAGTAATATTATAACCTTTTTCTTTCAGATAATTGAGAAGATCACAAGCTGTTGTATTTGTGTCATCTCCTCCTATTGTATGAAGAATAGTAACATTATTTTTCATAAGGTTATGAGCGGCTACTTCTAAAGGATTTTCATTTTCCTTGATCAAATTCCGCTTGATACAATCATTAATATTCGTTAATTTGATACGACTATTGCCTATAGGAGAACCACCATAAGACAGCAATTTCTCCGCATTCTGACGCATATCATGAGATATTTCAATCTTATCGTCTAAGAGTAGTCCTTGATATCCAGAACGATAAGCAATTAACTCTGCTTCGGGAAGAATCTCATTATAACGACTAATGAGCATACCAATAACTGAAGATAGACACGGAGCAATGCCTCCAGCTGTCAAAAAAGCAACTTTATGCTTTACCATATATTTTTTTCCAAAAAATGAACGATATTTAGAATAAATTGTACATCATAGGGATATGTCACAAAAATTCCTATTACTTATAAAACCATTGGAATAATATCTCAAGATATAAAATCGTTGCAATCTAAATAAAAACCTTGAACTGATAAAATGTTGATAATATAGCATTTATTTGATCTAATAGAAGCTAATTTTTGAAATAATATACCAATATTCTTGTAATTGGATAACGTTCTACATACGATACATCTTTTGAGCAACATCATACGTTAAATCGAAAATGCATTATATCACCATCTTTTACGATATAATCCTTGCCTTCATCGCGTGCCTTTCCTGATTCTTTTGCAGCACGTTCTCCTCCCATTGCTATGTAATCTTCATAGGAGATTGTGAGAGCACGTATAAATCCTCGTTCAAAATCAGAGTGAATGAAACCAGCTGCTTTCTGAGCATTTGTACCACGAAGAATTGTCCAAGCACGTGTTTCTTTAGGTCCAACCGTGAAATATGTTATTAAGTCAAGAAGTCTGTATCCAGATCGAATGAGTAATTCGAGTCCTGATACAGAAACTCCCAAATCTTCCATAAACAAAGCTCGTTCTTCTTCTGGAAGTTGGGATATTTCTTCTTCGATGGCGGCAGAAATTATAATCATTTCTGCATTTTGTTGGGTGGCTAATTTTTGAATTGCTTCCGTATGCATATTGCCTTTTTTACAATCACTTTCCGAAACATTGCAGATATAAAGCATTGGTTTAGCAGTGAGAAGATTGAAACTTTTAAAGATAGATAGCGCATCTGAATCAAGAGATTGTAATAAACTGCGAACTGTTTTTCCTTCTTCTATCAAGCGTAAAGATGAAGAGATAATTGATTGGGTTAGTTGTATATTTTCAGATTTATGATTTTTATGTTTTTTATTCTTTTCAAAAAGACGTTCAAGCCTCTCAAGGTCAGAGAGCATTAATTCCGTTTCTATTGTCTCAATATCATTAATAGGATTAATCCGACCTTCAACATGAATAATATTTTCATCATCAAAACAACGGAGTACGTGTATAATGGCATCTACTTCACGAATATTAGCTAAAAATTGATTTCCAAGCCCTTCTCCTTTTGATGCGCCACGTACTATTCCGGCAATATCTATAAAGGACATACTAGTGGGGACTAAATCTTTTGATTTGGCAATCTCAGCTAATTTATGCATCCGAGGATCAGGAACAGCGACTTCACCAGAATTTGGTTCTATCGTGCAAAAGGGATAATTAGCTGCTTGAGCTGTTGCTGTACGCGTTAATGCATTAAAAAGAGTTGATTTTCCAACGTTAGGAAGTCCGACAATACCACATTTAAAACCCATAAATTTATCCTCTTTAAAAAAAACATCCTTCCCTTTGTGAAGTCAAATCATTTGGATTAACTCAAGGATAAGGTGTAATGATCTGATTTTTTTTATAGTATGTATTGTATCGCTTATAAAGAAATAATTTTAGAACTTAGCTCTTGCCTTTGCACAACATAGTTTAGAAACAAATCATCTTCTTTTTTAACTAGTAGGGGAATATGTCGTGCAATATTATCTAATATAGGGAATAAAACGGATTGTTCGGAAGGATAAAAATCACTTAAAACATGTTTGATAACATATTCTTTGTTTTGGGGGCGTCCAATTCCGATGCGGAGGCGTTTGTAATTTTTTCCGCATTTTTCACTAATTGATTTTAAACCATTATGCCCCGCATCTCCACCGCCGGTTTTAAGACGCAATATTCCCAATGAAAGATCTAATTCATCATGAATAATCAAACAGTTTTGGAGAGAGAGTTTATAAAAATTAATCACTTCTATGAGAGATTTTCCCGATAAATTCATAAAAGTTTGTGGTTTGAGGAGAATGATTCGTATGTCGTCAAGATGTTTTTCTGATATTTCGGCAGAAAATTTCTTCTTCCAAGAAGGAAAAGAATGAAACGAATGAATCCTATCAACGCACATAAAACCAATATTATGGCGATTCTCAGAATACTCATTTCCAGGATTGCCAAGACCAGCAACTATGAACATAAAAAATCTCCTATCACTTTCAATCAGTATACAGTTTGAATGAATTCTTTTTAAATATTTTTTCAAATTCATATAAGATATTTTGAAAAATAAAAAAATTATTACATGTGAGTGTGATCATAATGAGACATAAATAGGATTGATTCTGAAAAATACGAACTAACAATTAACCTTTCCAGTATAATTTTTAAGCGTTATTAAGTTATTTTTGAGGATCACTGTGAGCGTACAATCATTTATCAAATGGGCTAAAACAGCTAAATTACAAGAAAGGATTTGTATTGCCCGTATTTTGGGTAGAACTTGGTGCATGGAAGAATTATTAGCTGATGAAAAAGATTCTTTGGTCTTGGCAATGACACATCTACTGGATGATCCTTCTTCGCAAGTACGTTTATCTCTTGCCCGTGCGATAGCATTATCTAATACCGCTCCAAAACATGTTATTCTAGCTCTTAGTGAAGATCACCCTGATGTATCAGGGACTATCATCCTGCATTCGCCTGTTTTAAATGACAACGATTTGATTGATCTTATTGCTCGAGGAGGCAATTTGACATGTATTTTTATAGCTTCACGGTATCAATTATCGCATGTTGTCGCGGAAAATTTAATAGAGATTGGATGTATAGATAATATTATTGCTTTATTGGAGAATAAATCAGCTTGCTTATCCAGTGTGTTATTAATGCGTATAGCAAAACTTTTTTCTCATAATCCTTACATAAGAAACCTTTTATCGTTGCGTTCTGATTTATCTTTAAAAGCTCGATATTTGTTGATAAAAAATGTTTGCAATTCTCTATGTCAATCAAAAATTATGAATACAGTCATTTCTTTTCGTCGGATCAAAGTACTCTCTGAGGAAAACATAAGAGTGGGTATTCTTGAAATGGTATCCAATGTGAATGACTCGCAAAATATATCTGAACTCGTCGAAATTTTGCAAGAAGAGGGACAGTTAACTCCAGTTCTTTTAATTTATGCCATTGTAATTGGATCAATTCAGTTTGTTTCTATCATTTTGGCAAAGATTTCGGAATATAATCAAGATAGAGTCTATTCTATTCTCTCTACGGGTGGTTTTCATGTTGTTCGTTCCCTCTATGAATTAGTTGGACTTACTTCTGATATTAGTGAAATTTTTGTTGAGGCAACAATGATTTGGCGTGAAATTGCCGTTGATTCCGTTGTAATAAATCCAAGTATTATAGTAGAAAAATTATTAGAACGAGTGCGAAAAAGAAATATTCGTGGTTTTCCTAAAGAAGAATTATTAGAAATGATTGAAAGAATACACTTAGACGTTAACAGACGATTTGTCCGTTCAATAGAAAATAAATCTTCTCGGTTTATTGTGGCGGCATAAGAAAAAGTCACTTTTCAGTGAATAACGATTACTCAATAATGTGTATTGCTACATATTGATAATATGACACTCATAGATTCATCTTTCCTAAGGGAAAAAATGACCTGGGATTTGTATATCAAAAAGATGAGAGATTAATATTATAAAGATCTTTTTAGATAAAAAAAACAATGATTAGATACTCTTCTACATGCCATTATAAAAGAGCATTTTAATAAACTCATATGATTTACATATGATCTACATCTAGAAAATTTAAGTCTTTGTTGGTTTTCTCTTGAGATTATTTTCTCTTATCGCAAGAATAGATTCTTTCCAAATTACTGTCATCAATGCCATGATCACTGGTCCGATGAATAGTCCTAGCAAACCCATCGTTCTTACA